>NZ_WHOA01000065.1 GCF_013141715.1 Paenibacillus phytorum | reverse complement strand
CGAGGCCGATCTTTTTTTTAATAACGTTTTCCAAAATGACAGATAGTATCATAGGGATACGCTTGCCTCCTGCCGAGCCAATCACAATGGTTCTTTCACGGTTTCGTACGATCGTCGGACACACGTAACTTTGAGGCCTTTTTCCCGGCTGCACCTGATTAGGGGAGATTGCATCATTCGTAAAATTACGCATTTGATTATTGAGAAAAAATCCGCCTGTTTCAATGCCCGGACCAAAAAAACCGCCTATTGTATTTGTCGCAGACACACACATTCCATCTTTATCCACAATGGAAAAATGAGTTGTATTAGCAACATCGTCCAGAGTAGCCGGTATCTCTGATATGATGTCCGGTCTGATGTTGTCAGCCAAAAAGCCGATCAGCTCACGGCTAATCAGCCTTTCTACCGGTGGAGAACAAAAGTCCGGGTCGCCCATTGTGCTTTTTCTCAGCTCATAGCATTTCCTTATGACCTCGCCCCATTGATGTATATAAGGGATAGATTGCTTCTGCTGCTCGTGCAGCTCCAGCAGCTCACTGATCTTTAACGCTTGGATCAACGTTACACCTCCGAAAGGCGGAGGTGTTGTGATCACATCGTAATTGTCGTATTCACTGTAGATCGGCTTTTTCATGGACACGCGATAGTCCCGAAAGTCGTCTTGTGTCATTCCGTCTACCATAGCCGAAATTTGTTGCCCCAGCTCGCCCTGATACAACCAATCGGAGCCGTTATCACGAATTGCTCTCATCGTCTTTGCAAGTACTGGCTGCTTCAGCCATTCTCCTTGACGAATAGCTTCCCCCTTAGGAAAAAAGCTTGGATGCTGTTCTGCAATCAATTGTGGAGAATTCACCAATTGCCGATGTAAGGCTCCACCGGAGGCAAAACCCGCTTCAGCAGCGCTTATAGCAGGATCCATTAAGGTTACCATATCCAAAGTACCGAATAATTCATTCACCTTCTCCATGCCTTTTACAAAGCCCGGGACCCCAATCTCTGTTTGCGAGATAATTCCCGACAAAGGTGCAACTTCCCGGTAATCACACACTACCGATTCTTCTATCTTTGCAGGCAATATTAGCATGACACCGCCTCCCCCGATCCCGGAAGCATAAGGTTCGACCACGCTCAACATATACGAAACCGCGATAGCGGCATCTGCCGCATTGCCTCCGGCCTTTAATACGGACATCCCCGCTTCCGTCGCCAGAGGATGTGCTGAACTGATACCATACTGATGCTGATTACCCATAAAGTGACGCCTCTATTTCCCCAAGCGGATAATGGCATGAAACGGATCGATCCAAACCTATCTGACGTAACTGCGGTTCCTCTACGCGGCACCGATCCTGTACGTAGGGACAGCGGGTATGAAATCTGCAGCCTGAAGGTGGATTTAACGGATTTGGAGTTTCCCCCTCCAATGCTTTCTTCTCTTTTCCGCGAAGTTCCGGATCCGAAACGGGTACGGAGGCAAGAAGCCCTTCGGTATAAGGATGTAAAGGACGGTTAAGCAAATCTTCCTTTTTGCTAATTTCCATAATTTTTCCAAGATACATAACTGCAATGCGATCGCTAATATAGGCAACTGCCGGAAGGCCGTGAGCGATGAAAATGTATGTCAGCTTATAACGCTTCTGTAAAACGGAAAGAAGATTAAGTATTTGTGATTGTATGGACACATCCAGAGCGGACACCGGTTCGTCGCAAACGATCAATTTAGGTTTCAAGGATAATGCTCGTCCTATTCCTATTCTTTGACGCTGCCCGCCGCTAAATTGATGAGGGAACCTCTTTGCAAAATCCGCAGATAAGCCCACCGCTTCCAGAAGCTTATGTACTTCTTCTTCCAATTTATCCCCACTAGCAATCCCGTGAGTACGGAGCGGTTCAGCTATGATATCAAATATTTTCAAACGAGGATTTAATGATGAAAACGGATCTTGAAAAATCATTTGAATATCCTTTCGTTTTTTGCGAAGCGTTTCGCGTGACATTTCGCTAAGATCAGTATCCTCAAACAATATTTTCCCGGAGGAAGGCTCTATTAAGTGCATAATCATATTCCCCAACGTCGATTTTCCGCATCCCGATTCACCCACAATACCAAGAGTTTCACCCTCATAAACAGTGAGGCTCACTTGATCTACCGCTTTTAATATTTGCGTTTTTCTTTTTATGAAGCCCTTGGTAATTTCGAAATGCTTGCTCAACTCGTGGACTTTCAGGAGCACTTTGCGTTGTTCTTTCGTATCCACTATCATCACCTCTTCTCCGTCCATTCTTTTTCGAATTCTTCCTGATACATTAAGCATCTAACCTGATGATCCGACGCTAATTCTGTTAAACGCGGCTCATTACGGCTGCATGCCCCGGTTGCTAAGGAACAACGCGGATGAAAGCGGCAACCTTCCGGCATGTTCAACGGGTTAGGGACCGAGCCTTCTATGGAATCCAAGGATTCCAGGATATTGTGCAACTTTGGTATGCTTTTTAACAACCCCCGCGTATAAGGGTGCTTTGGATGCTTGAATAATGTATATACGCTGCATTGTTCGACAACTTGGCCTGCGTACATAACGACAACTCTGTCTGCCATTTCAGCAATTACACCCAAATCATGAGTAATCAAGACTATGGAATTACCTTCATTCTGAATAATTTCTTTCATTATTTTCAAAATTTGCGCTTGTATAGAAACGTCCAAGGCGGTTGTCGGTTCGTCAGCGATCAACACTTTAGGATTGCAGGAAATCGCCATCGCAATCATCGCTCTTTGACGCATACCACCGCTTAGTTCGTGGGGATATGATTCGTATACACTTTCAGGCCGGGGTATTTTAACTTTGTTTAACAGCTCCAAAGCGTGTTGCTTTGCCTCTGTCTTGTTCATGTTATTGTGGTTCATAAGTGATTCCTGAATCTGATGGCCGATACGGAAAACCGGATTTAATGCGGTCAGAGGCTCTTGAAAGATCATACCGATTTCCTTGCCTCTAATCTTCCGCATCTCATGATGACTTAATTTCAATAAATCCCGGTCCCGAAAACGAATTTCTCCCTCAACAATTTTTCCCGGACTTTCAATCAACCCCATAATAGAAAGGGAGGTTACGCTTTTGCCTGATCCAGATTCCCCCACAATTCCAAGTGTTTCCCCCTCTTGTAATGTGAAAGTAACGTCGTCAACAGACGGCACTGCGCCGTTATCCGTGAAGAAGTAAGTTTTTAATCCATTAACTTGTAAAATAGGTTCTTTCATTGTATTTCTCCTCCCTCCATGAATGATGCCTACTATTAGATGTCTTGAGAACGAGGGTCGAAAATATCACGCAACCAGTCGCCCAAAAATATGATACCTAGCGTCGTGATAGTTATGGCTATTCCGGGGAAAGTTGCGAGCCCCCAATTAGTAGCCAAGTATTCACGTCCGGTGCTCAGCATTCCGCCCCAAGAAATGGTGGGAGGTTGAATGCCTAAACCCAAGAAACTCAGTGAAGCTTCCGAAATAATGGTGGTCGCCATGCTTAATGTCCCCAGCACACAAAAGGATGAAAACACATTTGGTAATAAATGTCGGATCATAATCATCCCGTCACGTACTCCAATCGATTTTGCGGCTCTGACAAATTCTCTTTCTTTTAGACTTAATACCTCGCTTCGGATAACCCTTGCATAAACTACCCAATTCGTGACACCCAACACAACAATAAGAGTAAACATACCGGGTCCGGTTACTTTCAATATAACTAGAGTAAACAGAATGTTAGGAATAGCCAAAAAAGAATCAACTAATCTCATAAAAACATTATCCAGCCATCCGCCGTAATAACCTGCAATCAAACCAATGGATAAACCGATAGCACCCGCCACAATAATCGCGAATAATCCTACAACCAAAGAAACCTGGGAGCCGTATATGATTCTGCTTAACAAATCTCTGCCCAAGTTATCGGTACCAAGAACATACTGCATGCTTCCGCCATCCAACCAGAAAGGAGGGGCAAGCATATCGGTTATATGTTGTTCTGAAGGATCATAAGGAGCCAACCACGGTGCAAATAACGCCGTAAAGATAACGATTGACATAATTACAAAGCCGATCGTACCTGTTTTACTTTTGAGCAACAATCTAAACCAAAAGAAGATACGGTGATTTTCTTTTTTGTTTTTCTGTATGAGTCGACTCGCCGGAACTGCTTGCTCACTACTTATCATCCGTCTTCTCCCCTTATCTGTACTTGATACGCGGATCGAGCCATCCGACAAGAATATCCGTTACAATATTAATCAATATGACGGACACGGCCACAACAAATATAGCAGCTTGTACAACTGCCATGTCTTTTGAATTAACAGATTGTACAATTAATTGGCCTAATCCTGGCCATGCAAAGATGGCTTCCGTAACTAGAGCACCGCCGATCATACCGCCAATCTGCATCATAATGATCGTAACGACTGGAATCAAAGCATTTCTGAATGCATGTTTGTAGATGACAACAGAATTCTTTAATCCCTTACTCTTTGCCGTTCTAACGTAATCCTGATGTAAGGAGTCAAGTAAACTCGAACGAGTTAACCGGGCAATATAAGCGGCATTACCGAATCCAAGCGTAATCGCCGGCAGAATGAGATGTAAGAATGTGCCGCTTCCCGAAACCGGTAACCACTGAAGGTTGACACCGAACACGAGAACAAGCATAATCCCAAACCAAAAATGGGGCATCGCCTTTCCGAGAACGGTCCCTGTCGTTACAAAAAGTTCGAGAATAGAGTTTTTGTGTGTTGCGGACAAGATTCCAAGCGGTACTGCCAAACAAATTGCGATTATTTTGGCGGCTACAGCCAACTCTAATGTAACAGGCAGCCTTTCCAGCACCAACTCCAGCGCATCCTGATTAAACCGGAATGATTTACCGAAATCACCATGCAGCACATTCCATAAGTAGGTCGCATATTGAACATAGAATGGTTTATCTAAATTTAAAACTTTCCGGAGTGCATCCATATCTTCTTGGGTAGCGTCCTCCGGAAGCATTAATGCAACAGGATCCCCGGATAAGTGCATCAAGACAAATACGATAGAAACGATGATCAACAACACGGGAACCATCTGTGCCAATCGTCTTAGAGCATAACTTCTCATGGAATTCACTTCCTTATGTTATTATGCGAACAAGCTGTTAAGTAATATTGAAAAGATAGGGGCATAAATATTGCCCCTATTGAAAGATCAGCTTTTAAATAAGCAAATATCAATGTTTTGAAATTTCGTATACTTTATACATTTCATCTAAACGAGGGGTGAAGTTCACAGATTTACTTACTCCGTAGCTGTTATGCTCCAGATACAGGTACAATCTCAAAAATTGATTCGCTTCCACTTGTTGTGCCATTTGATACTGAGAGTCCCTTTCATCTTGATTCATGTTCTTTTCAGCTTTTTTCAATATCTCTTCCAACTCCTGACTGCTAAGACCCAAATTAGTTAAGCTTCTAACCGAAGTGAGATGCTCGCTGACCATAGTGAAAGCATCGAAGTTAGAGTTAGCCAACCAAACCATATGTAAATCACTGACTTTGTTTACTTTTCTTATTTCTTCATAAACACTAAATTCAAGTAATTCCAATTTCACCTTAATACCTACTTTAGCCAGCATACCGACTATCATCTCAGTAACTTCCTTATCTTTTGCATAACGTCCTGTGGTCGATTGCATCGTCAGTTCCAAGCCATTCTCGTATCCTGCTTCTTTCAATAATTCCTTAGCACGCTTTTCATCATATACAGCAACATTGAACAATTTTGGATTTGCCCCGAAATTACCTGGCGTAATGCGTGTTCGCGTCGTAGTACCCAAACCGCCTAATAATTTATCAATGATCAGCTTTTTATCTATTGCCAACTCAACGGCTTCCCTGACTCTCTGATCTGCCATTGGAGATTTTGGACTAGTAACTTTTGGAACAAGAAATGCTACACGGTTCGAAGCACCGCTTACGATCCCGGTTTTATCATTTCCTTTCACACGTGGCCAATCATTGCTGCCGACTGAGGGAATAATATCCACTCCACCCGTTAAAAGCTCTCCAACTCTTGTCGAGCCTTCAGGAAGAATACGGAACACTACCTGGCTCCAATCTTTTGCGGCACCTTCAAAGTATTGCTCATAAGGCTCCAACTTAAGGTAGCTGCCTTTTTTCCACTCAACAAACTTAAACGGTCCTGTTCCAACAGGCTGCTGGTTGAAGGAATCCATTCCTTTTTCTTCTATGTATTTTTTCGGTAAAATTGCAGCACTTGTGCGGGCAATGACACTCAAGAAAAGTGGGTTTGGTCCGTCCGTAATAAATTGTACCTTGTAAGGATCAATAATCTTCACTTCTTTAATTGATTTGTAATATACACTTTCGCCCAGCGTTTTCTCAGCAACTGCTCTTTCGAAGGAAAACTTGACATCCTCTGCAGTCATTTCTATGCCGTTATGAAACTTAATGCCCTTTTTAAGATCAAATTCCCATGTCGTATCGTCTACTTTTTTATAACTTTCTGCTAAATCAGTGCTGATGTTTCCTTTAGCGTCGCGTTTTAATAATGTATTGTACATGTTATTGACTGCCATCCATGTTACAAAATCATTATGGGCGTAAAGATCCATGGATTTGACCTCTGTAGGCAGCGCGATTGTCAGTGGACGCTTTTCATCCTTCTTGTCGGGTTGAGCCGTATTATTCTTACTAGTGGTACAACCCGCCAGCAAAACTGCAAATGCAATAAAACATAAAAGAGCGGCTTTAATAGAATGCTTCATATATATATATATCCCCCTATTATTTTTTTCACAACATAACAACAGCCACAATAAAGAAAAGCCGGATAACTAAAATTGACAAGCCTGGACGAAAGCATTAAACAGTTTCAGAGAGTAAATATCGTTCTTGTCGGTCAAATTTTCCGGATGCCATTGCACGCCCAAAACAAAACGGTGCGTCTTGCACTCAAATGCCTCAATGATACCATCACTGGCTCTTGCGCATACTTCAAAACCTTCAGCAACTTTTCTTACCGCTTGATGGTGGTAGCTGTTCACCTTAAAACGGGTGGATTGAACAGCTTGATGGAGCAGCGAGTTTTCATCAACATCTACAAAATGCGTTACGTGGCTCCGGGGCGCGTTTTGTCTATGCTGCAAAAGCTGATGATCATGTTGGGCATAAATGTCCTGAAAGAGATCCCCGCCAGCAGAAACGTTAATCATTTGACTGCCTCTGCAGATGCCCAGGATTGGTTTGTCTAATTTCAAAAATTTGCTTATCAACATAATTTCGAAAAGATCCCTTTCAGGGCATACTTCACCTAACTCCGGATGAGGTTCTTCTCCGAAAATATTGGGGTCAACATCTCCTCCACCAGTAACTAATAAGCCGTCAATTGATTCCACCAGCCGGTCTACTTCTGAATCCTCCGATAAATTAGGCAACACGATCGGCACTCCGCCCGCTTTTACAATTGCACGAATATTACTCAACCCGGTGGTCAGCAGTTTCTCATCTCTGATATTCGATGTAATTCCAATAATAGGTTTCAATTCATACTCTCCTTCTGCAAAATACCACGAGTTTATATATCTTTGTTAGCGGAAATCCTTCGGCACTTTTTTGGCTACACCCGTACGAATAGCCGCTTCAATTACCCGGTTCCGAACTGCGCTAACCACTTTTTGATTAAATACGCTTGGTATAATATGACTCTTGCTTCTGTCCTCGTCAGTAATGATCGAGGCGATAGCTTCCGCTGCTGCAAACTTCATTTCTTCATTGATTGTGACTGCTCTGCAATCCAAAGCTGCACGAAATATTCCCGGAAAACAAAGCACATTGTTGATTTGATTCGGATAATCCGATCGTCCTGTTGCAATTACCGCAGCGATATCTTCGATATCCTCCGGGACAATTTCCGGATCGGGATTGGCCATGGCGAACACGATCGGATTTGCTGCCATCGTCATGACATCCTCTCTCGTTAACAAACCTCCAGAGGAAAGGCCGATAAATACATCTGCTCCTCTTAACGCATCGCGTAAGGTGCCCGAAAGCCGCTTTGGATTCGTTTCCATTGCGAACCATTCCTTCATCGGATTATCATACTTTTGGTCAGCGGTCAGTATCCCCCGCCGGTCAACGCCCACGATCTCCTTTACACCTGCCGCAAGCAGCATACGGGTACAAGCCACCCCGGCAGCGCCAACTCCGCATACAACAACCTTGATCTCCTCCATAGATCTGTTCACGAGTTTCAAAGCATTGAGCAACCCTGCATACATGACAACCGCTGTCCCATGCTGGTCATCATGAAAAACCGGAATATCCAATTCTTCACGCAGCCGTTGTTCAATCTCAAAACACCGTGGCGCTGAAATGTCCTCAAGGTTAATCCCGCCGAATACGGTGGCTATATGCTTTACAGTTTGGATAATTTCTTCCGTATCCTGCGTGCTGATACAGATCGGAAATGCGTCTACTCCCGCAAATTGTTTAAACAGGACCGCCTTTCCTTCCATGACCGGCATAGCTGCACTGGGCCCAATGTTTCCAAGCCCGAGAACAGCGCTTCCGTCAGAGACCACAGCTACTGTATTTTTCTTGATGCTGAGGGTAAATGCTTTAGCAGGATCTTCTTTGATCGCCATACATACTCTGGCTACATCCGGTGTATACACCCGGGACAAATCGTCGCGGTTTTGAACCGGGCTTTTGGGCACTGTCGAAATTTTCCCACCAAGATGCAGCAGAAAGGTACGGTCGGATACATGGATCAGCTTTATCCCTGGGATTCTAGAAACCGCTTCCTCAATCTCACCGATTTGCCCCCCTTCGGCGACATTTATCGTGAGGTCTCTTACTGAAATATTCTTTCCCGCGTCTACCAGATCAATGGCTATGATGTCCCCCCCTGCCCTTGTAATGCCTGTCGCAACCTCACCGAATTTGATATGAGAGTCCATTTCAATACGCAGTATAATATTTTCTCCTTTATTAAAGGCTATTTTCCCCATACTCTTTCCCCTCTCACAGCGCTTATGAAAACGCTTTAATATGTTTATAGTTTAATACGACATGAGAGAAATTGGAAATACTGCTTCCTTATAAATATATAAGTAGAAATTATTAATTATCGTTATCCTGATAGCGTTTCGAACAATTCCGGTTACAAAAGCAGATTGAAATGCTATAATAAATTGTCGAATCATATTGTCATATATTAGGAGAAATCTCATATGCAAGTAAGTTATTTGTCATTACGTTATTTTATGGAAGTCGCTTTTTGTCTTAACTTCAGCCATGCAGCCCAGAAATTGCATATTTCCCAGCCCGGATTGAGCCAGCAAATCACAGCGCTCGAAAAAGAACTCGGCATTAAACTGTTGAACCGTTCGACCCGAAACGTTACATTGACCGCAGAAGGCGATTATCTTCATAAAAATCTTTTACCCTCATTCGATAACATTGAAAAAACCATCTCTCAGCTTGTGGAATCCGGAACTGTCCCGCAAACGACTATTCGAATCGCAACCGTTCCATCCGCTGCAAGCAATATGGTCCCTTACCTTATTAAAAAATTAAAAGAAGAGCATCCGTTAATCGAATTTTATATCAAGGAAACAACCTCCGTTCACGCAGCCGAGCTTGTACAGAAAAGCGAATATGATCTCGCCTTTATCCGAACTCCGATAGACCTCAAACAGACGATACAGCCGCCGCTTAAGTGGATAGAGTTTTCCAAGCATCCTATGAAGGTGGCTTTATCCTGCCAGCATCCGGCAGCCGTACAAGATGAGATCGATCTTTACGAGCTTAAAAACGAAACTTTTTTACATTATGACCCTAAGCATTCGCCGTCTCTTTATTATTTGCTGGAGCATGCCTGCCTTACCGCTGGATTCATTCCAAAAACCATCGGGGCCGGGCCGGAAATTCTGACCATTGCCAATCTGATCTCCAATGGAATCGGGATTACCTTAATGCCGCAGGATATGCTGGAACTTTTAAATTCTTACAAGATCAAAGCTATTGCATTGAAAAACCTGTCTCTTTTCAGTTCGATTTCTGTCATTTGGAACGACGTAAGCGTACCTTTAATTACGAAGGACGCATTGTCTATATTGGAGCATTTACCACATTACACTACAAAAGAGTCTATGAAATCCAAGACATTATCATCTCAAACCGTAGGACAGCATCTATCATGAATCGGGATGCTGTTTTTTTAATGGCAAATACCGACTCTCAACCTTGAGGACCTGGCATAATTCTACTTATAACCCCTGATTATAAATGTATAATATATTCATATTTTCGCTTTATTTCTGATGATGTTACATTGTTCATGAAAACCAATTAAGAGAGGGGTAAGGTTCATGAATACTGTAAAAATGAATGTCATTTCCTATGGCTTAGGTCCAATAGGCATCAAAATTATGCAAAGCTGTTTGCAATCCGATCATATTCGGTTAATTGGTGCGGTTGATATTGATCCTCAAAAAATCGGAAGGGATGTCGGAGAACTAGCAGAGAGCACTGCTGTGGGGATTAATGTTGTTCAGAATTTAGATGAAATCGATACGGCACGGCTGGAGGGGCGCAAACTTGCACTCCATGCAACAGGATCTAACCTGCCACAGGTTTGGCCGCAAATCAAGCAGTTACTTGATCAAGGATATTCCGTCATTTCTACCTGTGAACAATTAGCTTATCCATGGCACCGCTATTCGGATTTGTCCAAAGAAATTGATCATTATGCTCGCGATAAAAGACAGTTTGTAATTGGTACCGGAGTTAATCCGGGATATATCATGGATTCTATGACTTTATTTTCCACTTCTGTGACGCAATCGTTGTCCAAAATTAAAGTTTACCGTAAGGTAGATGTCTCCAAACGCCGTATTCCCCTGCAGAAAAAAGTGGGTATTGGTATGTCACCGGAAGAATTTCACCAGCTTGCACAAAACGACCGCATAGGTCATGTCGGACTTGAGGAATCATTGCGTCTTGTTGCTTATGGTTTGAATCTGACCTTAACCGAAGTTATTAATAAAATTGAACCAACCATTTCCCAAGAAGACACTGTCTTAGCAATAGGACCCTTAAGTAAAAATGAAGTAAACGGCTTGCATCAAAATTCAACGGGTTCTACGAAGGAAGGAATACCTATTGAATTGGACCTGATCATGTCTGTAGACGTTGTTACGGAGGACAGGATCATTCTGGAAACGAATGATATGGGTACTGTAGAGTTTGTAGTCCCACAAGGTATTTTTGGCGACACCGCTACCATCAATGTTGTAGTTAACACTGCAAAAACGATGCATTCGTCTAATCAGGTTGGTTTGTTAACCATGGCAGATATTCGGCTTACTAGAAATTTAATGTAAGGTACACGTTCTACTTTTAAAAATATCATTTCAAACATATCAACTAATCCCTTGCCTTTCATAAAGGCATGGGGTTATTTTTTTGAAAATGATTAGGCGAATATATAACCCCTAATTATAGAAATATAAGTATTTCGTATTTCATATAAGAAATTTTCAATGTTACAATTCAAAAAAAGAAAGCGTTTACAAGATTCTCCTGTTCAATACTTGCTTATTAGAAAGGAGGTGAGGCCATGAGCTCTACATTAGTTTTCCAGTTTTACTAACGTCTATTCTATGGATTTGTAAGTTAGGTCGTTTTACAGGATCTATAGTTCGATACGATTAGGAGGAGATTTTATGTCTACGTTACAGAAGCAGAAGCGCTTATTAAAGAAAAGCATTTTTTGGAGTTTATTGATGAGCGTACTTTTCCTTGTATTATTTAATACGAATGTCCTTGCTGCACTTCCCGCACCCACCGGACTTAAGGCTAATTCCGGGAATGGCGAAGTGACTCTATATTGGAATGCCGTATCCGGCGCTGTTAAACATAAGATTTCACGGGCTACCTCCAGCGATGGCAAATACAAGCACATTGCCAACAATATTACATCGACGTCTTTTACCAATACCGCGGTAGACAACGAGACTACATACTGGTATAAGGTGGCGGCTATCGATTCCGAGGGTAACACAAGTGAGTATTCCAGCGCTGTTTCAGCCAAACCAAGTGCGGTTCCAGCTGCACCGACCGCATTGATAGCAGTAGCGGGTGATGGACAAGCTGTTCTCGCTTGGGAAGCATCGGGCAGCAATACGAGCTATACGGTTAAGATGAAAACATCCTCGACCGGGTCTTATTCGACTGTGGCAAGCGGAGTAAACAATACGACATTTACCAAATCAGGCTTGACAAACGGCTCTATATATTACTTTGCCATCAACGCTACCAACTCCGCCGGCACAAGTGCCGATTCGAATATTGCTAGAGTTACTCCTGTGGCCCCGCCTACAGGCAGCGTCTATTGGCCTCTAAGCTTTTCAACTGCTGTCAATGGGGACGAAATCCGCTATCCATACGGTCCCCGCAGGCCCGGGGATTACGATTACCATGCCGGGATCGACATAAATGCTCCGGAAGGCACCCCTGTCTATGCCATGATGGATGGAACCGTAACTAATATTACTCCGGATAACGGCAGCTCAGGTCCTGGCAACAAAGTCCTTGTCAATCACGGAAATAAACATTGGACCGGTTATTTACATCTTAGCGCATTCGCTTCGGGATTGACGGTGGGTCAAACGGTTCAAGCCGGCGATCTGATTGGATATGTGGGGCATACCGGCGCGAATTCCGACCATTTACACATTACTTACATGGTAGGACTAACCTCCGAAACCAATAACGAATCCAGAAGCAAGAACCCGATGGAAATACTGCCTCATAGCCAACCGACGGTCACCGCAGCGTTCCGCACCGATACAAGCAATACAGTTGACATCAACATCCCGGTCCAGCAGAACACTATTCGCTGGATCATTCTGAAGGGCCAAGGACAAACAAAAATCGCAGATTACTATGATATCGTTGGCCAAGGTTCAACGAACCGTAACAATCAGAGCCAGTATGGCATGTATATTGACGTTGACACTCCTGTCGATCCATACCCGGCAGGCGGAGGAAATCTGCATCTCTTTGTCCGGCCTGATCCTGTTTCCTCCTTCATCGCTGACAGAATTATCATTAAAGACTTTAACGGTAACACACTGATTGACAAGGCAAAATAAAAAAGTCTGCATCAAAAAGGAGCTGTCCTAGTCATGTTTGACTTTTGGGACAGCTCCTTGCAGCTAATGTGCTTGAAACTGTTGGTTAGCGTGGAAGCTCCATACGCTCGGTCACTAAATGGTACTTTGGATGCTCCCCATCAATGATTCGAAATCGCACCTGGTAAGGTTCTTGGATTGTAAGCTACATAACCGTGAGCGATTTTGTCGTAACTCATTTTTGTACGTTTTCATTGCCTAAACTTCATTCTCAAAAATTTCAGCACATTGCTTGATCATCTGACAAAAGGAACGGTTATGGCCTATGTAAAAGGATGAAAGATCGTATCGGTTCCTTGCGGGTTCAAAGGAAATCAATAAGCGATGTCTCATGCGCTTCATGGTCAATTGGACAAATTGCTCTGTTCGCTCAGAGGCTATAATCGTGAGATAAGCATACAGGGAATGGTCTTCTGGTTCGTCAAGTGGGCTTACACCTGCACAAGAGAATTCAGTCGTTATTTGCTTCTGCTGAAGTAACATCAAGGCTGGAAACAATTCCGCATCCACGTTGATATGTCCGAGAAGTTTGGTCTTCTTAGCATGCTTGCGCTGTTTCTCGCGTGCCGCCCATTGCAATACTTCTTGCTCGCGGCGGCGCCACTGAGCATCCGTGTGATGACTTAGAATGACTTCTCTTGCCTCATTGGTATTCAAACTCATCAAACCCATCAACCTCCTTTGGGATAATTATAATCCCTTTCGTAAAGCAGAAAACCCGGACAAGTAAGCCGGGAAATTCTTGGTTTATTAACGTGTTTCGCGATGAAGCGTGTGACGCTTTAGACGTGGACAGTACTTCTTCAGCTCCAAACGAGATGTTTGGGTTCTTTTATTCTTCGTCGTTGTATAATTTCTGTCACCGGTTTCCGTACACGCCAATGTAATAATGACTCTCATGCTGTTCACCTCCTATCATACATCATTGCTGAATTTATTGTGGCAAAGGGCAGGCTTCCTCCAACTCCATTATGGCATTCGGCAGCTCATCCTCGAAACGATTCCAATCTCCTTGCATTTCATCATCCGTTAACAAGCAGGCATCCAAAGATGCCACTATACTAACCCGGTCCATCTCAATGCCTATAAATACAACCTTGTTAATGCGATCTCCATAGGTATCATCCCAGATCTTGATTTGATCTGCGTCTTCTTTGAGATCCGCTTCTCTTTCGCCAACTGGCAGCGCCGCCACCCAATACCCTGCTGGACCGAAGCGAATAGAAGGACCTGCTTGGCTTAAGTTCTGGGCGTGATCGTTGCGCGTTGCGAGCCACATGATCCCTTTAGTTCGGATGATCTCAGCCGGCCAATCCTCCATCCAACTCATCAGCCGCGAAGGCTCAAACGGACGAATTCTTTCGTAGACAAAAGAAGAAATACCATATTCTTCGGTTTCAGGTGTATGTGTTTCTTTCTCCATTTCCCGCATCCAGCCTGCAGACGTACTTGCTTCATCGAAATTAAATAAATGAGTATTCAAAATATCTGTTGGAGCAACTTTCCCGTGAACCGAGCGAATGAATTTGGCTCTAGGTTGCAATGTACGCAGCACGCCCTCAAGCTCAACAAGCTCATCTTCTTCTAACATGTCACATTTGTTCAAAATTAGGACATCACAAAACTCAATTTGATCAATCAGAAGATCAACAACATCGCGTGTATCCTCTTCACCCACAGCTTGACTGCGTTCAAGGAGCGTTTCTCCAGAAGAATAGTCCGTCCAGAAACGGTAGGCGTCTACGACGGTTACCATCGTGTCGAGACGGCAAAATTGCGTAAGATCAATCCCTTGCTCTTCATCCATATAGGTGAACGTTTGCGCAACCGGTAAAGGTTCACCTACACCCGTTGATTCAATAAGAATATAGTCAAATTTATTCTCTTTAGCAAGCCGCTCTACTTCCTTCAACAGATCTTCACGTAATGTACAGCAGATACAGCCATTGGACATTTCAACCAAGCTCTCATTCGTGCGGGAAAGCCCGTTGCCTTCTCTAATCAGCTCAGCATCAATGTTGACCTCACTTAAATCGTTCACAATAACGGCAACTTTTAAGCCATCACGATTATGTAGTACGTGGTTTAAAAGCGTTGTTTTGCCTGCTCCCAAATAACCGCTTAAGACGGTTACAGGTATTTTATGATCTACCAATGTCATAACCTCTTTCTATTCATAAATTTTACGTATTTGAATGAATAAAAAAAGCACCATATGTTTCTATTTATTCATTTAACGCTTTTTTCAATGCTTCAAGATTATTCGTCATAACACCGATGTAATCAAGGTTTTTCTTTTTATCATCGTCCGTTAATCCCTCTATTGGATTCAACACAGCCGTTTTCGCACCGACTTCTTTCGCAATTGTATTCGCAACCTTTGGATCTACCAAGGTTTCAAAGAAAATCGTTTGTACCTTATTATCTTTTGCAAATTTAATAATCTCTGCCATTTTATCAGGAGCTGGCTCTTCTTCAGGGGAAAGTCCGGCAATAGGAACCTGTGTCAGCCCGTATTCTTTGGCCAAATAACCAAATGCAGCATGCTGCGTGACGAATTCTTTACGTTTTACATTTTTAAGACCAGTTTTAAATGACTCGTCCAAGGCTTTGAGCTTTCCGATATAGGCATCCGCATTTTTTCGATAATCCTCTTTGTTAGCAGGGTCAGCTTGCGTTAATCCCACCACTATGGCCTCAACCTCTTTTTGAGCAAGAACCGGAGTTAGCCAAATATGCGGATCTAGGATTTTGTCTCCATGCGCTTCTTTCTTGTGATCCTCTTGATGCTCTTCTTCCGGTAAGCCTTCCATTAATTCAATTCCTTTAATGGCTTCAACAACAACACGATTCTTATTCTCAGCGCTCTTAAGTGCTTGCTCTGCCCATCCTTCAACGATACCGTTGTAAACGAACACATTGGCGTTCTTCAATTGTTTCATATCTTTCGCACTAGGCTCCCAGTCATGGGGTTCAGCTCCCGACGGGATTAGAGCAATAACATTGGCATGTTCACCTGCAACCTGCTTAGTAAATTCATACATGGGATAGAAGCTTGTAACGACATTTAATTTGCCATCGCTAGAAGCGGTTTTAGATGCACAGCCCGATAAGAGCGCAGCTGATAGTACGGTAAAAGCAAATGATTTCATTACCCAGATTTCTTTCATTGTTTTTTCCTCCTACTATTTATTGAATGATGTAATTGTCGTTTCTTTGGACATACGAGGGATGGTATCAATTGAATTTTTCGCTTTGCTTTTGCTAAATGTTAGAACTACCTTTTTCAAACCAAGGCCAGCAATAAGAATAAATAAGAGAAGTAGCGCTATCGTACCTCCCGGGGGTGTACTAAGCTGATAGGAAGCCGTAAGTCCGGAAATGACACCAAGTAAGCCAATACTCATAGCTATAAAAAGTGCAGATGTAAAACTAGGTGCAATGCGAATGGCAAGTGCCGCGGGCAGCACAATTAATGCCGAAACGAGAAGCACTCCAACAATCGGCATAGCTGCAGATACAATCATACCTGTTATGACACTAAAGCCCAGGGAGATCCATTTCACAGGAAGCCCGTTTGTCTTAGCCGTATCTTCATCGAATGTAATCTGATAAAGCGGACGACGGAATAGATAGAAAAAGATGCCCCCGATTACCGCTACCACGAACATGAGGAGAAGCTCGGTTTCATTCACAGCAACAACAGAGCCGAATAAATAAGCGGAGAAGCCTTTATTAATGCTTTGCTTGAGACTCATGATGATCACTGCTGTAGATAATCCACCCACCATGATGATGGCAACCGAAATCTCACTATAGGTTTTATAGGACCTCCTTACATATTCAACAGCTATTGCTCCCAGCGTAGCTACGACAAATCCAGTCAAGGTTGGATTGATGTTTAGATACGCGCCTCCAGCAACCCCTGCCAAGGAAACATGGGAGAGCATATCAGCCATCAGTGCTTGCCTGCGAAGCATCAGATAAACACCCAGAATCGAAGCTAGGATGGCTATTAACCCACCGGCACAAAATGCCCGCTGCATGAAGTCGTAGTGCAGCATTTCCATCCGCCATCCTCCTTCCTCTCCAGCTCAATGATACGATCCAGATAGGGAGCGACCTCGGCAAGGCCATGCGTCACCATAACAACGGTTCGCCCATGAGCTTTCACTTGATGATGCATCAACTCGTAGAAGCCAAAGCGGCTATCCTGATCCATCCCTGTTGTCGGTTCATCGAGAACAAGCATATCGGGTTCCTGTGCAAGCGCTCTGGCGATGCAAATACGCTGCTTTTGGCCGCCAGAGAGCTCACCGATCTTGCGCTTGCGCAAATCCCACATCCCAACCTGACGTAGTGCTCTCTCCGTCTGCACTTCATCTTCTTTGTCGAGCTTACGAAACCAGGAGCGGCTAGCATATCTACCTGATTGGACAAACTCCAATATTGTGCTAGGGAATCCACTGTTGAAGGCTGAGATTTGCTGTGATACGTAACCCACTCTCAGCTTCGTCCCCTCTTTATTGGTCGAGGACAAGAAAATACTCCCTTTCCAAGGATCAAGCAAGCCAAGAAGTAATTTCAGCAAGGTCGATTTGGCTGCGCCATTGGGGCCCGTTATAGCTACAAATTCACCCGACTGAATCTCTACACTCGCGTCTTGAATACAAGGGACGTCATTGTAACCGAATTCCACCTCGTCCATGGAGGCAACTAGCATATGAACAAACCCCTTTCGATTTTATATGTAAAAATTACGATTTGAGATTGTGACTATCCTCGATTCCTATGTCGAAACCTAAACTACAAGTAATTTATTAGGCATTGTTGCCGGTAAATCGTAATAATTACTTATTACACTGAAGAATATATCTTTTTCCAGCGGTTGTGTCAATAAGAAATCTTATAGCACGAGCCGAAGCTCGTCGACAGAGTCCGAGGAGCCGTAAATCGACTTCTCGGCAGACAGTCCCGCGCATCCATGATGATTAAGCTCGGAGGTATCACTTTCTCCTCTTGATCAGGTACTCGCGATGCTCTACGTGTTGATTTTCTTGTGGATCGAAACGGTAGGCTATTCTTGCTTTATTCTTGTTCATCTCTCAATCACTCCTCGTAAAATTTATTTGGAATCGGGTATAGCGCCGCGTCGTCTTGTCCAAATCTTCTGATACTAGATTATGATTGAGAGAACCCCATATGTTTCTTTCAGTAAAAAAGTGGTCATGGAGTGATTTCGAACATTTAGGTTGCAACTCTTAGGATCGCGGGAAACGAGGAGCCGTTAATTCGGTGATTATGTCGATGCGGGACCCGCACGCGGAACGTAGGGGCGCTATTTTGGCGTATTATCGGTTTTTCCACCTCGAAAGCGGGAAATAGAGGCTCCTCGTTCCGCGAAAACGTGAATTACGCCGTTTTGAGAAAAATAAAGCTTCTACGTTCCGCTAAAATCTGGTGATGTCAGTACGTGTTGAGTTTGGGAACAAATATAAGAGAATATGTTCACAGATGGATTAAGAATTATTGTTTGGCTACTTAGTAGAAGGAGCGGCTGGGAAGATCACCCTGACGTTCCTTTTAGGTTTTAGAGGATATCCGTAATTCTGTATTCACGTCCCCGTGGGACTGCCTCTCAACAAGTATCCCTTCCATTTCCGTTTTCATTTTACAACACTTATCCACAGATCGGCATCTATCATAATTTCCTATACATTAAGAAAAAACGGCGTTCACCCCAAGGAGTGAACGCCGTGTATGGAATCTAATGCGCCTGCTCTTCTATACTGAAAAGCGCATTCGGTTTTATTTTTTTAATAATCCAAACGAGGTATTTAGAATGGTTTCGATTTGTTCCACAGGCACCCCTGTTTTCTCTAGAATACGGGTACCGCGCAAGGCATTAGCCAAGAAGGCTCCTAATTCTATGCTTGTGAAGCGTGTCGTAATCTCTCCTATTGCTTGCCCTTTACTAATCACTTCCTCAAGCACAAGCTGGACGTCACTAAACATTTTTTCAACTTCTTTGGTTACTTCCTCATCGCTCATTCCAAACTCCAACGCTGTGTTCACCATTAGACATCCGTTGCGGCTATCTTCGTTTTTCGAACAAAGTGAAGCGGATTTTACGGTGTCTAGAATTTCCGTTGGCGACCCGCCGCGATCGACCATTTCTCGAAGTGAATCGAGATTCTGCGCTCGATACAGGGCAAGTGCTTTTAAAAAGAGTGAGCGTTTGTCTTGAAAGACGCCATACAGACTTTGTTTTTTGACATGAGTCTTATTGGTGAGATCTTCGAATGAGGTTGCTTTGTAACCTTTGGCCCAAAAAACTTCCATCGACTGATTCAATACTTTATCAACATCAAATTCTCTTGGTCTGCTCATAAGTGAATCATACACATAGTTGACTGTGAGGTCAAGAATATAAAGAGATGATTTCATGAGTTTTGCGAAAATAATTTTTGTAAGATGAATAAAAAACCATTTAATCCACAAAATACTCCTACACCACAAAAAAGGAGTGAATCAAATGGCTAGAAGAAACAGCAATACATTAGTCGTGCAACAAGCAAGAGCAGCTCTTGATCAAATGAAATATGAAGTCGCTCAAGAATTAGGTATTCAAATTCCGCAAGATGGTTATTACGGCTACATGGCTACTCGTGATACTGGCGCAATCGGCGGTAACATTACGCGAAGATTAGTTCAACTGGCCGAACAACAACTAACCGGCGGAATTAGACGCTAATTCCTTTGGTGATGTGTAAGCAAAACAAAAGACTGTAACCACCACTTCCTCCTTGGTGATTTCAGTCTTTTTTTATGCTCAGGTAACGAATTCTATGAATACTGGGGACCGAAGTTTTCCGTTTTTGCTCCAATTCCTTGTCTTAATCTTTGCCATGATTCGTGGTTCCATATAAGCAAAATTCTTGTCTTCCTTGAATACTAAGCGATTCTTCAAACTATCTAAAGCTGTCTGGTGAATTGGTGTTACACCGGACTCTATAACCCCGACAGGGAACTTGGAGCCGTCAGCTGCATCAATAGAGGCCAATAAGGCAAAATTATTTTTTCTGTAACCGGATATGTACACATCCGCATAAGTCCAATTGATCACTTTTTGCCACTGTTTGGAGCGTTTTTCTATTTCGTATTTGGAATTTTCTTTTTTAGATTTCATGATGATGCCCTCAAGTCCCCGCCCGCGAACCTGCTCAAAATATTCTACTGCATTCCCTTCGAACACTTTAACCTTTTTATAATTCTCAGTTTCAATGAACGCCTTGTCCAACAGTTCTTTACGCCCCAGTAAATTTAGACCCGTGACGTCAATTCCTTTGTATCTTAAGATGTCAAATGCGCAGAATATCACAGGTGTTTTGTTTTTACTTGATAAAAACCTGGCCGACATGGCTTCAAAGTCTGGTTTTCCTTGCTCATCAATAATCATTAATGCACCATCAAGTATTGTTCCTTCAGGCAGGGGGCATTTATACAACTCTGGGAATTTATTTGTGATCAAGTTATTATGACTCGTATAAACATAGAGTTTATCCATATTGGAAATAATACATCTTAGACCATCTAATTTTAATTCCGCTATATGATTTTTACTGTTAAATGGTTTATTATCTTTTGCGTCGTACGCTAGCATAGGAGAAATGAACATTTTTTATCACCCTACGCTAAATGATACTGCACCGTTATTCATCTGCCTAATGGAACTTGAAGGAAAACCTCATTTGAAGTAAGGAAGTAAAAGTTTTTCCAGCAATGGTTTTAGCGCTTCGCTTATTCTCTTGTACCCCAAATCGGACGGATGAATGCCATCTACCGTGCATTCCCCGTATTCTAATCCGAGCATCTCTTCTCCGTTGAAGAAATAGATATGTTGATCTCCCCTTTGCCGCAATCGTTCTACCGTTTCCTGCTGGAATTGCTTTCGCTCCTCCCGTTGTCGAAGCATGTTTACGTCGAACGCCTCCCTCGCCAACCGGATTTGTGAAATGACCAGAATGGGTACTTCGGAATATCTAGACCGAAAAATTCGAATAAACTCAGGAAGTGTCTTTCTAAGACGTTCCGTGCTGGGCGTGTTCCCCTCATAATCCAATACAAGCAATGCAGGGTCGGAGATTTCGCTGATGATTTGGGCTAATTCTGGTTCCCCCTGAGCATTCCCCGAGAATCCGAGGTTCACAAACTCAAGAGGAAACATCCGGCTCAAGATGTTGGGATAAGCCATTCCCGGTCGAGATGCGCAAGCTCCATGCGTGATGGACGTACCATAGATAAGGACTCGTTTGTCAGAAACGAAGCCTGGGGAACAAGCAACCGAAGCGGATGGATCAATCCCGATCCACATTTCCTTCACACCCATATACAAAGGAAGATTCAACGTAATCTCTTTCATTTGATCTCCAAACGATTCAAAAAGAATGGCTTCATATTCCGAAAGCGCAGGTTCGAAACGAGTGACGTTTACAAATTGCTGCTCTCCGTGTGAACCAATGTAACAATCTACGCCGCATTGTCCAGTAGCCGGCATTTGATACATATTCGCTTTGTCGGCCAAAACAACTCGTACAGATAGCTTCGGGGAATCCGTCTGGAAGTGAATTTGAACGCCCGCTGTAAAATTCGCTAGCCGATCCATTTCCGATCGAATTAGATACTCCGGCTTTAATGGCAACCTGCGGTAGACACCATCTTGTTTAAGCCAAGGCAGTCCCGTAACACGAAATGGCTCCTTAAGAGGTGAGTACCATCTCCAAGCTTCATTATTATTGACATCGACCCTCAAAGCTGAGTCTAATTTACTAACGTCGTTGCTCATCCCTTCACACTCCCCATCACAATTCCTTTGGTAAAATAACGCTGCAAGAATGGATACAACAGCAGAATCGGTAAGGCGCCGAGAAAAATTTGTGCCGCTCTCGCCGTTCGATCCGAAACCAGATTAATCAGCTCTAGATCCGTCGTGCTCTTCATCAATGTTTCGAGTCCAACTACAACCGTGTACAGATAACTTTGCAGCGGATAATTTTCCGGAGAGTTCATAAATAAAATACCGTCAAACCAAGAATTCCACTGTGCAACCGTTGAGAACAATGTCACAGTTGCAAGCGATGGCGCCGACAGCGGGACATAAATGCTCCAAAGGATTCTCCAATGGCTCGCACCATCCATCAAGGCCGCTTCCTCCAATTCCTTCGGCAAACTTCGGAAGAAATTAAGCAGGATCACAATATTAAATACCGGCACCGCATGATGCAGAACTAGAGCCCAGATCGAGTCCAGTAAGCCAAGTGTGCGAATGGTCATATATAGCGGGATGATGCCGCCATTGAACAGCATCGTGAATACAAAGATCCACACATAAAAGGTTCTTCCTTTCAATGCGGTCGATTCCTTCGATAACGGATAAGCAACCAGAACCGTCAATACCATGTTAAGTGAAACACCGAGCAACACCCGCTGTTGCGTTACGAGAAGAGAATGAGTAAATTCCGGCTTGCTTAATATGAACTCATAGGCTTTCCATGTAAAATCAACCGGCCAAAGCTTAACCATACCCGCAGCAGCGGCATTATTTGAACTGAAGGAAAGAGCCAGCAAATAGAAAAGCGGTAATATACATATGCCAGCAAGCGCGATAAGCAGCATATAGTTGCATATAACAAACAATTTTCGTGACCATGTCATTCGCTCGACCAAGATGATCTCCTCCTTAAAATATTCTATAGTTGGCAAAGCGGTAAGCGAGTACATAGGACAGAGAAATCAAGATGAACGAAATCACGGATTTAAATAAGCCTACTGCCGTTGCCACACCATACTGCGCATCGACCATACCAATTCGGTAAACGAAGGTATCAATAATATCCCCGCTCTGGTACACAATGGGACTATATAAATTAAATACTTGTTCAAATCCTGCATTCAAAATATTACCGACGCTAAGCGTCGCCATTAATACGATAATCGGTGCCATTCCCGGAAGCGTAATATGCCAGGTTTGACGCCATCGGCTTGCGCCATCCACCACAGCCGCTTCATATAACGATGGATTGATGCCTAAAATGGCAGCAATGTACACAATCGTACTGAAACCAAATTCCTTCCATTCATTGGAGATAACCAACGTGAAAGGGAACCATCTATTATCGCCAAGGAAGAAAATCGGCTTGATGCCAATTCCTTGCAAAAGTTGATTTACGATTCCCTGGGAAGGTGAAAGAATATCCAACAATACACCGCTCAGAATGACCCATGATAAAAAGTAGGGCAAATAAATGAGCGTTTGCACCCATCTTCTTACGATTTCCTTGCGGAGCTCGTTCAATAGAATGGCAATCACGACCGGAACGATCAAACCTACGGCAACTTTCATACTGGCGATGTACAAGGTATTCCAAAATACTTGATAAAAGTCTGGCAGATCCATGACATATTTGAAATTGTTCAATCCAATCCATTTGGACCCGAACACGCCTTTGGCCGGTACGTATTTCTGAAATGCGATCACAACTCCGACCATGGGAATATAGCTGAATATGAGGATTGCAAGCAACCCTGGTATGAGCATCAGATGTAACGGGAGTCCGATTCTCCATTTTTTACCTACCATATAATTCCCCTCCAGACCCCAAGGACAGAAGGAGGCAAGGTTGCCCTCACCTCCCATGTCTGCCTATTTATTTATTTTTGTTATACCAATCATTAACTTCCTTCTCGATCGCGTCACCACCCTGTTTCCTCCAGTCCACTACAAATTTATCGAACTCATCAATTGAAACCTCGCCCATAATAATTTTGGTGAACGTTTGATCCTGCATTTTCTTCAGCGTAGCCTGCTTCTCCGCCATTGTAGGTGTGGCAGCACCAACAAAGTCATTGTATTTGCCAACCTTATTATTGTTATATTGGTTGATAACACTGTATGACCCCTCCGCTCCGAATACAACGTTTGAGAACCACATGGAGTCGTCGCCCGCTTTGAATTTGGTCAGCCTGTCAAAATGAATATTCGCTGGAAATCCAAGCTTGCTGCCATCGCCGGATTTAAGCGCATCTTGTACCTTGAGAAAAGCCTCTAAATTCGTATTTAGCGGATCGATCACCACAGGAGCATATTTCGCTGGTAAAATACCGGTCTTGGGGTCCGTAATAAATGGA
This sequence comes from Paenibacillus phytorum, assembly GCF_013141715.1. Lineage (GTDB taxonomy): Bacteria > Bacillota > Bacilli > Paenibacillales > NBRC-103111 > Paenibacillus_E > Paenibacillus_E phytorum. Next base: position 58,610 of record NZ_WHOA01000065.1, on the reverse strand, counting down.
TTCGGATTCGGACTATAGTTGGTTTCGTAGAAATGCTTCAAATAAATGTTGATGAGCTTAATGGCAGCCTCCGGATGCTTAGCGCCTTTTTTCACCACGTAAAAGACATTAGCCGTATCCAACAATTGAGGATTGACCGCTTTGCCATCCGTGGACACTATCGGATATGCTTTCCACTGTGCCTTTGGATCTTTCGTATGGTTTTCCTTTTGAATATATCCACCATCTGCGACACTCCCATAAGCTAGACCCAATCTTCCTGCCGCCACATCCTCCTGCACCTTCGTCGTTGTTTTGACAGCAAATTCTTTATCAATAAGTCCGCTTTTGTATAATTCCTGTAATTGCTTCAAGCCTGCTTTCATTGCCGGTTGTACCGAGCCGAAGACAAGTTTGCCATTCGCATCTTTCGTCCAAATTTCCGGATAAGCGTTATATCCGTTTAGAAAGCCTCCAATTACACCGTGGCCGGAGAATAATTCCTTATTAAGACCGAAGCCGAAAGTATCTTCCTTCCCGTTCCCATCCGGATCCTGCTTAGCAAAAGCGGTAGCAATTTTGACGACATCTTCAATTGTTTTAGGCTCAGGCAAGTTCAGTTTTTGCAGCCAATCGGTTCTGACCCAGATCATTTGTGCCGTGCTGACTCCTCCATTGGAGTAGGTTCTTGGTATTCCCATTAATTTACCGTTAAAGGTTGCTGCCTTTAAACCGATGCCATTATCCTGTTTCAACACATCTACCGCAAATGGGGTTGCGTATTGCTTCCAAACGGTTGTCAAATCCTCAAGCAATCCGGCTTCATTAAGCCTTTGCATTTCTTCTTTATTGACCTCGAGGAAATCCGGCAAGTCACCCGAAGCAATGGAAACGTTCAATTTTTGTCGATATTGCGATGAGTCTACCGTCCAAAGATTTTTTACTTTGAGCCCGTAATCCTTTTCGAAAATTTTCGTCCAAATGTTGCTGTCGATCGAGTCGCCTTCTGCATACTTAAATGTCGCATCGACCTGCCTAACTGTCGTCACTTCAATCGGAGGATCGTATTTACCTAACGGATCGACTTTTTTGACTTCCGCTGCTGCGGTCGCTTTTGTCTCAGGTGAGGATGATACCGTCGGCTTCGTATCCTTCGTGCAACCACTTACGACAATACTTGCCATGAGCAATGTGCTGAATGAGACCGTCATCAGACTTCTTTTTTTCATTGCTTTGTCCCCTCGCTAATGTACGATTTTCCTTACACCTTTATTATAAAATGAGGCTTCTGCGATCGAAATGGGACTTTCTTGCGATGATGGACTTATATTAACGAGTTCATAATACGTTTGATCAGCGGTTTGTTTCGTCCATGGCTTTTGCCGAATCTCTATACTCGAGTGGCGTATATCCGGTCACTTTTTTGAATAAACGAGTGAAATAGTGAGCCGATTCCAAGCCGATCTCGGTGGCGATTTCGTTAATTTTGCGATCTCCGGTTTTGAGCAAAAGCTTTGCCTTGTTGATCCGTACTTCCGTGATATAGTCCAGAACCCCTTTGCCGGTCATCTGCTTATAGAGCCGAGACAAATAAGGGGAACTCAGATAAACCAACTCAGAGAGCTTCGTTAGAGATAAGTCTTCATGTAAAAACTCATGGATATAATGATGGATTCGGCCGATAATATCATTGGTCCGCTCGACTTGCTTTCTTCCATTGAAATCTGCCAGCGTTTCGCCCAGTTCTCGGAAATAGCGGATCGCCTCGTGCCAGGAAGCATGCTTGCTTAACTCGAGCAATGGCTCCGGATCAATAGAAGCTCCGAGCTGCGCGAACAGCCGACGTCTGTTTAAATAGGAGAGAAAGAAAGCCGACAGATGGGAAAATAGCTCCATCGCTAGAAACTTCCCCTCGCTTCCTGATAAAAGCATCTCATCTATTTGGAATAACGCCATAAACAATTGTGTGAATGGCTCTTTTTCTCCGTTGTCCATGTACGTTTCAAGCAGATCGAGCTTACGGACCTTGGACCTCATATCATTTTCAGCAAAAAAGATCCGGCTCGATCTATGCTCCCCCTGCGCAGGATCTGTTTGCTGTCCGGTAATCAGCATTTCCTTCCCCCGACCGATGCCAAGCCCAAGCTGCAGCTTGAGCGTTTCAACCCGCTCCGAAACATGTTCCCAAGGACATGGATCAGCTTCAAGTGCCAATGAAATAGGCACCTTCAGAAGGCGTTTACATGATGACTGGACAAGCTCCGCGCTGTCACCGAGCCTATGCGTTGTCGTTGTCCAGTCCTCTCCGTCCTTCGGCTGAATGAACCAAATGAACCGGGAACGGTCATCTTGAATCGCAACAAACCGTACAGATGAGGACAAATATTCTTCGGCGATATTTTGGATCGAATAAAATAGCAGCGGTTTCTCTGAGGGCAGAGCAAAAGCACCCCATTCGTCGATTCTGCCGACAGCCGTCATGATGGGAAGCTCGGGATCCAAATCAATCGCCAGATTGGCAAATCGCTTTTTGCGGTTAGCGAGAGAATCCACTTCATTTTGCAAAAATTCAACTAAATATTCGCGTCGCAGCGAGGGCAGCGCCAAATGAATCTGCTGCTTCGCTTTTTGTAAAATATGTTCCTCATTAATTTCCAGCCGAATATCGGCAATCGCCTTTTCAATGGCTCGAACAATGGCCTCATCGCCTTCTGTTTTCAATACATAATCCACGCCGCCTTTGCGTATCGCTGACTGTGCATAGGCAAAATCATCATAACCCGTCAGAAATATGGCCTTGCACCGGGGCCAACGCTTTAATATTTGATCTGCAAGCTCCATCCCTGTCATACCCGGCATTCGAATATCTGTCAGTAAAATATCGACTTTACGATCACCTAGTTTCTCTAGCGCTTCATAACCGGAGTATGCTTTGGATAGCTCTAGATCAAGATGCTCCAGCTCTTGCAGCGTTTCCAGCAAATAATTAACGGCAATCGGTTCATCATCCACAATCATCATATGGATCATCGTACTTGCCTCCTCAGGTTTTAATAGGCGGTATATGGATGGGCAGCTTGATGGTAACCCTTAGCCCTCCTGCTTCAATCGGTGTTAATACGATACCGGCGATTGTGCCGTATTTTAGCCGCAGTCGTCTGTGCACATTCAGCATGCCGGTTACTTCCTCCGGATTGTCCTGCTCTAGAAGTCTTATCTTCCATTGATTCAGTTCGTGCTCCGTTAATCCTTTACCATTGTCTTCGATATGAATGAGCAAGAGCTCCGTGCCATCCATGGAATGATCAAGCTCTACGCTAATGCGCAGAAGCCTGTCGGATAAGGCTCCCTCAAAACCGTGCTGATAGGCATTTTCAACAATCGGCTGGAGGATTAACCGCGGTACGATTACCTGCTTGCACACTTCAGGAATCTCGTCGAATATAAATTGGATACGATTGGAAAAACGGATGGATTGAATCTCCGCATAAGCACGTACATGATTGAATTCCTGTTCAAGTGCTGCATTCTCACTTCCACTGCGTGTAATGTATTGAAAATAATCACCCAAATACTTCGTGAATTGCGTCGCATTGTCAAAGTCGTGAGCCTTCGTCATACGATACAGCAAATAAAAGCTGTTATATAGGAAATGAGGATTGATTTGCGATTGCAGCTGCTTCAGCTCGGATTGTTGAGCATGTATCTTCTGCTCGTATACCTCATAAATTAACTTGTTCAAATACGCTACCATGAAATTGAATCGTTCATATAAATAGCTAAATTCATCGTTGCTGCTATGCTGCAGCATAATCTGCATATTGCCTGATTCCACCTTGTGGAATGCGCGTACCAGTTTCGTAAGTGGGCGGTGTATGATGCGAAATATCCAGTAGGCGAACAACAAAATCACAATCAATGCGACAAAGGAAATCATCCACAGGTAGCTCCGGTATTTCTCTAGAGGGCCCATAACTTCACTTTCAGGCACATAGACAAGTAACGTCGCTTCCAATTTTGGCAAATAGGCGAAAACGGTCAGATAGCTTTCTTTCTCAATACGGATCGATAACGTTTGCGCTTTTTGTTCCTTCAACGCTCCTGATGATCCCAGATTAGCCTCCGAAAGAGCGATCTGCTGTTCAATTTTATTTCTAATTAAAGTCGGTACTTCTGTATTATTCGTATTCACGACCGTTAATTCTGGAAGCATCAAAGCAGCACCCCCCTGATCATAGCCAGAGAGCTGCTGCAAATAGCGTTTCAAAGCTGGGATCGAAATTTCCTGCTCCAGCACAAATATGGGATTACGAGTACTTGATATCAGCGGGTTCGGATAGTGCTCACGGATGAATAGCTTATTATTCGATTGGACAATGAGCGATTTAGATTGAAGCACGCTTTGCTTTAATTTCTCTAACTCCTCTTGCGGCAGGTCACCGGATAAATCGTCCGTAGCAACTATACGCGAAATGAGAGGAATATAGGCACTAGCCCGCTCCACGTATATGCTTGATTGCTTCATGAGCTCGAGTTTGCGCTGAAACCTCTTCATCGCTTCTATGCGCTGATAGGTTGACATGCTGTCCTCGGTTAGACTTAAAGCAAGCAAATCATCGTCATTCACATACTCTCGCTGCAAACTTACCATTCTATCAATCTCATTCTCCAATAAGGTTCGGTAAAATTGAACTTGAGACTGCAGCGATTTGGAAATTTCATTCTTGACGATATCCGCTCCCCATTCGTTGATCCGGGTTCCAAGCGCATACAGCGGCGAAATCACAATTAAGAAAGCCAGGACAAGCTTAGTAAATATCGAAAACCGCCATTTCCTCCACTGTATGACCATGCGATCAACCACCCACTTATCAATTTGAACTTAGAAGACTATTTAATGCCTGTGCATATAAGCTGTGACCATAATCATTCGGATGGTTCACATTATTGATTAATAAGCTTTCGTGTGTTTTACCCGCAGTAAGCTCGTCAAGCCATATCCGCTGAAGATCAGCGACCCCGACCCGATATTTGAAGCCCAGCTCTCGCAGCTTATCGGCGTAGTCAGTCACATTCGGGCTGGCATATGTCCATAACGGATTCGGAAGGCAGGGGGTGATGAGAACGATATCTGCTTCCGTATGCTTTTGAACTGCTTCGATCATTGTTGCTATATTCCGTTCAAATTGCGCGGGGGAAATCGCATTCGTTCCATTTGCTTGTTTATTTTGGTCATTCATCCCGTAACCAATCGTTACCAAATCAGGTGCTTGCGCGATGACATCATCTTGCAGCCGCTTTAGCCCTCCCTCACTGCTTTCTCCGCCGATGGCTTTCATTCGCACATCGATAGCCGCCCCGGGGAAGCGCCTTCTGAGCGTTTCTGCGAATCTGTTGTGAAATTTATTAGCTTCCTCGCTTACTTCCGCGCCTGTACTAATACTATCGCCGAACACGACGTAGGTGACTGGCTCACTGTTTGCCAGCTTTGCGAGAATCCGTGATAGCGCTTCTGATCCGACTGCGACGTCTGAGGCCGCAGTCGGATCGAAATATTCATAATCAGCATAAAGGATGTACGTCTGATTCGTGATATCAGGGTAATCGCTATGATTAAAGTCCGATTTCCCGTAAGTCGGATGCTTGCTCCAATCCGGGATGGAGCTGGCTGCCGTACGCTTTATCGTGCCGCTTTCATAATCGACGATGTAGTCTGTTCCTTCCGAGTACAGTACTTGATCCGGATATTCGGAAGATGCTTTGCTGCGCAAGCGTAGGCTTTCTCTCACCAGTGAACGGAAACGCAGCTTATGTGGTTCTGTAGCCATCATAACAATCGATTCACTTACCTGATTACGAATATTCATATTTTCTCTCCCTAGAAGATGACCTTTACCATGATATATCAATTGTACCGCTAATCTTAGACAAGAGTAGTCGATTTCCTACTATTTTACCTGATAAATCCAAATATTGTTCACCGTTCTTCACTTCGACAATGCCTGCCTGCAGCGCTGCAATTGGCGGGTAAATGGTCACGTCTGCCTCAATTAGATTGTAAACGCTAATATTACGGACAGTTCGTTTCTTCGATGTTGGAAACGGCTGATTTTCTCTGGACGTAATGCGGGACGATTGTTTTTGATTAACAAAAACTCGGCAATCGTCATGAAACGTTCGATCAAGCGCATAAGTAGCCATTCCTTCCCCAATAATGGCTGATTGTCCAATGATGACTGGAGCACCATCTGGAAAGCGAAGCTGCAGCGTTACGGATGTGTCCTGTTTGCAGCCGGTAAGTATGAACCCGTTGTCGTGTCTGGCGATGAAAAATAGCGCATGATGAGCATCTTCCTCATCCTTTGTTTGTAAGAAGGAATAATCGAATTGTTGCAGCAAATAACGCACGATAACTGAGCTATCCATGAACTCCTTCTCCTGCCGCACTGGCAGATGCGTCACTCCGGCCGATTGAAACGGCAGCGATCCGCGTACCCAACCAACCTTTCCTCCGTTCCATTCAGGCAACGCTCTAGAGAGCGTGAACGTACGTTCTAGCCCATCCTGCTTCACTGTTGCATGTACTTGCGTAAAAGGATCGGCTGCATCATCCACTACCTCACTTAAACCACCGCCAGAGATGTGCGAGCTGTGATCAATCAGATGAGTCCCATTTTCCCTCTGTTGTTCAACACTCGTGATCGTATCTTCCGGCAATGACAAGTTTACAGAGAAAGTACCTTCAAGCGCATTCTCGGATCTGAGATTCATCAGTTGGCGTAGAGCCGGATCTTCGACAGTGCCGTAGATGAGTATCTTTCCTCCCTGACGGATATATTCGACGATTCGCTGCGCTTTCTCCCCTTTTATCCAAAAGGCGGATGTAAACAAAATCGTATCTTGAAGCTTATGGATGGCATCGTCCTGCATGGCGAAAAAGTCATCGGTGCTTAGAACCGTATTAAGCGGCAGCCCTTGGTTAATCGCATTACGCACAAACCAATCATTGAAGAAAACGTCGGTCGAATGCTCGCCCGATTCAGCCATCGCTTCATGCAGCTCTCGAAACGGATACAACCAAGTTAGAATCCCCGGCTGATCGGGCGCGTCCTTGAAGGCCTTCTTGATATGAGGAATAACCTCCATCGGTACATTTTCATCTAGCACGCCTTTTTCCGTATCAATGGTCAAAATTTCCACGACACGTGGGCTCTCCAACTCTCCATTAGTGTTAACACGAGCAACAGAGAGCGGACAATAAATGTCATGCGGCTCTCGGTCGTACAGATCCCACCACGGATTTTGCCAGAACCAAGGGTCATTGGCATAGAAGCGGTACGGGTAAGTCTCTCCCGGCAGCACTGCAATGCGCGACATGTAACCTGTCAACTCTAGGCCGAAATCGTAGTTAAGGGCTCCCCACGGTGAGTTCGGTGGTGGAAATTCGATATAATTTCTCTCATAAAGTTCAAGCAAAGGAATGCAGTCCTTGGCCAGATCCATGCCCGTTCCGTAGTTCGTCCCGCGTATTTCAGTCCGGTAATTCGGGCATTCCTGCTTGAATAGTTCCCAGAACGACAGCATCTTCGACGACAGCTCTTCATAGTCCGCCAAAGCAAGCTGCGTGCCATCGTAATTGGCCCCCAGATACGTCCAGGGAAAGTACGACAGCGCGAATCCATTGGAAAACCAAATATAATCAAAGCCTAGTGTCGGTAAAAAGCTTGCACACTGCCGCCCCAGAAACTCTCCAAACGCTGTGTCATTGGGAATACCGTCAGGGTACGACGCATAAGAGGCGTTATCCGCTTTCAGCTTCGACCAACCACATACGACCGTATAGTCCGCCTTCAGCGAGATGAATTGCCCGTTTACTTCGGCGCGATTGATTTCCGGGTGCAGCTTGTATTTGAAATCTGAGTAGGCAAACTCCGGTCCTGCGTCAAAGGTGGCTCCAACCTCCATGCGAATACCGTAACGCTCAGCTGCAACTTTTTTAAAGGATGCGATAATGAATTGCAAATCACCGTAGGTGATTCGCGCTGGTTCGCTGATGTATGGTCTAGCGATTCGCGGGTCTTTATCATCCTTGATGTGGCCGAAGTACTCCTCATTCGCGAATCCAATGTAGCGTGCCCATTCGATCTCACGCTGCAAATCGCCGTCCCAGACTAGGATCTCGCTTCCGTCAGCGACCCAAAGCAGCATGGAACAACTTTCTGCCATGCCGATGAGTGGAAGCCACTGCCGAATAGCTTCCGCACACACGGCTTCGATGTCCTCAGGCGCCATACTTTTGAATGGCTTTAGGCTCATTTCCAATGTGACTCTTTGCAAGGTGCGTTTTGGGTTAACTGGTATACTCATACTCATACTCATACTCATACTCATACGATTTCCACCTCAATGCCTAGTACTTTGGCGACATTACGGATCTTCGAACTCACATGCCCCACTCCGAGTGCAAAGTGATGCGTAGGACCAGCCGAACACCATCTTTCCACGAATTCTGCAACACTGTAATTAAATTTACAGCGAGTATTCGTGTTTCCTGTCTGCGGAATTTCCCCTTTGATGGATTCACCTTCCGTGGCGATCATTTTGAATTTGCCGTCAGCGGTTTGTGAAATGCTGAGCAAAGTAACAGGGCCTGATTTGATGCTGAATTCGACGCCGATTCCCGAACCGCTTTTGCCATGAAACAGATCCAATCCGCGAATGACCGGCTGCCCGTCGCTAATCTTGATGTTGTGCGGTCCGTCATGTCCGACCAGCACGATATCATCGACGAAGTCGCATGGATGCAGCTCCGCGAACGAGCCCCCTGCATCAAGACGATCCATGATTAACATCGCTGCGCACGTTTTCAAATCGGCTTCTCCGGCAAGCGGAACCCCTTTACCCGTCAACAGTGAGTTGCCGAGCACCATATTCGATCCGATTCGTTCATATTCATTATTGTCGAGCCCCCGGTAATAATAGGCCAAGCCAGTTAACCCAAATTCCAATATCAGCTTATCCAGCCCGACTGCCACTTTCGCTGACCATTCCAGATCTTCCTGCTTGATCGGTCTTGTCACCGGATCGATAAATGGATCGGATATTTTGAAAACGCTTTTAATTTCATCCTGTTTGTCGGCCGTTTCCTTAGGTGTTGCCCCATTTACCAGCTTGGCTAAATCGCACATCTCCAGCATTTGCACATGGGAGCCAAAGGAAGCCGTAAAAGCCGTCGGATCGGAGTTCATATCATACATTCCCTCGTAGGTATGCCCCATATAACCGATTTTTGCATATTTGAATGCTCTGCGCGTATTGGCGACTTGGCACCAGCCTTGCAATTCCTTCATCGCACGTTCATCATCATAGAGCGTTCCTACGATCATCCCTGCGGCAGGCTTTCCTGCTCGCACAAGCACACCGCCTATTTCAGGGAGTGAACATATATTATCGTTGACTAACTGCATATACGTCGTTGTATTGCGGTAGTCAAGACGCTTTCTTGGCTGCAAAGCAACAAGTACCGTCGGAACGGACAAGTTCAGGATCGGGGTAGCAGCCGTCGAAGACGTCACATATGTGCTCAAGAAGCAAAATAGGAAATCAACATCTTGGCTTTTCAAATAAGTCGATGCGGCGAAGGACTTATCTACACTATCGACAAAGCCTGCCGAGACCACCTCGACGTCATTCTTGCGAAGCATTTCCTCAAATTCACGGCCGTAGCCCTCCAACTCCTCTTTTAATCCCGGAAATTGTGCCCAATAAGGCTCGTGACCAACCGTCATAACGCCTACACGCGCTTTTGTTTTTTTGAATAAACTACTCATTTCACCCATCATCCTCCCTGGTAAGTTTTCCTCTTAAGCTTAGTAAAATCAGTCTATTGAAACAATGAACAATACAATAATTATTTAAATAATTCTACGATTTCGGTTACAATATAGATATAATCACCCACCTAAACTGAGACGGGAGAATTTGCCGAAAGGAGCCTTCTATGATCGAACCAGTTGCTATCTATTTCGAGCATTGTGAGCCAAACTGGCATGTACCAAAAAGTAAGACGAACAACCATATTTTAATACTCATTACAAGTGGAAGCATTCTCTACACGGTTGAAGACCAACCCTTTTCTATGCAAAAAGGCGATCTTATATTTGTTCCCCAAGGGGTTTGGCGCAGCGCGTCGAAATCGACCAAAGAAGCTCATGACATGTATGTCGCTCACTTTCATTATCGTGGTGACGGGGATGGACTTCCCATGTTGTTCGAGCCCAAACGTTCTTTAACCAGACCTTTTAACTTTGACTATATGAAGCAGAGGTTTTCACTGCTGACCCAGCACTGGCTGCGCAAATCCGCCTATTCAGACACAATCTGTCACAGCATCCTACTTGAAATGCTTGCTGTTATCAACGAAGAAATCGATTCTCAATCAACGCAGGGCAAATCCTATAGTATCGTTATGGAGCTACAAGCCTATATTCTTAACCATTATCACCGCACCATCTCCGTGACCGAATTAGCTGAACACGTGGCGCGAACCCCTAACTATGTCAGCACCATTTTCAAACAGGTTACCGGACAATCCGTCACTGACTACATCCAGCAAATCCGCATTGCCGCAGCCTGCGATCTGTTGACCAACTCACAGATGAACGTAGGAGAAATCTCCGATTTCCTCGGATATTGCGAGCAGTCGTATTTTAACAAAGTGTTTAAAAAATGTACTGGCACCCTGCCCTCGACCTACATGAAGGAAAAGGTGAAAATATGGAAATCTTAAGCTGTCTCGACAAAAGTCAAGACACGCTTCTAAGAAAATAACCAGCTTACGCCGGCCTTAGTCGAGAGGGTAAATGGGCTATAGTGGTTACCAATGTTGTATTCTCTACAACAATTCACACGCCAAAAGGCTATTTCGCAACTTGAAGTTGCAGTTTGTACAACATTTCGAGCCCATTTCTTGCGAAATGGCCTATAGAGGACCAAATTGTTGTACATAATGCAACAACGAAGGGAGAGAGGCGAGAATTAGGCAGCAATTGTTGCACTTTTTACAACATCATTCAACCGCGAGTAGGGATTCTTTGATCCAGCAACCTCAACCCAGCATAGTTACCCCATACCCCAAAACATATAAATTCTGTTGAAGAAAGAGCTGCCACAAGGCAGCTCTTTCAGCTCTTTCTTTATAATACTATCGATTTTCTAAAAGTCGGTCCGCTATTCGGTGTAAATTCGTTAAGCTAAGACTCACGCAGTCCATTGGATTGCCTTGACATACATCCTGCTCCACAACGTACCATTCTACGCCATTCTGCTCTCCCCATATCAAAATAGGGTCGAAATCGATCACTCCAGTGCCAATTCCAGCATACGTCCCTCGTTCATCGTTGGTCATATCCTTCAAGTGCATTGTCGGCATCCGGAGGCTATACGGACGAATAAATTCAGCTGGATCTTTCCCTGCTTTCTTCACCCAATAGACATCAATTTCTGCCAAAACGGCATTCTCAGCAGAAGGCTCAATCACATATTCCAAAGCATTCATGCCGTTAACGCTTGTTTCAAACTCGAAAGCATGGTTGTGAAAGCCAATTGTAAAGCCCTCCGGCTGCAATTTCTTCGCAATTTCATTTAGTTCCATGCGAAATTGTTGGTAACCATTTTCGTTTCTTAGCTCATGTGGAACAGATGGACAAATAAGGTATGAGGTATGAAAGAGACGCGCTTGAGCCATTACATTCTCTACATCATTGAGCAAGCTTTCGAATGAAACGTGCATACCTGCGGTTTTTAATCCGGTTTCCTGCAGCACCTCGGCGATCTCTTGCGCGGAAAAACCGCAAAGTCCTGCCATCTCGACCCCAACCCAGCCCATCCTTTTAACTTCCCTAAGAACTCCCGGAAAATCTTGTTCACACTCTTTGCGCAATGTAAATAACTGTACGGCGAATTTTTGCTTCACTTATAAATTTCCCCTTCATTCGTTTATAAACCAAATGTAGCTGTCCTTTGCCAATATGTATACTTCAATATGCGTCATTTACTATGAAAACTGTACTTTGGAAGCGGCAGAGTAGGACTAACCCTGTCGCTTCTTTATTGTTGATTAGCTTCATTGTTGTATAGCTTCCATAATCATCTTGAAGATCACAAGATCCTGCAGGTAGTCCTCAGGCGTCGTTTTTGGTTGTAACCCTTTCGTGACCACTTCATAAAAATATTCAAGCTCATACACATAAGCGTCCTTATAGGTCGGGCGAATAGTAGATTCCTCAAAGCTGTCCCCGATTGTTTCACTTATATGCAGCGTCGTTGGCAATTGTCGAATATAAGGTGTGTCATATTGAATAAGCACAGATTTATTCTCACCGTAAACCTCGATATGAGCATCAAAACGCCCCTGCTGGTCCATCCCCGTTTCAAATGTGGCGTTGAAGCCATCATATTCAAAGATAGCATTCTTGAATCTGCCCCCCAACCAGGATGAAGCTGCCTTCACGGCAATGGGCATTCCTATTAATTCCCGCATGGCCGAAATATCATGGCTATTTAATCCAAGCAATAATCCATAGGCTCCATACATGTCATCAGTCGCTTCACCGACCGCTTCTCTCATTAACCTGGCGTTTCGCTCCTTACGGTCCTGCACAGCTTCAGCTGGGATATCATTGAAACGATATATAGGGTTGGACTGACTCGTGAAAAATTTGTTTTGACCGATAATATCACGCACTCTTACATAGATAATCGGTCCAAGCGACTTAACCTCTTCTATTGCCCGGAGGTAGGCGGGAGCAAATCGCCTCATATAACCAACCATCACCTGTACATTTGCCGCGTCCCTCGCTTGGATAATCTCATTAACCTCCGCTTGGGTGACACACATTGGCTTCTCTACAAATACATGAATTCTCTTGTTCAGTGCCGCGATCGTGGACTCGGTATGGTATTCCATGTTATTCAGTACAAAAACAGCATCAAGCTCAGATTGTTCAAACATATCTGTTGCATTCAGATATAAGTGCTGAACGTGATATTTCTCCCCCATCTTCGCCAATAGCTTTGGGGAAATATCACAAAAAGCAACCATCTCATAGAGCTCCGGCAGGGATTCCAGAATCGGCAAATGAATCATTTGCGCCACTTCCCCCAAACCAATAATTCCCACTTTTATTCTTGTCATTTTTGATCTCCTTCATTTAATGCAAATCGATTCTCATTTTTTACCCCAACAATATATCCGTATGGTAATAGTATGAACCAGGCGATGTGGTGTTTCGAAGCGCTACCGGTAAGACATACACCTCCAGCGGATAACCATTCCTGGTAGCTTCCAATTCCACCTTATGGATTCCAGCAGCCAAAGTTAACTCCACCCATTGCTCTTTATGGCAACGATTATATGCTGGCATGAACTCCAACGTTTCTTTACATTCAATCACAGTTTGTCCATTCAACTTCAGTGTTACGGGACTGTTTGCAGCTGCAATGAGACGAAGCTCCCGTTCGATTGGGTTCGTGAGCGTCGTTTCCGCCCGATATACACCGTCAACAATAAACCCAACAGAATCTAATCCAAGAACCTCCTCCCATGCCAATCGGTTCCCTGGGACATAAATCTCTTTTCCCGCATCGCTTTCTGGTCCCCAGACGATCCATCTGGATGCGCTTATCAAGGCGAAAGGCACCTTCTGAACAGCCCAGATCGAATGATCATGAATTCGCGTCCAGCAAAAAGTAAGCTCATGACTTGTGGCCGCAACCGCAGAAGCCCGAATTTCTACGTCCCACTGGAAGGATTCGTCAGGCTGCAGGCTGACCTCAAGCTCATTAGGTCCAACCCAGTCCTTAGGCAGCTCCAATGTTATACTTCCATCAATAGGGATTAGCGATCGGTTCGTCATGGTAAATTGCAATGTCTTCCTTTGACCTACTCCGATGGCGGGACCTTCTGAGCCGAAGTCAATCACCAGTTCGGCGTCCGGACAGCTTCGAGTTCCCTGCGGCAGCAAATACTGATTGGATGTAACTTTTCTATCCCACAACTCCCTTATTGTTCCTGCCGTTTCTGCTGCAGACGTCTCCAATCGGTTCCAAGACGTAGGCAGGTCGGGATGCACTAGAATCCCCGTGTCCCAAGCGGCCAAGATCTGTTTACCCATGCGGATGGTGCGGATAGTCAACTCATCCAAATCCTTCGGTGCAGGAAATCCTTTAACTGGGGGACTGACAACAATACGGTCGCCAACCGGCTTCACCCATTTATCCGGCAGCGCTTCCGGCCCGAGCAGCATACCCAATATCGCGCCCAGCGTCGCAGCGGTACAATCAGTATCGTAGCCGCAGTTGACGGCTTTCAATATCGCATCCTCAAAATCCTCGCCATACAGCCATCCCAGGATCGTAAAAGCAATATTTTGCGGAGCGTCGCAAAAGTTGTCATTGCCATGGTACTCTAGAATAAGCGAACGTGTTTCTACCCAACTTTTCCCCTCTGAATGCCAACGGATGAGATCCTTTAAAGCTTTAGCGGTTCGGCAATCCTCGGGAATATATGTCATTCCGATCTCAATTAATGTATCTCGGTCCTTCTCAAAGAAAATGGCGCTCTCCAAAGCGGCAAAAAACATTTCACCGTATACGCCTTCTCCTCCGGCATGATCCACTATCGCGTCCTGATAAGCATAGTGAGCCGCAGTTGCTGGCGCTCCAGGCGCTGCCATTGCCCAAATTTCGGAACGAATCGGTGATCCCATACAGTCATTGAACGGATTGTTGAACCAGCCTGCAACTGGCGCGAGAAGACCTCTTCGTAGATTTGCCAAGGCATAACCGTATTCATCAAAAGGGAAAAAGATGTGTTCCATCCACTCCTGCCCAAGCTCACGGGAGGTCAATCCCGGCCCATACTGTTCCAAAGCGTGCAACCATACCAATTGCAGATCCAAGTCATCGTTCTCCAGCGGACCGTCAGGCAGCACAGAATAAAAGGTCAATTCCAACAGCTCTTTCTTGCCCTCAACGGGTCCCCCAAGCGTCCCCCCAATATTTTTCCCGAGCCATCCCCCGTATACGATTCGATAGTAATCCTGTTCATTTAAAATGCTGATGCTCATGTGTATTCCTCCGTCATTTGATATAATGGTGATGACTTTATTATTGGAACGGCACCATTACGGAGCCATGTACATAGTTACGTTCTCGAAAGAAAAAACATCGGAGGTTGTCAAGTCATGTACTACGCTCTGTCTCGATTGTCCAAGCTCGATGTCAAATGGGCGGATCTTTTCGACGCGAATACCCACACCTTCTTTGCTCGGCATCATAATCCCTACTACGAACTGATCGTCATTGCCGACGGTACGGTTCATTTGCAGACTAACGAAACCCGCACGACGCTACAAACCGGTGAATCGCTGCTTATGATGCCTTGGGAGTCACATTCCGGTTGGAATCCCCATGAAAGACAGGGCAAATTTTTTTGGGTGCAATTTTCCTGTGAACCCGGCCTGAATGAATTCGTGCTGGATCGGGCGTCTGAGCTTAGTATTGTCCATGCCGAACGTACGGAACTAAGAACCACTGAAATCCTTCACGAGGATTTACTTGTAGTGCCTCGTCAGTTTCTTTCCTTACAGCGTTATAAGCTGCTGGGCTTGTTTGAAGAACTAGTGGAGACAATGAAACAACCGAACGGCTATTTTCGTTTTCATGCTACCCTTTTGCTTGGCGAAATACTTCGGCTCATGGCGATTGGTTTCTTGGAGCAAAGCCACTTGGACACGGCTTTCCCCGCTTCTTACCTCACATTCCGCAAGCTGGTCAACCATTTGAACAATTTTTATGAGTCGGACATTTCCAAAGAAACGTTGGAGCGGGTGCTGGAGCGAAAATATGAATACCTTTGTCAGGTGTTTAAAAAATATGCTGGAACGAACATCCATAACTACATCCACCAGCTTAAAACCCAACATGCCAAACACCTGCTGCGCAATACAGCAAAAAGCGTAAAGGAAATTGCTGAGGAAGTCGGGTATCCAGATCCTTTTTACTTCAGTCGGATGTTTAAAAAGATCGCAGGCATCGCCCCACAGCAGTATCGGAACAGTGGACAGTGAGATCGAAGTAGCGCATGAATGCGGCAATGTCCATCAACCGATGCCTCCCGAATCCAACTGGATCCGGGAGGCGTCAGCATATCTCATCCATATAAAAAGCGTGTACCTTGACTTATTGGTTATGTGGAACGCTAACTGTACTTACTGCTGTTGATTTATTGCCTACATTGTCGGTTATCGTATAAGTTATTGTATATATACGTCCTGTTCCATTACCTAATCTTTCCGCACGTAAACTAAATGTAGTGGCCGATGTCCCAATAGCGGCCTCAATGTCACCTTGACCACTATCCGGTTCATTGCTCGTAATGGAGGTTAACACCACAGATGCGACGCCTGATGTAGCATCACTCGAATTCAGCGTGGCATGAACAGTCACCATTTTATGATTCGGCGGCCAGATAGACGTTTTATCTAATTGTACAGTTAATAATGGTGCCGTCTTGTCGATCTTAACGGTTGTCGTATGTTGCTCTTCAATGTTACCTGCGTTGTCTACGCTCCAATAAGCTAGCGTATGCACGCCGTCAGTTGTCAGCGTAACGGAATTCCCGCTTTGTTGTGCGCCGCCGTCTATGGTGTAATAGGTTGCGGCTACCTCTGATCCGCTACTGACGGACAAATTATTTGTCGCTGTAAGGCTTACCGTGACTGGGTTCACGTACCAACCATTTTGCCCTTCTGGCTGTGCAGGAGATAAGGTTGCTGTAGTGACTGGCGGTACTTTATCCAGTTGGATGATCATCATGCTCTCCGGCTGGATCACATCATTATAGGAACCGCCAGACAAGTTCACTTCTGTTTCGCCTAAAGATAGCCTGCCTTCTGCGATTGCTGAAGCAACTTCAGTCGAGTTGTAGCTAATTCGCTTGGCCTTTTGATTCGTGTAGCTTGCATCCCCGAGATTAGCTGTCACGCTAACCGGTTTATCCCATGGATTCAACAGGAACAGCGCTTGAGAGCCATCGGGTTTATCGATCATGTACGACAGCAGAGTCGAATCGGCAGAAGTCGATGTAACCTTGCGGATGGATGCGCCAGGCTGAATTTGACTGGAAAGGAGCTGATACGAATAATAGGCTGGTCGAAGAGGGTAGCCTTGCTCCTTGGTTCCCCACATCCCATAACTCATTATCCAGCCCGTCTCCCCCAGTTCCCCGTAATTCATGTCAAAAGCTTCCCAATACGAAAGGCCTTTCACGCCAACCGCAAGTGTCTGCATCATATAGGCCGCCATCTTCAGCATTGATGGATACCGTTTCGGCATCAGCACGCCATCTACGGTACCTGGGGTAAATGCAGCAAAACCAACTCCGTACCCCACATTGGTTTCCCAAAGAAACTCGTCTAGTCCTTTTGACTGTGCAAACTTTGCCACCATAGCAGTGCGCAATACCGTAGAAGCCATCGGTTTCTTGTAATGGACATAGCTATGGAAGGACAACATCCCCAAGTCGCTTTGAAGCGGCCCGGCGATCGCCTCGGTAAAGGTATCGCTTGCCGACACATCTCCGCCAATCAATTTCACATCATGAAGACCGCGGGCTGCCAAAACATCAGCCATCTCCTGATACAGCGCCACATAGTCCGCAACAGTGCCCGGAAAGCTGTTGCTGTTATCCGGTTCATTATAGAGCGTAAGTCCATCGATATGCAGCTGCTTGTTCTGCAGCAGCCACTCGATGAGATCGGCCATATGATCCGCAATTACCTCCTTGGGCTGTAAATAATTCGGCCAAGTCATAACGAGATTAACTTTTGCCCCAAGACCTTTGATGATTTGCAAATCTTTCACCAGTCCATTCATCAAAGGAAGCGTCGTGAAGTCGTTGCCAGTGGCAGTCACCCACCAACGCGTGTCGGTAAATACTCGCACCCAGGCCGGTTTAATCAGCTGCAATCGCTCTGTAATCAGTTGTTCGTCCTGAGTCGAAAGCCTCCCAGGCCTTGCGAAATGCGGATTCAAATTCACGCCTAGTCCGCGTATATCGGTATTGAGCAAACTATTCGTGACGTTCAACTCAACCTGCTGCGCGTAGACAGCATTGATCACCGAACTGTCCGAATAGTAAGCAAGCGCAGCATCGTCGTAATAGGCCTTCCCCATGCCGTTAAGAATAAAATTCAATTTTATGGAAGTCGTCCCTTGGGGAATAACCCCGACTGCTCTGCGGTACGTCCAGCCTTGATTTCCCTGTATGGGTCCCGATTGATCAAACGCTATGCGCCCCCCGCTCGCGTTGTAATATTCAATAGCGATATACGCACCAACACCAAAGCATTGGCTGCCAATCTGCTTACACTGGACATTGTCCGTGCGCAGCCACCCGCTGAATGCGATTGATTTACCGACCTGTAGGTTGGTTCCGTTGACAGTGAGTGTCTGGGTATATGAGGGGAATGTGTTGACAGCGTCGTTAGTGGGGATTTCGATAACAGCCGCTCCGCTATTATTGATTCCAGCTGTATCGTTGAAGGTAAAGCTGTACCCCGGCTGGCTTCCAGCCGGTATCCATCTAGTCGATCGTAACGCGTCATCAAAACTGGGAGAAAGAAGATTATATGGCTGCGCCTCACCGATGGCTGTCGGACCGAATACATTCGGCCCGAGTTCATCCTGATTGAAAGCGTTTGCGCTTCCGCTAATAAACAGGCCAGAAGAGACAAATAGTAGGGTCGCCATAAGGGTGACAATCGTGCGCAAGGATGTCCTTTTCCATTTGACAAAATACATCATTAATTCCTCCTCGTTTTATCATAACTCTTTGCGCTAGTATATACAGTTACCGTTCAGCTTCCCACCCGGGAAACTGAGCGGCAACAGATGCAAACATTAGTTCAAATTAGTTGATTGCTATTTTAGATTCAAATCCTTAGCGGTTTGTTGAGCGTCGACTAACAGTTGATGTAACTCATCATAGGCTTTATCTATGCCGAGGTTTTTGAGGTCTGAAATGGCCTTTTTCTTAGCAGCGTCAAATTCCGCATCATCCTTGGCCATAATAAATTTCGCGACATTCGCCATAAAATATTGGTCTGCTTTCGTAAAGATCTGCGTAGTTGCGTCTGAAGGTTGGGCCACCAGCGCCGGAACTGGCCAAAATTTCGTTAGCGCTGCGAATTTTCCTTCTTTCACCAACTTGTCATATACCTGCCCTGGGTATAACAAGTCCTTATTGTAATGTTTCGCGAAATCCTTTTCAGCGTTTGAGACAAGTCCCGGATTCACCTGTTTGCGCAAGTCAACCGGCGTACCATCTTCCGTCGGGTAGCTCTCTTCAAATGCAGCCAACCTTTTAAACGCACCTCCAAGACCATTGGCTTGAAGATACTCTGAATTATTCGGCTTTGCCATTTCTCCAATTAATTGCGCTTTGTCATCCACAATATCCCAATCCTTGCCTTTCACCCCATTGTAAATAAATCTTGCTCCTTCCGGAGAATTTAAGTAATCCAACAGCTGCAGGGTCCGTTCCGGATACTTATTATGCGAGGTGATTGCTTTAGCGATCCCTATACCCCAGCCCAAAGGGGTCTCGATATTGTACAAACCGGAAATTACGGGAAATGGACCCGGAATTGTGAGCATTTGCGCATCATCTTTACCTGTATATTTCACTAAATCAGCGCCGCCTGACCATACAGAGAGATGTGAATTCAGCAATTGCCCCGTTACAAGCTTTTCTTGATATTGCGGACTCTTCTGTGTGAAGCCTTCCGGATCAAATAGACCCATCCGATGAGCTTTGTTGTAAAAATAAATACCTTTCCAGAATATTCCGTCTTCCTTCGTGTATTGGTCTTCCACTTCTCCGGTTTTCAGATTCAATTCTTGACCGTTTGCCAAATTATTATAGCCATTTACGAAAGGATAGGTAATAATGTAAGGCCATGTTCCCCAATCTGTCCATGCGGAGAACGAGTACACTTTTTTCCCGTCTTTCGTTGTCGGATTCTTATCTTGAATCTGCTTCATGACCTTCAAGAAATCATCTTCATTTTTCATCTCCGGATAACCGGCTTCTTTGTACAAATCCCATCTTGTATTGAAATTGACAAAAGCAGTTTGGCTTATGAGATCATTATTCGCTTTCACTTGTGACGCTGATAAGAAATAAACCTTATTCGTGTTATTGCTGAACGATTTTCTGAATACATCTAAAGATGTTTTACTGTATTTGGTAATATTAGGTCCATATTTAGCAATCAAATCATCCAGAGGGATGACCTGGCCGCTTTTAATCATCGAATTAGCCAATGTGTAAGTAGATCCAACAAAAACAAGGATATCCGGCAAATCTCCGCCTGCAATCATGGTTTTTTGTTTCACATCGTCACCAGTTATGATATCCAGCGAAATTCCGAATTTCTGCTTGATGGCATCCCCAAAAGCATTGTTCTGAATACCTTCACGTATAGCTTTAGAAGACGGAGCGACAAATACTTTTAAAGTGATAGGTTCCATGGAAAGCTTCGGATCCGAGCCCGGTGTTGAACTCGAAGCTACTGCATTCGGTGAAGCTGAATTAGCAGGCGTTGTAGCTGGTGTACCGCTTTTGCCGGAACATGCGGACAGTACAAGAAGCGCCGTGATTAGCGTGAGCGGAACCAGACTTGATCTACCTTTTAGCTTTTTCATTCTATACCCCCTAATTTATAGGTAAAATCTATAATATAAATGGCTTTCTAGAAAAACCATTATATCCACTGTTAAATGCTTGCATTTTAATATTAGCCTTTGACAGCACCCAGCATAATGCCTTTGATGAAATGCTTCTGCAAGAATGGATACACCATCATAATCGGAAGAACCGAAATCATGGTAATGGCCATTTTAATCGTCTCTTCTGAAACTTGAACTTCCAAACCAGATCCTGCAGTCTGTCGCGCAGCGTTCTCAGCTATGGCTTTTGAGTCATTGAGATAATTGAATAAAATGATCTGAATCGTTTGCAAACCTGGTTTGTGAACCAGAAAGTAGTTATCCATCCATGTGTTCCAGCAGCCGACCGCCGCATAGACGGCAACGGTTGCAACAATGGGTTTGGATAAAGGGAAAATAATTTTATTGAATAAAGCCATAAATCCAGCACCATCTATTTGAGCCGATTCTTCGAGTGAATCTGGGATTTGCTCGATATACGTTTTGACGAGAATAATATAAAAAGCATTGATGGCTCCGGGGATGATATATAGAAGGAAATTGTCTTGTAATCCGTACGTTTTCATAGTAATGAACCATGGGATCAACCCGGCACTCAGATACATCGACGAAATCACAAATCGATACACGACCTTACGGTAAAGCATCTCCCGCTTGGTTAATAGATAGGCGAACATAGAAGAGAAATAAACGCATATCATGGTGAACAATACTGTTTTTACGACGGACACTACAAATGCCTGAGGTACTGTTCCTAGAGCAAGTATGTTGATATAGCTGTCGAAACTGATTTTAGTCGGGAAGAAATAAATTCCCCTCGCCGCAGTTCTTGGGTCACTGATCGAATAGATAAAGACATAGTAGAATGGATACATGCAAACAAGTGTAAATAGCGTCATAAATACATAATTAAATTGGTCAAATAATCGTTCCCAAATTGAACTGTGTTGCTTGCGTACCATCATGTCCTAGACCTCCTTATCTTCAATAGATTGTTTACACTAACGATTCGCCCCTTGTTTTCTTGGAAAGATAGTTGACAGAGAACAAGAGAATAATACTAATGATGGATTTCAGCATGCCAAGAACCGTAGCGTAAGAATAATCGTTGATGATCCATCCTGTTTTATAAACGTAATAATCCAAAACTTCCACTTTATCCGCTACAAGTGAATTATAGAAAACAAAATATTGATCAAACCCATTATTCAAGAGATTGCTGACCGATAACAAGAGAAGAACAAAGAATGTTGGGGCGAGTCCAGGCAATGTAATATGCCGCATCAATCCAAATTTGTTAGCGCCGTCTATTCGTGCGGCCTCATAAAGCCCCGCATCTATGCCTGCTATCGTAGCAATATAAATAATCACGCCCCAACCCAAGTTTTTCCATATTCCTAACCCTAAATGAAAGAACCATGCGGCATCATTATTGCCCAAAAGCCCGATCACTGGAACACTTAAATGCAAGTTTTTTAACAGTGTATAGTAGAGGCCACTCGTTGAAAAAATCGAAAAAGAGAGCGAGAATACGACAATCCAGCTAATAAAATGAGGAAGTGTAGTGCTCGTTTGAATCATTTTTCTAAACTTGCTGCTTTTTATTTCATTGAGCATAATGGCCACGATCAACGGCAATGGCGCGAATATGAGATTCAGAAAGCTCATCGCTAAGGTGTTTCTTAAGATCCGGAAAACCTCACTTCGTTCCGCATATATTTTCACAAAATTATCAAAGCCTAAAAAATGCAGCTGCGAAAATTTCAACGCCGGATTGTAATCATAGAAAGAAAAGATCCAGCCGAATAGCGGCACATAACTGAAGGCAAACACAAAAATACTAAACGGAATCGCGATGAGAAAATATTTCAATCCTGCTCTATTTTTCTTTCTGGTTCTATGTAACGGCTTTACTACAGTCATGGATATTTCTGATTGCATAGTTCCCTCCACGAAGCGTTTTTTTTTCATTAGGTGCTATTCAATACTTGGGTACATTCATAATAGTAATGTTAAAAACACGAAATAAAAATGAACAATTTTACGAAATACACAACAAATATGAGCACTTTGCCCCAATAAAAAAAGCGTTTACAATTAGGTGGTACTTTTTTACGATTTTTGGACTTTTGGGATTGTTACTTTCAATTTAGTCCCTCTATGCTGTTCACTTTCGATTTGAATGCCATAAGGATCGCCGAAATGAAGCAGTATTCTTCGGTTTACATTCATTAAGCCGATTCCTGTTTCTTGTTGGCTATCTTCACTACCCTTGCTCATTAGAATTTGTTTAATTTCTTGAACCTTCATGTTGGACATGCCTTCGCCATTATCGTAAACAAACAATACAATTTCATGGTTCTGTTCTTCGGCTGTGATGATGATTTCGCCTCCATTGCGACTGTTAAGACCATGATAAATCGCATTTTCTACCAACGGTTGGAGGAGAAAACGAAGGATTTGGCATTCCATGACATCATTGGGTATGCTAATTTTGACTTTAATCTCCCCAGCATAGCGATAATTCATAATTTTGATATAATTCTCGAGATATTCGATTTCTTCACGGATGGAACATAATAGATCATTTTTTTTGAACATGGGATGCAAGATGTCACCTAACGTTGTGAGACTTTCCACAATATTGTCCGCTTTGACCATGATGGCCATCCATTTGATGGTATTTAACGTATTGTAGAAGAAATGGGGATTAATCTGGGACTGCAAAGCACCAATTTCTATCCTTCTCTTCTCTTCCTCGATCGTTTCCTTTTGCTTAAGCAGTTCCACGATACTTTTCGACATTTTATTAAATTGCACAATCAGAATCCCAAACTCATTTCTCACATCCAGATCAAGTGTAAGACCTAGATTCCCTAGTTCCATTTTCTTCATGACCGTGGTTAATCGGTTCAGCGGCATCGTAACCTTACGGATCCAGTACTTGGATAAGATAGCTGCAAAAACCAAGCTAAATATAAACATGATGGTCACGATCTGTCTTAATGTAAAAATATCCTTGGTAAATTCACTCAAGGGAATTTCATAAATTAAAATCCAATCAAAGCTGCTGCTTTTGTAAGACATGATTTGTTTCTTATCGTGTTCATAGCTAGAAAACTTATCGCCGCCGTTAGCAGCAGATAGGAATTGCAGCGGTATCGTACCTTGATTGCCTATTTTGGCTACGTCGCTGTGAGAAACTATTTTACCCGAACCATCCACGAGGTACATTTCTCTGTTCCTGTTATCGCTTGCATGATTATAAATATCAGTAAAATACGTCATATCCACATTAATCACGATGGTACCCGTCTGACTATTCGAAAATATGCTTCTGGCTGCAGATATGTAATAAGTCGGCCTTGAATCTGCTGCTTCTTTAGAGAGCGTATTGCTTGTCGCTATGTTGAAATCCTGAGCCGTAAAGCCACCAAACCAAGTCAGTGTTAGCGCTTTCGATTTAACCACAGGATAAATTTCCGACCTATAAAATTGATTCTGTTTACTCGAAGATTCATAAAGAATATCGTTACTATTCGAACTAGCCCTAATGACGAATCCGTCTTCCCCATAAAAGCTAATGGAATCGATAAATTTATAATTAGAAAGCATCTGGGCAAAATCTTTGAATGCTTTCTCCATTTGAAGAACACGATCAATCTCTGTCATATTCTTGTAATCAATCAAATTTTGCAATTCGCTGTCCAAAACAAGCTGCCTGGAAGCCTGATCCACCTCACCCGCAAAAATAGATAAATTGTAATCATATTGTTTTAACTGCTGCAGACTATTTTCCTTCGCATTGTTTTTTAATATATTTAATATCCCTGAATATGAAAAAATCGAGCTTATGGTGAAGATAAGCAGGAACATGACCAAGAAAGAAACAAACAAGAGATTGGACAAGGAATTTCGATATCTCCTTTTAAATAACGTTCTCATCGTCCCCATCCATCCTTTCTGCCCGATTCTCCACAAACCATTGTTTCTGAAACTCATTCGGCCTCATACCCGTGACCTTTTTGAAAACGCGGCTAAAATAGCTGTAATCCATATACCCTACCTTTTCGGCGATTTCATAGGATTTAAGATGTGTGTTTACCAACATATCCTTGGCCATGTCTATTCGGAAACGGTTCAAATACTCAATAAAGCTCAAATCTAAATTTTTTTTGAATAAACTGCTGAAATGATTAGGGCTCAATTTCACCTGATACGCTACTTGCTGCAACGAGATATCTTGATGGTAATGTAGTTGAATAAACTTCGCCGCTTCTGCGATCTCTTTGTCGATGAATTTCTTCTTCGCATGACTACTTTTAAGCTCGGAGAGAAATTGTTTAAAAATATCTATCGTTTCATCTAACGTCGTGCATTTATGAATTTGGCCCGCAAAATCAAGCGCCATATTGGAAATATCATCCATGTATACATTTAAATAAACGGTTGGCCAATGGATCCATCGGATCACCATGATTTGGATTTCTGCTTTAGAGATACTCGCTGACTGGGTAAGGGTCTTTATTCCCGCTTCTATTTCTTTCGCGTACCTCTCATTAAATTGATCTGAATCTTGCCACATTTTTTCGAGCTTCATGCTAATATCTTTCAGTAAGTTATCTCTCCCCATATCTTGCCATTGGATGAATCTCTCATTCCCCAAAATAAATCGTTGCTCCAGCGCGGATACACATTCACGATACATTTGTTTAAGCGAAGCGTATCCGTTATTAATTGTGCTAATTCCACAGGAAATGGATGTATTTAGGTATTTTTTAATAATATTGTTAATATGCGAGAGAATTTCTTGGACATTCTGGTAAATCGTTTGCTCGCTAACCATATCTGGAAAGCTGAAAAGAAGCATATATTTCTCATCTTTCTCATGTAGAACTTCCCCTCGAAGGTATCCGCCTAACAATTCATTGATGATGTTCAGAATACTAAATCGGATCAGATTTCCTTGATTGTCCTTTAATTTACTCTCCATTTGTTCAAATTTATCAATCGCAAGTACACATAGGACCAGCCGCTCCGGACTTATTCGAAAATGTAATTTATTCGTCACTTCAGCAAATTCCGCTTCCGAATATCGGCCGTAGAACAAATAATCCTTCACGGCATTTTCTTTGAGATGAATGATGTTCGCTTTCAAATCTTCTTGCGCGGTAGTAGTATGTATATTTTCTTCCAGTAATTCAGTTTGTACTTTTTTCAAAACAGATTCCATTTCAACAATGGACATCTTTAGTTTGAGAATATAATCGGAAATTCCCAATTGTACGGCTTTGCGCAATAAATTATATTCGTCATAGGCTGTCAAAATAATAATTTTCGTTTTTGAGTCTTTTTCTCTAATTTGAGAAATAAGCTGCAATCCATCCATGATTGGCATTTTAATATCCGTTAAAATCAAATCTGGTTTTTGGTCATGATAAACTTCCCAGGCTGCTTGTCCATTCGAAACATCCGCAATCACTTCCATGCCCAATTCTCCCCAATCAATGGAGCTTTTCAGACCAATCCGCACCAACATCTCATCTTCTACTATCAAAACTTTAAACAACAGCAAAACCTCATTTCTCAGTTAAGACTTTTGTATAGTCATTATTTGGAAAAATGGAACTCTTTGATTTTACTTTAACACAAGATATTCTCTTTGCTAGTAGCTCCTAAGGATATGAGTGGTGTAAAAACAACAAAACGACAGGGAAGATAATTCCCTGCCGTTTCTATTACTTCATTGCTTCAATCATCATCTTGAAGATCACTAGATCCTGCAGGTAATCTTCCGGTGTCGTCTTTGGCGGCATCCCTTTCGTGACTACCTCATAGAAATACTCAAGCTCACACACATAAGTATCCTTGTAGGTCGGGCGAATAACCGATTCCTCAAAGCTATTCCCGATTGTTTCACTAATATGCAGCGTCGTTGGCAATTGTCGGATATAGGGTGTGTCATACTGAATTAGAACCAATTTATGTTCACCATAAACCTCGATATGAGCGTCAAATCGTCCCTGTTGGTCCATCCCTGTTTCAAATGTGGCGTTGAAGCCATCAAATTCAAATATCGCATTCTTGAATCTCCCACCCAACCAAGATGAAGCCGCCTTAACACGAATGGGCGTTCCGATCAATTCCCGCATGGCCGAAATATCATGACTATTTTAATCCAAGCAATAATCCATAGGCTCCATAGATGTCATCAGGCGCTTCACCGACCGCTTCTTTCATTAATCTGGTGTTTCGCTCCTTTCGGTCGTGTACAGCTTCAATTGGAATGTCATTGAAACGATGAACATTGCTGGATTGACCCGTGAAGAATCCGTTTGGCCCGATGATATCACGCACTCGTGCATAGATAATCGGTCCAAGCGACTTCACCTCTTCTAATGCCCGAAGATAGGCGGGAGCAAATCGCCTCATATAACCAACCATCACATGTACATTTGTGGCATCTCGCGCATCGATAATCTCTTTAACCTCAGCTTGGGTGACGTACATTGGCTTCTCTACAAAAACGTGTATGTTCCTGTTTAACGCCGCAACGGTACACTCCGTATGGTATTCCATGTTATTCAGTACAAAAACAGCATCAAGTTCAGACTGTTCAAACATGTCTGTTGCGTTCAGATATAGTTGTTGAACGCGATATTTCTCCCCCATCTTCGCAAGAAGCTTTGGGGAAATATCACAAAAAGCAACCATCTCATAAAGCTCCGGCAGGGATTCCAGAATCGGCAAATGAATGATTTGCGCTACTTCTCCTATACCAATAATTCCTACTTTAATCTTTGTCATTATCCAATCTCCTCCGACGTCACAACCTGTGATACCCCTACTTTAGATAGTTAGGATTTAAATGTATATTTCGAACTTTGTTGATTTCTTTGAATAATGACAATCTTGAGGAACATGAGCTTCAATTAATGCCTTTATATCCGATATTTACTCTGACTCGGGGGGAAAGAATAAAAAAAGAGCTCAATTGGTCATTTATTGACCGATTGAGCTCTTTTTTTATATAGAATTTTCTCTTCTCTACAGCATATTCCTGAAGTGTTAATGTGAGTTGAGGCAATGCCGCCCTTCGTTGAATCACAGTAGGTGGTGTTTTTATTTTCTCTCAGCGCCCCTACGGATTGATCATTTCATCCTCAGTCCACCCTCTACTCAGCACAGGAAGAACATCATCATATGAGGGATCACCTTTATCTAAAGTCCTTTTCCTCCGACAGGACGCAGTTTGATAGGTTCCACACCTGCTATCATGGGTCGGCAGCTCCCAATAAGTGCGCATACTCACCTTGTCGTCAAATCCCTACACCGGCTTAAGCACGAGAAATGCAAAAAAGACACTAGCCCCAGATTCCCTATCCATGAGGCACCGTTACTAATGTATACCCCTTCTTTCTTACGCCTTTAATAATATCCGGCAAAGCCGCTATGGTAGAAGGATGATCATGCATAACGATAATGCTGCCAGATTGAACTTGGGCTAACACACTTTTAACGACTTTGGAAGGGTCCGTTGTTGCCCAATCTTTGGGATCTTCATTCCACAGTACCATTTGCATGTGGTGTTCTTCCGTTACGAGCTTGGTATCGTTGTTATAGGCACCGTAGGGCGGACGAAATAATGTGACCGGGTGCTTATTGAACTTTATAAGTTTATTTAGACCGCTATTAAACTCATTTTCCTGTGCGTCATAGGTCATTTGCGACATGTGAGGATGCGTGTCCGAATGATAACCAACCTCATGACCCTCATACACAGCCTCGGTCACAGACTGCGGAAAAGCAGCCGCATTTTGTCCGATGAAGAAAAAAGTGACATGAGTGTTTTGTTCCTTTAGAACTTTGAGTAGTTCCTCCGTATATTTCGTCGGACCGTCATCAATGGTTATGGCTACTTGACCTTTACCAACCGAATAAATGGGCTTTAAGGCTGACTTCTTCGTCTGCTTCTTCTCATCAGATACCACGGGTTCTTCCTTTGGGGAACCATTCTCAAATCCAACCGGCTCCTTAATCGGGGTAGCGGCTGATGTATTGTTCGTAGGAAGCACGCCAGTATCGGATACAGGTTTAGGTGCAACATTGGGATCGGGCGAAGCCGCGGGACTTACTGAAGCAAGGGCACTAGCAACGCCGGGAGTAGCAGCTTGCTCACACCCCGTTAACAAAAGGATAGTAAGCATACTAATTATTGAGCATCGAGAAAGTTTCATATTCAACCTACCCATGTAATATTGGCTGTAAATTATATTTGAGAAAAGCCCATTCTATGATCCATAAGTGACATTTACTGTTAGTGTGGTATAGCCTGTTAACCTAGTATCAGCACCAAATTCGTAGGTCACTCTTCCAACGTTGTTATTCATTACTATACCATTGGTTAGCGCAGCTTTCATAACGGACTGCGCACTCCCTAAAGAGCTTTTATAACGAAAAGTGATCTGGCTCTGCCGGGCTGAAATCCCTCCTTGAAGTAAGGCCTGAACCGCGGATATGGAATCGGCCGTGTTCTCAGCCGTCTCTCCGGAGAGTCCTGTAGAACTCAGCAATGCTTGAGAAGCGGCTGCATCCATAGCGCCCGACTGTACTTCTTGTCCCAGCGCTTGAATAAAATCTTGAGACGCAGCCGGGTAAGTCCCTGTCCATGTATGATCGTGCTTCATTTGAGCATCTGTCAAATTAAAGTAATGATACATCAGTCTACCTTTCACATCAGGAACAGGATCATCCCATGTCGTATCCAGATGGTACCAATTACCGTCAAGCTTGACCAAATTCCATGTATGCAGTTGGCCTCCGGCATGGCCTTCCACAATTTTATTCGGGATGCCAGCCTCGGTAAGCAACCGATATGTGAGCAAAGCATATCCTTGACAGACGGTTGTGCCTTTAGTCAATCCGCCGTATGCTGTATGTTCGACCAAAGATTGATCATAAGCCAGGTGGGAGATCACGTAATCATGCACGGCCTTCTCCTTCTCGAAATCGTTCATCCCGGCATGGATGATTGAAGCTACTATAGTCTTAGCCTGTTCGGAAACATAATCCGTTTGCACTTTAGACTCCAAATAGGAGAGTTTGAACGTAACCGTCGCTACACCGTCATATTCATAATTCAGGCCATTATAAATATAATGCAAGTAATCATTGTCCGCTAGCAATGCATTGACATAGCTTTTAATCTGTTGGAATTCGTTCGGATCGTCTAATGTAATTTGAAAATCAGTTTCTTGATTCAGCAAATGGTCCTTGAGCGATTGCTGCCATGATGGTAAAGCAGCCTCCTGTGTTGTCCCCGTATCTGAAGCAATTGACGTCCAAGTGCTATCCGGCACATCCTTCATAGATTGGGCTAGCAAAGCAGCCATTTCCTGTCTTGTCATATTGTCGCGCGGACGGTAAGACCAACTTTCCCCTGATTTACGGGCATCAATAGCATACCAGCCTTTAGACAGTACACCGCTAACCGCAGGGACCGCCCATGCATCGGGCGAGTCTTGAAACTTAAGAGCAGCGGGTGCGGCGATGCCTCTACTTTGGGCTAACCGCCATATCATTGTGGCAGCTTCTTCCCGTTTCACCGGCTGTTCGGGTGTGAAGGTGCTAGCGCTCGTACCCTCAATGATCCCTGCTTGATAAGCCGCGCGTACATACGGAGCAGCCCAATGACTTTGAATATCTTGAAAAGGTACAGACGAACCGTCATCCTTCAACTGAAAAGCAACTGCCACAAACTTAGCGAACTGTGCGCGAGTCAGCGTCTTAGACGGACCGAACTGCTCCGGCGCAACACCGTCCGTGACACCTAACCGCCCAAGATCATTGATATAGGATATATAGGGACTTGAACTAGAGACATCGGCAAAACTACTGGCGGAAGCTCCCGTTACGTTCCAAAGAGAGATCAGGCTGACCATAGATGCGATTAGACCTAGTTTCTTCATGTTGTAGCCCTCCTCATTTTCTTATATAAGCGCATAGATGAGCCCACTCCTAACCCCTAACATAACATAACTAAATTAAACTCGAATTAAAGTTAAATTAATTTTCGCAAATAATTTATTGATAAATAAAAAGGACAGACGAATGATTAAATTCGGTCTGTCCTTTACTTATTCATATGCATGGCCACGATACTTTTCAACGTTTCATCAGCAGCCCGAGTACTATTATTCCAAAAAAATACCAATGTCATTAAAATAACGGAGTGCTAAAATGTAATTTGGCTTGCTGAAGTTAACATTTCATTAGTGAGATTTTTTAGAAAGATAGAAGAGGCATAAATCGATAGAATAGGAGGAGTTACCATGAATATTGCAACAACTACGTATAAACAAATACAGGGCTGGAGCTGGCTGAAGCGAATTTTGGGCGCTGTCGCGCTGTTTGGATTCCTTAGCTCTAGCTTCCTATATTTGACTCCACTAGGGACGAATATCCGCATGTTTTTGGCTAATACTGTCATCGAAACGCAACACCGCGACTGGGCTTGGATCTTCGTCGGTGCCAAGAAACGCGATGAAATGATCAACGCGATAGGCTTAATGAGCGATGCAAACGCCAAAGAAGCGCAGGATTTGAGCGCAATTACGATCCGCAAACATGAAGGTGAATTAACTAAAGTCGAAGACATCTCAGGTCATGGTTGGGTTGGCAAAAAAATGTATGTCTACGACCCGCGAGCTCTGCGAGTTGTCGTACCCAACACGGTAGGCCAAGGAGAACGCATAACTTCCATGGTACAGCGAACGGGCGCGATTGCCGGAGTGAACGGCGGCGGCTTCGACGATCCGCAAGGGCTTGGCAACGGTTTTGCTCCGGTCGGCGTCATAATGTCAGGAGGCAAAATACTGTACACTGGCGTGGACGGAACCGTTCCACAGCACGTAGTTGCCTTCACTAAAGAAGGAAAGCTCGTTATAGGTAAATATCCGATTGACCAACTATTGCAGATGCACGTTACAGATGCAGTGTCGTTCTATCCGCGCGTGATTGCGAACGGTAAAGCTTTACCGATCGAAGGAGATGGTCTCAACCCGCGGACAGCCATTGGTCAACGTGCTGACGGCGTCATCATTCTCGTGGTCATCGACGGGCGTCAACCTCCTTACAGTATAGGAGCGACGCTGAAGGAAGTACAGGATTTGTTGCTGGCAGAGGGATGTATTAACGCTGGCTTCCTAGACGGTGGCGCTTCCTCCGAGATGGTTGTAAACGGACAACTCATTACTAAGCCGTCCAGTAAATATGGCGAACGCAGACTGCCTTCAGCCCTGCTCGTCTTTGAACATCCGGATAAGATTCAAGTTCCGAATATCTGGGATGGTTTGACGAAGATTGATCCGGGCGGTGCTTACGACAATCCGGGTTATATTGCGGACATGCAAAAGCAGCATTCCAATAAACCCAAAACAACGTCTACTCCAAATGCCAAGGCTTCTGCTACAAGAACACCTGAGCCCACACAAACGCCTGGCGTAATCGAGACGCCGTCTCCATCGCCAGAAGGAAGCTTGGCGCCTTCGCCTGGCGTAACACCATCAGTCAAACCTACCGTTTCGCCAACGCCAGCCGTTACTCCAACTGGCAGGCCCTCCGTATCGCCAACACCAGGCGCTACTCCAGGGGAAACGCCAACAGGTACGCCGTCGGGAAAAAATAAATAATATCAAGCCCCAAGCTTGTTTAAATAAGCTTGGGCCTTTTTTTATATATACAGATTGATAACATTCGGATTACACCACTTGTAAATCCAGTATATCCAAAAGTCATTGAATTTATGGGGCAATTTGTACTGAGAAATATCTGCTGAGTAAATTTCTTGCAATATTTAACTCACTATTTCTGCCCGTTACTTCCTCGGTATTCCTCTTAAAAAGTTTTATTATTTCCCCTGTAAAAGCTTTTTAATCTCAGCCAAATCTTCCTTCACTTCATTCCTAAACTCAGCAAAATCTGCCTCAAGTCTATGCAGATGACCCTGCATATCATCAATTTCTTGCTCTGCTTTATAGTTGATTGCAAAATCAATTATAGCTTCTTGTTTGTCTCTTGCTGACTGTCTATTCTGACTCATCATGATAATTGGAGCTTGGAATCCAGCAAGAAAGGATAATAAAAGATTTAACAAAATAAAAGGAGGTTCATCAAAATGAATGACCTTTGTGATCGCCAATGTGTTTAAGATAACCCATGCTACCAAAAATACAATGAAAATATTAATAAATTTCCAACTTCCAACAAACTCCGCTACATTATCAGCAAGTTTATCTGACCATTTTGTTGATTTTGCATAATCTTCGTTTAAATGTTCATGTATATTGCTTTGAAAATTTTCAACCAATCGTTGAATTCGTCCTGCGTAATCTTTTAAATCCTTTGTGTTTTCCTTCTCCATGTTATCACCGTTCCCATTGTATTTGTTTAATTCATCCTTTACTGAGAGGTCGCAATATAGTCCTTTTTGAATTTGTTCATGCAAATCACTCATTATCCCCCTACCCAATCCAAAAGGATATTATCAACAATATTTTACCACAATCTATTCCACTAAACTGCCCGTCCCTCGGTGAGCGAAAGGCTTGACTCGAGTAGCAGCCTTTTTCTATGCTGTTGTTCCGGGTAGGAAGAAAAATAATAAAATTTCTTAGTACGAATTAACAACTAAAAACCCTTAAAGTGAATTACTTTAAGGGTTTCATTTTAGTTTAATATCTACTGTTTATTAAAGAATATATTTGTTGAATATCCTAGGGGCTTGTTTGTACGACATAAAAATCTAGCCGACATGCTCACTTAAACTACCTTGGGAAACTCCAATTAACTTAGCAAATTCTATTTGATTAAGGTTATGTATTTTTCTGAGTCGTCTTACGTTATCCCCAATGACATTCAAAAAAAACCTCCAAATCGATACGAATTATGACAACGTTTATTACAGAGATTTAGAGGCCAAATTTTAAAGTAATTTTCAACAAGGTAATACGCTATTAAAAACTCTCTCCACAAATGGTCATAAAAAATCCCGATGTATCAAGGCTTGTGCCACATCGGGACTGACTTAGTTGTGACAAATCTTCGTTACAACTCTATGACAAAATTAATTACAAACGGTGACAAACTGAATTACAACTCACAACAATGACAGGTGTGAGTTGTAATTCACTTTGTCATTGAAAACACCTCATTTTGGGGTATTTTGTAATGTCTATTTGGCACTCTTTGTAATGAGAATTGTCACAAACAGTATTTCTCTGTACTTATTATTGTCACAATTCGATAGTTCCTTACCCCAAGCCTAAATGCTCCAAGTTTCCTTACCGGAGGAATCGTCTATGATAGCAGAACTGGGCCTAAGCATGCATTACGCAAAATCCCATCCTGGGTAGAATCCTAAGGTCACATCCAATCCTAAAAACAAAAAACACGATATCCCCTATTGGGTTCCGTGTTCTCTGTTTTTGAACCTACAAATTTAATAATCGATTAATTAGGATAACATCTAGGAGGTAGGCGCTAATGCCTTCCTCCTGTAATGTTATTTTTTCTTACTAATTGCTGGATTGATCATGAGGTACTGTGACGGTCACAGATTCAACCGTTTTGTTCCCCGCTTTATCGGTAGCTGTATACGTGATGGTATAGATGCGTGATTTTTCGGCTCGTAAGCTAAAGGAAGTGGCCGCTGTGCCGAAATTGGCCTGGATGTCGCTTTGACCGCTATCTAGTTGATTGCTGGTGATGGACGTTAATACCACGGATTCAACGCCCGATGTAGCATCACTAGAATTCAGCGTGGTATTGATCGTAACCATTTTATGATTCGCTGGCCAAATCGACGTCTTATCCAACTGGACGGAAAGCGCTGAAGCTGTCTTGTCAA
Source organism: Paenibacillus phytorum (assembly GCF_013141715.1). GTDB lineage: Bacteria > Bacillota > Bacilli > Paenibacillales > NBRC-103111 > Paenibacillus_E > Paenibacillus_E phytorum. Next base: position 23,932 of record NZ_WHOA01000065.1, on the reverse strand, counting down.
CTTTAAATTCGACGGTTTTGAGTTGTTCTACATTGCCTGCCTGATCCTTGCTGCGGTATCCGAGCTTATAAGTTCCGTCACCGAAAGCTGGAATGGAGCCGGTGTATATGATCCATTGACCGTCATTCACTTGGTATTCCGTTGTTACGGAGCCTCCATAAACACTGGCGCTTACGGATAAGCTTACGGTCACATCCGTTGTGTACCAGCTGTTCTTGCCGTTAGGCGCAGCCGGACTTAACGTTGCGGTGGTTACAGGAGCTATCTTATGAATGTTGCTTACCGTAATGCCGGTTACATTCGATACATTTCCTACTGCATTAATTCCTCTTGCATACACGGTGTCATTGTCAGAAACAACCACTGGAGCGGTGTATGATGTCCACGCGCCGCTTACTCCCACTTTATATTCCATCAACGAAGCGTCTGCCGGGTAGCTGATCATTACGGTGACGCCTTGGTTGGTCGGCGCTGTTGTATCTACAGCCAAGGTTGCATCGATAGGTGCTATGTGATCGATATTGCTGACCGTGCAGTTCGTCTCATTCGACACATTGCCCGCAGCATCCGTTCCTCTTGCATATACCGTGCTGTTTTCGGAGATAACCACTGGAGCGCCGTATGCCGTCCATGCGCCGTTATCTCCTACCTTGTACTCCATTACCGCTGCGTCGTCCGGATAGCTAATTGTTACAATAACGTCCCTATTGGTTGGCGCTGTAACGTCAGCTGATAACGTTGCGTCAGCTGGAGGCGTCTTGTCGATGTTGCTGACCGTATAGCTGGTCACATTCGATACGTTGCCTGCTGCGTCCTTGCTCTGTGCATACACGGTATCGTTGGCGGATACAACCACCGGTTTGGTGTACGCTGTCCATGTGCCGTTACCGCCTACTTTGTATTCCTTCACCGTCGCATCGGACGGATAGCTGATTGTAACGGTAACGTCCCTATTGGTTGGTGCTGTAATGTCTGCAGACAACACGGCGTCGACCGGAGGAACCCCCTTTAATACGTTAAGTACGAACGTCCTTGTGTCCGAAACAGTACCTTTGGTGATCGTTGCTGATAGCCTTACAGTCGCATCAGATTCGGACGATAACGGGCGGGTTACCTTACCGTTCGCGTCGATGACAGATGTAGTGTCACTGCTCCAAGTAATTATTGTCCCGTTCGCACCGCTCGTTATCAAATGAATGTTTTTCGTTACACCTACTTCGCTGTCTCCCTCCTCGAAGCCGATTGCAAGATTCGCTTTATCCAATGCTACGTCCATCTGGTCGGATTCAATCTTAATCGATGTTGATCCTTGTACGCCACTGCCGTCAGTAGCCGCTGCGACTACTTTTACTGTACCTCCTCTTATTGCCGTTAGTAATCCATTGGCATTTATAGTTGCTTTATCCGTTGCTGTGATACCATCAGCCTCGAAGACGTTCCATGTTACTCTGCTGTTTGAATCTGAAGGGAGTACGTTGGCCTGCATTTGCAGCGTACCATTCACGGAGAGCGTGATTGCACCACCTGCGCCATTTACTGAGATCGATGTAACGGATGATACCGCTTTCGGAGCTGCACTGGCTTCCGTTGAGAACGAGCTGTCTCCTGCGGTGTTGCTTGCTTTAACAGCGAAATAATAAATCGTGGCGTTAGTCAGACCCGTTACCGTGTAATTGGTGGTCGACCCGCTTACCGTCGCTATTGCAGTCGAATCATATGTGCCGGAGGTTGTTCCTCGATAGACCTTATAGTTATCGGCTCCCGTAATACCGTTCCAGCTTAAAGTCACCTGGCCGTCCCCCGCTGTCGCCGTCAATCCTGTTGGCGCTGTGGGTGCTCCAATCACCTCAAAATCATCACCATTGGCATAACCGGTGCCAGTTCCATTCCGCCACAGGTAAATGGCCGCACTGGTATTGCTCGCCCCAGTGGTAAACGTAACCGTATACTGCTGAAATGTTGTTCCTGTAATATTCACATTCTTCTCCGTGCCGCCATACCCCTTGACGCCTAGAAATACCGGATTGCTTGAATTACTAACTTTCACCCGTGCCTTAAGCACATAAGTTGTATTGGGGCTTAATCCTGTGAGAGATTGTTCGGCAGACGCATTAGCATTGACCTGAGCGCTGTAAGCTCCGGAATACTGATTACTGTTTACGACAGACCATGTACCAAAACCAATCCATCCTGTTTTGTCACCTGTCTCAAATCCGGAATTTACAACTTTACTGCTCCCTGAAATCGCTCGCGGAGCTGCACTGGCTTCCGTTGAAAACGAGCTGTCGCCTACCGTGTTGCTTGCCTTAACAGCGAAATAATAAATCGTGGCGTTAGTCAGACCCGTTACTGTGTAATTGGTAGTCGACCCGCTTACTGTCGCAATTGCAGTAGCATCATACGTGCCGGATGATGTTCCTCGATAAACCTTATAGGTATCGGCTCCCGTAACACCGTTCCAGCTTAAAGTCACCTGGCCGTCCCCCGCTGTCGCCGTCAATCCTGTTGGCGCTGTGGGTACTTCAACTTGCGTAGTACTTTTAAATACATTAATCTCTGCAGCTGATGCCCATGAGGTTGGGCTAGCAGTAGCTTCAAGTTTTACATACGATGCGCTTGTTGTTGGAAAAGTTACCGTCTTCAGACTACTATCATATGACCATGTCCCGCTCCCAGCAGATGTAAAGGTTGTGCCGTCAGTACTTACATACACTTTATATCCCGTAATAATTCCACCAGTACCCGACTGTCTTGGTAGATAAGTTAACTTGTTAATGTTGTAAGTTCCACCGAGATTTAAAGTGATGGATTGCGGAAGAGCATCAGAACCATTCCATTTTGTATGCCAAATTGTCGATGTGTCACCATCTATGGCCTTGGATGCTGCATCATTTTCCTGAACCGTTTCCTGACTGGAAGCTGTTGCAGTCATTTGAGACTGTTCAATCCTATTAGGGTCAGGAAGCTCCGAAGACCTGACTTTTCTAAGGCCAATATCATCTCCATAAACAGCACCAGAACCTGTTGAATTTTTCAACATATAAATAGTTGCACTTGTATTACTTGCACCTGTTGTAAATTGAATTTGTACATGTCTCCAACCATTGCTGGTATTGGTTACTACAGAGTGACGATCAGAAGCGCCGTAATTCTTTACTCCCAGCCATGCTTCTTCACCTGTTGCAACCTTAGCCCATCCTGAGAATTCATATACCGTATTGGCTTGCAATCCTGTTACAACCTGCTCTATCCCATTTTGTCCTGAGCCAAATAAAGCGGAGCCATCTGCAGTTCTAGTAGTTGCAAATTGATCTCCAAGAGAAAGCATCGGGGCAAAATGATAAGTGACGTTACTGTTTCCTGTCAAGGTCCATCCTTCAAGATCGGCTTCAAAGCCGTAGTTGAGGGATCGGTTACTGAATTCCGGAAAAGAATGTGCAAATATAGGGTTTGGTGGGTTTGTAAAATTATGACCGGCAGTTCCAAAAGCAGACTGGTTATAACCTGTCGTTACATTGCCAGCTATGAAAGCGCTAATAGATGAAGCACCATTTTGTAATGATACGCCTCCCTCAGATATATTATTTGTAACCTCATCGTTGTACTTATAATCTCCAGTGTTTACTATAATCTTTGGCTTCGCCTGATTATTATAGATTTGAACATTATCAGCACGTCCGCCAACGTAGTAGCTGGTTGCAGCATTCCATACCGTATTGTGATGTATTAGAAAATTATGAGTATTAGAATCAATGTAAATCCCCAGCTCACAACCATTACAATGCTGACTGTCCATGTCATGAATCCAGTTATTCCTTATCTCCGTACTGCCTCCATCTACACGGGCAAAATATACACCACCAAGATCATAGCTTAATATCCCAGTGCGCGACATATCGTTAAATTCAATAATAGAATCTGAGAATTTCTCCCCTCCAATAATACTTCTACCGGTGTTGTAGAACGTATTATATGAGACTAAGTGTTGTTTCCCGCCTGCCAATGAAACACTTGCGTTATAAGTCCCAAGATAGTCGGTTTCATGAATTAAATTATTGATAACATTGTTATTATTTCCTCTTATGACAACGCCATTTCCTGAGCTGTATGCAATTTGGCTGTCTCTTATAGTGTTGTAGCTTCCAGATAAATCAATCCCTGTATCGTCATATGAATACGCAGTTTGAAGACCAATAGTGTGAGACAGATATTGTGCGTTAATCCCTTTAATTGTATTAAAGCTTGCATTTTTTGTTGTTATGGAAGCGCCAATTATGTTGACACCCTCTATATTAATATAGGAACGTCCGGTAAGATCTACCGCGTATTTTCTTTGTTTCGCCTCTACAATTAATGTATTTGGATCAACCCCGCCAGGCGCCCAAAGATACAGTGTTGCAGTATTTTTGTCATAATACCATTCTCTTTGTCTATCAAGCTCCCCTTTTACTCCAGAAATCATATACTTCACGCCAGCACTTGGATTCGTATATTGATCTGACCAAGGAAGTTTATTGAAATTTATTGTCGACCCACTGGAACTGGTAACTTTCGCTGATTGAGTGGACCACCATCCTTTTACGATTACAGTAGCTCCAGCCCAGTAGTTGGCAGGCTTGTTGATGGCAGAATGCGTAATTGAAGTAGCATTGCCGCTGTTCATTGACGCGAACCCAACATCAAAAATATTTGAATCGTTTGTCCAATTTGGGTACTGAGCCAAACGCATCATTTCACCGCTTACAAATACCTGGTTATCGTCTCCTAGATCCCAGTTCATCGGCGCCTTGTAGATGCTTCCCGAATCCAGTGTCCAGCCTGTGACAGGTGCACTGCCGCTGATTGTTACCGTCTCACCCGGATATGCCTTATAAGTAATTGGATTGCCGGATGTACCATCGGTTTGCGGAGTAATGGTTTCGTTATAAGTCCCACCGCGCAGGATCACCGTGTCTCCCGCTACCATGAGATTTGATGCTTTCTGTATGGTCTTAAAAGGACTGCTAATCGTTCCGGGATTAGAATCGCTACCTGTTGTGGAGACATAATATTGCGCCGGAGGCTGTGCGGAGTCCGTGTAAGTGATAGTAGTTGCCGCATGCGCCATTCCTGTCGGAAATAGGCTTGGAATACCGGTAAAAGAAATGCAGGCTGCCATCATGACACTTATTAAAGCTTTCTTCTTGAGTCTGCCCACCTTGAAAGTGTTGATTATTATCTTCATAGCTCTCCCCACTTTTCAATTGATTTAGTCAATCATTGATATGACGCGACTTTCCAATCGTGATTTTTCGGCGGCAAAGGCGATCAAATGACTTGGTACAGAGACGCGTGCGCCCGAAAGTCCTGCCTCGTCACCATCGCTTCGCAATAGAGGAACAAAATCACTCAACAGTGTCAATCTATCGGCATTCTCCTTCATGTAGAAGTCCTTTAAATGTACCCCAATCATAAGTTGGATTCATCACATTTGGAAACAAACAAAAATAAGAAAAAACTACCATTTCCAAGAAATGAATCACTCCAAAATTTGAAAAATCTCTAAAAAGTGATTCTTTAATGAGATTTGGTTGAGATTCTTGCCAGTATCACTACCTTAATGGGCAAAAGAAAGAGCACCATCGAATGATGATGCTTGTTACTTGGTGTTGGAATTCAAAGTAAGTGGCACTATTCACGATATGACTTCATAATTTTAGATCTTATCCAAGATTGATTGGCAGGAGCTCCATGCAAATAATGTATTCAGACATGTTTCCATCTAAATGATAGCTCTTAAGAATAAACAACCCTACTGCAGCCACGAAGGAAGTCCACCGAAATCCCACTCTGCACAAGCTTAAATGGCTTCAATAACAATAGCGGCAGACTCAATAGAGGTTGAAGATGCTCTTAAAATAATCTCTCCTTTCCCTATAGCTGCTTGAATAATGACCAAGCAATGTCCGTTAAACGCCCATCTGCGAGTCGCTTTATCGGGCTCATGACTGCTCGGGTTTCCATTACCAACGCCGAGAATCTTACCCGGACCTTCAATCGTGAACAGGATTTCATTGTCCGCGGTCGGTACAATTATACCCGCGTGATCCACGATGGATACTTTAACCATCGCTACATCAGTGTCATTGGCATTAAGCGTTATTTTATCCGATTTCAACGTAATAATGGATGGATGACCTGCGGTAACCATAACCTTTCTTACGATCTCCTTATCAGCAGTTTTTCCTATAGCTATTAGTTCTCCAGGGGAATATTTGACTTTCCACTCCATACGCGAGTTCCGGTCAACAACCTGTTCACCCAAACTCTGACCGTTAAGAACCAACTCCATGGTCTCGCAATTACTGTACGTCCATACATTAATCTCTTGCCCTACTTTATCCAACCAATTCCAGTGGGGCATCACATGCACCATCGGCTCATCCGTCCAGGCCGCTTTATAGTAAAAGTAAGCATCCTTTGGAAATCCGCAGCTATCCATGATCCCGAAATGCGATCCAATACATGGCCATTGATGAGGTGTCGGTTCTCCTCTGTAATCAAAACCCGTCCAAACGAATATACCGGTCAAATGAGGATGCTTTACGATATCTTGCCATGATTTTTCATGCGAACAGGACCACTCTGGAATCTGATCTCCATAGGATGAACAATACCCCATCACAGTATCATTTTCATAAATTCCGCGAGTGGTCGTACAACTGGTGCTCTCACTGCCAATCATGATCCGATCTGGAAATTGCTCGTGATCGTGAATATATTGATCCTCTCTTTGGCCATAGTTATATCCGGTAATATCTACGGAATTGCTGTAACCGCCGTCATTCCAGCCGTGATTCATGCAAGCAATGGTTGGACGAGTAGGATCGATGACATGCGTAATTCGTGACAAAGTATCCAACATGCGCGAACCCATGATGGTACCTTCCAATATTTCCTCGTTCTCCATGCTCCACATAATAATGGAAGGGTGATTTCGATCACGATAGAGAATCTCTTTCAGGTCTGCAATCCCATCCGGAGATATATCTAGCTTCCTGTTCTCGTCCATCACGAGCATTCCGAGTCTATCGCATAGATCCAGAAGCTCCGGTGACGGAGCATGGTGAGCACACCTGTAGGCATTACATCCCATTTCTTTGAGAAGTTTGATTTTATATTCCGTTACTTGATCGGGTAGAGCAACACCAACACCTGCAAAATCCTGATGATTGCATGTTCCTTTTATCAAATACGGCTTGCCGTTTAGATAGAAGCCATTATCTGCAGTAAATTGTAATGCTCTTACACCTAGTGGTGTCTTATATATATCAATTATTTGATTTTCGTTAGCATCATAGATTTCTGTAACCACTTCATATAGATAAGGCTGCTCTGGTGACCAAAGATTAGGTGCCATCAATGCCATTACCATTTCAACCTCGGTATCTCTGTCTCCTTCGATTGTTATCTTATTTGAAAAGGAAGCAACAACTTGCTTTGTTCTGTCCATAATTGAAGTCTTGAGTATACCACTCATCGTTTGAGCGTATTCGTTATATATCGTAGTTTTGATGTTGACCTGGGCTTCATCTTCTCTTACAACCGGTGTGGTCACATACGTTCCGTGCCTGCCAACATGAAGTCTATCCGTCTTAATCAGCCACACGTGGCGATAAATACCACATCCTTCATACCACCAACCTTCATAATCACTGGCATCCACTTTGACGAAAATGACATTTTGTCCCTCTTCTCCATAGCGCGCAATATCAGTAATGTCATAACAGAAGCCTGTATAGCCGCTTTGGTGAGTTCCCATTAGATGTCCATTTACCCATACTGTACTGTTTCGCATTACGCCATCGAATTCGATTATGATCTTTTTCCCTAAATCTCCCGCAGGAATCTCAAACACTTTACGGTAACAGCCAATCCCAACCGGGAGATATCCGTGACTCTTATGGTGCTTAACCATATCTCCGTCATAAACGTAATTTCCTTCCACACACCAGTCATGTGGAAGATTGACTGTCTTCCAATCCCGCTCATCTAAGGCAGCCTGCTCTCTTTCATCAAAATAGGCAATCTTCAGCCATTCCCCTTCAGCAATCTGCTCGCAGTCGGTTAATCCCCCTGTCATACCTCCTTTAACAGCATGCCTAACAGGCAAATCGCCTAAATGAAAGAGCCAATCGGAGTCAAAGCTTTGTACCGTTCTTGGCGTTGTCTTCATCGTTATCCCTCGCTTCGCAGATCATTGATATAGTCTGTCATGTGCCCCAGATCTAGTTTGTGTGATAGTTCCTTCGCTTGATGCCATTAATATACACTGTTCGCTCCCCACAAATAAACTGACAAAAGTGTAGATTTCCCTGCGATTTAGCGAATAATGGAGCTATCAATTTTACGATTTTCTAACAAATCACAAAAAAATGCGGATAACCGGATGCAACTTGCGCCCGGTTATCCGCTTGATTCCTTCATTCAACCTATCCATGAGGCCAAAATTTACATAGTAAACAATTTCTTTTACTTCGATTCGAATTTATTACATTATTTATCATTCATGTCGTGAGGAACCGTAACGGTTGATGAAGCAGAAATTTTATTACCTGCACGATCAAAAGCCGTATAGGTGATCGTGTATATGCGTCCATTCCCTTTGCCAGATCTTTCGGCACGAAGCAAAAATTTAGTATCCAAAGTGCCTAACTCTGCACCTTGAATGTCGTTTGACGTTTGACCATCACCTAATCCATTATCCGACTCGTTGCTTATTATGGATGTAAGAACGACAGATTCGATACCGGAAAGACTATCTTCGGAATACACAGACGCACTTACCGTAATCATTTGGTGGTTTGCCGGCCACAAAATAGTTTTATCCAAAACTACATGAAGTGTTGGGGCCGTCTTATCCAATTGCACGACTGCTGTATGCGGCGTTTCAACATTGCCTGCCTTGTCAACGCTCCAATAAGAGATGGTGTGACTGCCTTCTTCTTTAATGGTAACGGAAGTACCTTTTTGCTCAGTACCGCCGTCGACCGTGTAGAAGGTATCAGCTACCCCTGAAAAATTATCAGTTGCATTAAGCGTTATTGTAACTGGAGTTCGATACCACTCACCGAGCTTTGTTCCATCCAGCTTTGCGACAGTTACAGGAGGAACGTTTAAATTAATCTCGGCTGCGTTACTGTAGCCCGACTCGCCCGCAGTGTTAACAGCAGTCACTTGATAAACATATACCATATCCGGATTCAAGTTGAGATCTGTAAATGTCGCAGCAAGCACTTCAGCATCGTTTACCTTCTCAAAGATTCCGCCCTTGGAATCAGCACGGTAAATGTTATATCTCTCTGCCCCAGGCACTGCCGACCAGTTCAGCGTAACATCAGTGGTCGCATTTGCCGCTGCTGTTAATCCCGTCGGTGCATCAGGAACTTGAATTGCAGCCAAAACAGTCACATTAATGCTTGTTGTCAGTGCCACGTTGTTCGGATTCGCAACCCCGTCAGGCAGGGTTACCGTTCCGCTAACCGTAAACGTCTGTCCTGTCTGTGCGGACGGATCATAGCTTGAAGCATGTACATCCCATGTCACACTAGCATTCACACTGCCCGCATCGGTAACCAGTTCTACTGTAGCAGGCAATCCAAGAGCTTCTGCCGTCTTGGCTGCTCCGTTTTCTAACTCTGTGATTGCTGCGGGTGTTGTTATGCTTACAAGGGTTTTTGATTCTGAGACAACAACATGTTGCAGTATTGTAGCACTACGTCCGTTAACATTAGCTACAGCTAAAATTGTTCCTGCTTTTGAATATAAAGAAGGATCAAGATCAAGATAAGTAATCGGTAATGTTGTGCTTCCGGTCACACCATTTTCTATCGTTTGTGCCGAAACTGATGTTGGTAATACAGGTGCTACCTTACTCCTTGTTGATATAGGTGATAAAGAGTCTATTGATGTTACACCGTTAATATTGACTGGGATGCTAGCTTTGCCGTACATTCCCACCAATGAGCCATTTACAGTGTATGTTCCCGGAGTATTAAGAACATAATTGTTCATCATATCCCACTTAACAGGAATTTGTTGGGTATTGCTGCCATCAAATGTCACAGCAACCGTTGCCGGAAGTGTTGGCGGTGTGCCGGCCGTTGTTGATACCGGTGAAAATGTGTTTATTGTTGCAGTTGTATAGGGCTTGTAAATGCCAACAGTATAGTTAATGGTTGCGCCGTCACTTGATTTCTGAGCGATTGTAAGCGTGTTCGGACCGTATATTAAAGGCAGTGTTTGGGGCGTTGTCGTATCCCCGAAATCGCTCGTAATATCTGTGCCGTTCAGTAAAATGGAGTATGTTGCGCCATTTTCTGAAGAAGGCTTAATAAGTGTGACCTGCGCTGTTGTATCGGTTATTGACGCCTGATATGATGTATAACTAGGGTTGAAATTTCCGTTGAGTGTTGCGTTACCAAGTTTGAGATTCGCGTCGTACACCATATTCGGTGGATTTGTCTTTATGCTAATATCGTCTAAGCATAAGTTAAACTTTGCGTTGCTGCCATCCCAAGGAATAAAACCAAAGAAGCCGCTTGTATATGTTGAGTCCTGCCCTGTAATCGTGGTAGTTCCGTCAAGTGTTGCGGTTATGGTACCTTCACCTACAGTGATGGACAAGGTATGCCAACTGCCACTACCAGTGACGGCATTGAATAGGCCAGCAGGCAAATTAGCTTTTGTCGATCCAGGAATTATTGTGTTGGTATGGGTAGCATCAGAATTTTGATCAGCACGGTATAATTCCATTTTATTAGTACTTTTATTAAAAGCAACATTGTATCCGGCCGGTTGGTATGTCATTTTATTTGCGTAAGTACCGGATTTGATGATCGGCTGAGTATAAATAAAGAAACGTAAAGGGTGTGCAGTGTCTGTATAATCGCTTGCAAGTGTAAATTTAGACGTAAGGGTGTAATTGCTCCAATTATTCGTAGAAACATAATATTGCGAAGACTCATTATTTACTTGCATAATTTTATCGCTACCGTTTGTCGGATCCTTCTTCGGGTTTGCTACAACTTTTAAATTAGGATTAGATCCCCAGAAAGTTGTAAAACCATTAATGTTATATGCTGCAGTCTGTCCGTTATTCGTACTTGCAATTTCAGTTACCGGCATACTGCCGTTTTCAAAATTCCAGTTGATTAACGAAGCAGGTACTGCCGGTGGCGTATAGGATGGTATTGAGGCTGGATGTGATTGAACAGGCTGCACTGCCGGAGCGTCCACACCGCCGTAAACATCAATATCATCATAATATGACATACCCGTGTTCGTACCAGGAGCGCCAGTGCTGTTGTAATTTCCCATGCCAATATAATTGAATGATGCTCTATTGAGGGTTGTTACAAACTGACCATCAATAGAAAGATTGACTTGGCCAGGAGTCGAGTAGTCAAACTTAAACTGATGCCAACCAAAACTACGTGGTATCGTCGTTAACTTTTCAGTAGTACCTTCAAGATAACTGAAATAGTCCTTGCTAGTATGACCGTTAATTCCTAACCCGACTTGGTTAGCAGAAGTATGGTCATCAACCCTCATGAAAGATTGAACCATAACATCCGAATTGTTCAAGCCTTCGTTGTAGTCATGATTGGCATAATCACGACGTTTATCAAAGAACCAGCCAGTTACGATTTTGTTTAAGTTGTTGCTGAATGTTCTGCTTAATGCAACGCCGCTTGAATTTCCTGCAGCGCCGCCGTTGATGAAGAGAGAGTATTGACCGTTAAACGGACCTTCGGCTGTATAAGCGGTGGAAATAACAGGATTGCCTTTTTCAATAGACCATTTTGTTGAGTCAATCTTTCCGCTCTCAAAGTCATCCGAAAAATAGCTATCCGATTGCAATTTCGGCGAGGTCGGATTATACAATTCGGAAGTGAACGGAAACTCTTGACGGTTGATGCCGATACGGGCATAATCCATCTTCGAGTTGTCAAACGTATAATATAGGCTCGGATTATAAGCTGACGATGGATAATCGCTGTTTATGTTATCCACATAAAACTTGTCATTATTTTGTGTGGGTTCGACACGTAAATTAGCGCTTTGATTGTTAATGCCTTCAATATTAGAAAGATGCGTACCCGAAGCGCCCATTGCCAAGTCCAAACCATGAACCGTATTCATATCGCGAACGTCGGGAGCACTACCGATATCCGAAGTTACAATTTGATTAAAGAAATTGGCCTTTAAGTCACCGTATGGCTGACCTGTTGCTGGATTGGTAACTTTTGTCGGGTCGTTTGTGCCGTAAAATTTATTCACATCACTGCCTTTGAAAAGGGCTCCAATGAATATGGCGCTATCCTCAGCTGTATCTTGTTCAGCATCATGCACATAGATATATTCAAAATGGTTGCCGTAGTTATAAACGTCTGTCACAGGGTTAAAATTAGGACTAGCACTAGGCATAGTCTGTGCCTGGCCGACAAACGAAATCGCACGTCGTGGAGCATAGTAAATTTCGAGATTCTTAAAATTGCTAAAACCTGTATTCATAACTTGCAATCCAGCACCAAAAGCATCGCTTTGTCCAACATGGTGAATGGACAGATTATAGAAGGTATGGTTGTTGTTGTATTTTCCAACGCCCGGATAACCGCCATCCGTATTAATGCCGCCCATGCCGGTGTTATCTATAACAAGATTTTGGAAAGTATTGTATGCGTTATCACGCCAAACGATGATTCCAAACATCCCCATATTGGTAATGCGGCTGTTTTGAATCGTGATATGGTTGGTATTGATCAATGTAAACCCGCCATGCATATATGCCGGACGAACAGCATAGTCAGAATAATATGGCTGTGTGCTACCCGCTGCCTCTGGCGGTGGGTATGGAATTGCCGTACCGCCAGCATACCAGGTTTCACCGTAGCTCCACCCATCTACGATATAATTACTTGATTCTGTACATTCGAGAGTAAATCCGTCAAAAGTGATGTTACTAACTTGTTTTGCAGGATCCGGTGTTTTGCCCCAATCCGAAATTGCGGATTTATCAGTTCCCTGCAAATGAATAATTTCGTTCGTTGTCGGAACCACAACATTCAAGTTGTTCATACCATCGACGCCTGCAACATTATCAGTGTCTGTCGGATAGTAATAAAGCCAACCTGTCTGTTTATCATAGTAATACTCACCGGGTGAATCCAAAAAAGAAATGTTCCCTTGCAAGAAATAGCGTGCGTTGGAATTAATGTTATATTTTGTGATATACAGTTCAGGATGCGCAGAATCGTACGGTGAATACAATTTATTATTCGTTGTGTCGATCCTGCTAATAGGAAGAATGTTAGACTCGAAAGCGCTTCCTCCGGCGTCAAAGACGAAAAGTTGAGCAATTTCTGACCGACCGCTTGCCTGAGCATCTTTCAGAGCCTTTATTTGAGCCGGAGTTAGGTCACCCGCTTTGTAACCCATATCTTTGTTTGAACCGCTTGTTGAAAATAAATATGGGGCATTAGACGCTTGGAATTTAGGATCCTCCACCTTATTGGGCGTACGAGCCATGATGGCTTTTTGGAAGCCAATATAAAGTTGGTTAAAGTTATATTTTGCGGGATCAAGTTGAACTTTATAAACTTTGCCCACCGCAGATGATGGCAATTCACTTAAATAATCCGTACCCACCGCATCGGAAGCCATTGTCTGCATCCAACCGCCTGAAATAGGGTCGCCGCCAATTAAATGCGCGCTTCCGGGAGCTCCGAGGTTTCTATAATAAACCTGGTGCCCATTAAAACCTGAATCCTGTTCATCGAAGTTCAACCGGTCATGGATGTAATAATTGCCCGGTGCAATAAAAACATAAATGTCGCCAGTCATATTTCGATTGAATTGACGAACAGTTTGTTGGGCTTTTGCAATGGTCAGAAACGGCTGCTCATAAGTCCCATCATTATTGTCGCTACCTGTTGTAGATACAAAAAACTCTTTATAAATTATATTTCCTGCCGCGTTAGCGCTTACATTTGGAATAGCGCCACAGAAAGAGTACATAATCAATGTGAAATATAAAAATACACGTAATATTTTTCTAGGAGTACACTTACTCATTTCCTCGTCCCCTCACATAATTAAGTATTTTTTCGAAAACTCGCAGGGCCTTCTATTTTAGTAGAACCACCTTTCTCCGTCATTTGGATTGAGGCGGTTCTACACAAATTACTTGCCGTTTGCTGCTTTCCAATCATTGATTTGTTTCTGAGCATCGTCCGTTAACTTGTCTAATCCTGCTTTCTTCATGCGATCCACATACTTAGGAATACTCGTTTCTGGATCTACAGTACCTGTCATTAGAGCAGGGATCATTTCTCCCATAATTGCATTTACTTGTGCATATTCTTGTTTTAGGGAATCTGGATTGTACAAAAATCCTAGTAATGGTGAAGTGGCCGATGTATCATTCAATTGTTTGAGTTGATCGAGCGTGACCGGTGACCCTTTGCTCGCATAATCATTAAACATGTTTCCAAACTCCCAGTTCGTGCCCGGAGCATAGCCACTATCTGCAATAGCTTCCATTGTATTGTCATCAACCTTCTTATAGTGCTTGCCTTCGATCCCATCGGACAATAACCGATACAATTGTTTGTCGCTGTAAAGCAAATCAAGCAACATCATCGCTCTCTCTGGATTTTTACTCGTTTTAGAAATTGCTGTCATTGTTGCAATGACTCCGCCTGTATTTATATAACTAGGAACACTATCGACAACTACAGCAGGATATCCTTGTTCAGCAGTTGCTGTTTCGCTGGCACCAGGACCGCCGCCGCGTGCCCATACCGCATACTTGCCGGATTTTGCCTCGGCTTTGTAATCTTTTAATGAGACTGCATCTTTTCGAATGTAGCCCTTCTGATACCAGTCTCTATAAACCTTCATCAAATCCATAAACTCCTTGCTCTCCACTCCGTCAAACACTTTCATGTTCTTGTCGTTAACGTTAATCATTAGCGGAAACAAGCTATTTCCTTGCACGGCATCTATTGTAAATCCTGTTTCCATATTGAACAATTCAGGGAATCCGGTCACGGCAGGCAAATAACCTGTCGTACCTGGCTCACCGCTTTTCACCTTCTCCAGGAATGGAGTTAAATCGCTCGGCTTTTTGACGCTCTTTACATCAAAATTATATTTCTCTACAAGTCCTTTATTAAAAGCTAGTCCACGAGATATGTAGTAAGTTTGATAGTTCAGTGAACCATAAATTTTGCCGCTTACCTTTGTTGCATCCCAATATTTTGCCGGAACTTGCTTCAAAATATCTTGACCATACTTCTTAAGCAGATCGTCCAACGGCACATAAGCTCCAGCCAAAACATTGGCCGCATAGTTATTTGCCCATGAAGACGTAAATGCCAAATCATAATTCTCATTTGTAGAAGTGATGACTTTCATTTTATCATCGTATGCCCCCCAGTCGATGACATTAAGCTTTAATGTGGCATTGATTTTTTCCTTCAGTATTTTGTTTATTTCTTCCATAACTGCAGGTTGATCTTTTTGTGGAGTGCCGACTGTGTACCAAGTCAACTCAACCGGTTTTAATGCAGCTGGTGAAGCAGACGCTCCCGCAGATGCAGAAGACGTTGGTGATGCACTTGCCGTTTCATTTGTTGACTTAGCTGCATTGGATCCGCATGCGCTGAGAAGCAAAGATGCCCCAATAACCAAGGTCGTACAAAGTGAAAGCTTCTTTTTCATCATTTCTTAAACCCTCCTGTTGTTTTATATTGAGACTGCTTTCGCAGTAACAATCAAGTTACGTGGCCTATCCTTTTACCGAACCAATAGTAATACCTTTTTCAAAGTACTTCTGGAAGAACGGGAAAACAAATAGCATCGGACCTGCAGCTAAAACAGCCATTGCCATTCTTGCCGATAAATCCGGCAATGACACTTTGTTAATCATCCATGGTGGAACAAAAGCACTTTTCAGAAAATCCATGTTAGACTGAATTTTAAATAGCATATATTGTAAAGAAATTATTTCAGTATTGTTTTGAATAAACATTAAGCTTAAGTAGTAGTCATTCCAGTACGTAAGCAGGTAGAACAATCCAACCGTAGCTAGGCCTGGCTTGGCTATCGGAAGAACAATTTTAAAAAATATTCCGAGCTCGCTTGCTCCATCGATTTTTGCAGATTCAATAATCGCGGATGAAATGTTCGTGAAAAATCCTTTCATAAGCATAACAAACCATGCACTGACCAAATACGGAAGAATTAAGGCGAATATAGAATCCTTCATGTGCAATTGATTAACCACGAGGATATACCAAGGAATCAAACCGCCGTTAATCAGCATTGTGAAAAACACATAAAACGAAGTTTTATTGGCATACGCATAATCTTTCCTAGATATTGCAAAAGCCAGCATTGAGGTAAATAACAGTCCAATTACTGTACCCACAATCGAAACGAATATTGTAACAATATACGACGTAAATAGTTGACCTGGGTTTTGAAAAATAAATCGATAGGCTGCCAAATCAATATGCTTTGGAATAAACGAATATCCGTTTTTTAGAATATCCATATCACTAGATATCGAAATTGAAAATACAAGTATGATCGGCGCAATACATACAATGGAAACAACCGCCATCACAATATGAATCATCGTATTGAAAAGACTAACTCGCACCCGTTCTCCCCCCTTTAAAATAATGCGTTTTCTCTGTCATATTTTTTAATAATCCAGTTAGAAACAATAACAAGGATAAACCCGACAAAGGACTGGTAAGCGCTCGCTGCAGAAGACATCCCAAAATCACCAACACCTTTTAATGAACGGTAGACGTAAGTATCAATAACGTCAGTTGTTGAATACAGCAAGGATGAATCACGAGTCAAATTATAGAAAAGATCAAAGTTTCCGTAAAATATTTTTCCAATTTGGAGTAAAAGCAACATCGTGATCATCGGCTTTAACATCGGAATTGATATATTCTTAATCTTTTGCAGCTTGCTTGCTCCATCAATGTCAGCTGCATCGAATAGTTCGCTATCGATTCCTAATAATCCCGTGTAATAAATAATCGTGAAATAACCTATGTTCTTCCATGTATTGGCACTTACAAGCAATGACGGCCAATAGGAAGGTTCGTTATACCATAAGACCGGACTAATATGCATTTTTTGCAGCAACATATTAATAAATCCATGCTCCATATCAAGAAAAGCGAGAAACACATAACTTACGACCACCCAAGATAAAAAGAAAGGGAAAAACATGATTGTTTGATATAACTTAACAAACTTGCGCGACATTTCATACAACATCAAAGCAAACATGATAGAGAGCACTAGTAACACAACAATAAATAGTGCATTGAGAAGTACTGTATTTCGGGTAATACGTAAAGCATCTTCACTCGAAAAAAGAAAATGGAAGTTTTTAAAGCCTACCCACGGGCTTTTCCAAAAACCTAAATCGTATCGGTAATCTTTAAATGGAAGCACCAGACCATATAAAGGGATGTAACAAAAAACGAATAAAAATAACATGCCAGGAACTGTCAAAAGAAACAATTCATAGTTTTTGCGGAATGTGCGCAATGCCTTCATTTTATCCTCCTACCTTCTACATTGTGTGATTATTTCTTCATTGCTGATGCCATTACTATATACTGTTCGCTCCCCACGAATAAACTGGCAAAAGTGTAGATTTCCCTGCGATTTAGCGAATAATGGGGCTATCAATTTTACGATTTTCTAACAAATCACAAAAAATGCGGATAACCGGATGCATATTGCACCCGGTTATCCGCTTGTTTTCATTATTAATTCTCTTTTATCGCTTGCATGAGAACATACTCCTTAGGTGAACTCCCGAACTTCTTTTTGAACAATCGATAGAAGCTCGTTTCATTTGGAATCCCGACCTTCTCCATGACCTGTGACACAGTCAATTGGGATGTCTCTAACAATTCTTTAGCGCTTAGGATTCGCACATCGTTAATATAGGATGCTACCGACATTCCCATTTGACCCTTAAATATTTGTCCTGCGTAGGCCGGTGACATTTTGTACATCGAACCTAATTTTTGGAGCGAAAGATCGGGTTCAGAATAATTTTTTTCAATCGTATCTTTGATGGCTTGAACAATAGCAATATGTTTCTGATGACTTTGATATTTCTCCGTGCTTATCAACCGACGAAGCAAGCTCTTCATTTCATCGTATATCTCATCAATGGTTTCTAGCGTCATAACGCTACCGTAAATCTCATTAAAATCGATTACAGGTTGGTTGATGTTGGGTTCGTTAATTTCAAACACGGTCGCCATTATTGTTCTTATTAATTGCATAATCGAAAAAGGAATGTGGCTGCCAGATTGCTGGGATATTTCTTTTAGAATAGCAAATATCATATCCTCGGCAGCGTTTACGTTTAAAGACTTCATTTCGTCAACTAGCTTTTTTTCCAGATTAACCGAGTAGTGGAGTTCCTTTATTTGATTTTGCTCCTCGATCATATCCAAAGTGATAATTGAACTTTTACCGAATACATACCGATAGTTTGCATTGTTTAGAGCAACGTTATAGCTTTGGGATAAATGATTAACTTTGTCTACAGCAATTCCTATAGATATAGATAACGACAAGCCTAAATATTTAGAGATATTACCCTGTAATTCCAATAAGCAATCATAGAGACCCTGATAAATCTCATCTTTATCTTGAACTTCCGAATGAATGATAATCGTGAAATGATCCCTTTTCATATCCAATGATTCAGTGGTAAACGCTTTTGATATAGTCTCGGATGTAATATTGATAATAGAATATTTAAAAAGTTCGATATCTTTAGCCGTATTATTTTCTTTAAAAAACTGATAATTATCGATTTTCATAACACAAACGATAAACGTTCCATCTGAACTTAACATAAGCTGACTATGTTCCTTTAAGCTAAGCAATTCTTTTTCTTGCATAGCCACACTGTCAATCAAAAGGTTTCTAAGGTAATAATTTTTCAATTGATTTACATTCTCGTGCTCTTTGCTCTGGGCAGTTTGAACGAGTTCAACAATTCTTGTGTACGTTTGGTTTAGGAAGCCAATCTCATCATGATGAATTGTAGAGTTGTTTTCATTTGAACCAAATCTTCCAGAACTCATCCTCTGCACTAAATTGCCAATCGGCCTATAGATCTGTTTTGATAACGCGAACGAAATAAGTATACTTAGTGCGAGGAAAATTAAAGTCATAATAAGAATACTTAATTGTATCTTATTCATGTATCTTAATACGTCTGAGAGGGGTTGAGTTTTTATTAAAACCCAATCCGCGCCTTCAATGTACATATAGGTGATAAAATAATTTTCTCCAAGTATCTTATTAATCATATACCCGTATTGTTGGCCCTGTTTAATATTCTCCTCGATTTTGCTCACAAATAGTTGTTTCACAGGCTCCTTCAGACTTTTTGTGTTCAAATCGCTGTTCATAACCTGTCGTTTATCGCTTAGTAAAAATAAGTCCCCTTTCGTATCCGTAGCATTAATGGTTTTGATATTGTTAATAACCAAATCCGCATTCACATTTACAAACACAGCCCCGTCATATACCCCATTCACGCTCGAAGACTTATACATTGCATAAGTAAATACCTCTGTTGATTTACCATCCATTTTCATTTCCCTCGAAATAGGCTGCAAAATAGGAAGGGTCTTATAGGAATTTAAAGTATCCTTCAGTTCTTCATCTTGATAAAACATGCCATTGTAGGTCGATAGAAAAGTTTTAGCCTCATTATTATATAGATAGATAGAATGAATAAGTGGATTATTGTTAATGACGGAAGTAGTCATTTTATTCAAAGTAAGATTCAAATCAAAAATGTTACTGTCTGTCTCTTTGACATGCAATAAATAATCCACATCTGCGCTAAAATATATGGAGGAAATCAAATGTCTGACAGTCTCATTCATATATGTAATATTATATTTCATTTGATAAAGCATTTGTTTATTCAATTCGTAGTTGTTTTCTACGACATTTTTTCTAACGTTATAATAAATAGTAGCCGAAAAACCGATTACAAGAAAACAGATAGCTGCCGTTATCCATAGGTAAATGCCGTTAAAAAACTTCTTCTTTTGAAATGATTTCAATTTCACAGGAATACCACCACACCCAAAGTTGTAATTTCGATCTATTATAATGCTATTCTGATGATATCGACAAGGTATATAGACGAAGATTCCTCAAGTTCCCTTGAGAAACTCCAATTAATCTACAAAATTCAGTAAAAAAACAAAAACTTATTTTATGAATTGCATTAAAAATCCCGATGTATCAAGGCTTTGAGCCACATCGGGACTGTCTTAGTTGTGACAAATCTACGTTCCAAATCGATGACAAAATAAATTACAAACGGTGACAAACTGAATTACAACTCACACAAGGCAGGAATTATTGTTTGATTAAACCAACCGCTGCCGTGAAGCCTCAAACAGCAGCACCGTCGCAGCCATCGCGACGTTCAGCGATTCCGCTTTGCCCTGCATCGGAATAATCACTTGCACATCCGACTGTGCAGCGACCTCCGGCGACACGCCCTTGGCTTCGTTACCGAGGATCAGCCACGTCGGCTGCCGCAGGTCCGTGTCGTAACACGAGCGCTGCGCCTGCAGGCTCGTGGTCACAAGCCGCACGCCGCGCTCACGCGCACGCGGCAGCAGCGCAAGCAGATCTGCCTCCACAATCGGCAGATGATACATCGATCCCATCGTTGAGCGGATCGTCTTGGGATTGTACAGATCGACCGTGCCGCGGCCGAGCACAACAGCCTTGGCCCCGACAGCATCCGCGCTGCGGATGATCGTGCCAAGATTGCCCGGGTCCTGAACGCCGTCCAGGACAACTACAAGATCATGCTCGCCGGCGAGCAGCTCGTCCATGCCAAGCTGAGGCCGAGCCACAACGGCCAAAACCCCCTGCGGCGTCTGCGTATCTGAGCATTTTTCCAGCACAGCCTGGCTGACGCCGACCCATTCCACAGATGGGGAGACCTGCTCAGCTAACCCAGCAGGAACCCCTTTTTCCAAGCTATAAATAATGGTCTCCACCGGAGCTCCCGCACGCAATGCTTCCTCAACCAGATGGTAACCCTCAATGATATATTTCCCTTGTTTGTCCCTGCCCTTGCGTTCTAAAAGCTGCGCCCATTCTTTGACTCTGGCATTCTGAACAGACATAATTTCCGTATGTGCACTTGTCATTTATCTTTACCTACTCTGCGAAAGTCACTTCAAAAGTTTGAAGATCTGAATTTTTTCCTACAATAACCAGAATATCGTCCATTCTAAGCGGCTCTTCCGCACTCGGCGGAATAATGAGCTGTTCATTTTGTTTGATCGCAATGACATTGCAGCCATATTTAGCCCGGATATCCAACTGTTTGAGGCTTTTACCAATCATTTGTTTGGAAACCTTAATCTCAACGATACTGTAATCGGCAGATAGTTCTATGTAATCGATAATATTAGATGAGATCAGATGATGCGCCACACGCTGTCCCATATCTCTTTCCGGATAAACGACTTTGTCTGCGCCAATTTTTTTTAACACTTTTCCATGCAGATCATTTACAGCTTTCACTACAGTCGTAGGTATGCCCATTTCTTTGAGGATTAATGTAGTCAGAATACTCGCTTGAATATCCTCTCCAATAGCCACAACCACAACGTCAAAATTTCGAATACCTAGAGCTCGCAGCGCTTCTTCATCCGTAGAATCTGCTTGAACGGCATGTGTGACGAAAGCTGAAACCTCTTGAACCGTCTCTTCACGATGATCAATAGCAAGGACCTCAAACCCTAATTGTGACAATGTTTTAGCGACGCTAGACCCGAATCTTCCCATTCCAATAATCGCAAATTGCTTTCTCACTGTTGGCGTGTCCTCCAAATTCCTAAGATGATTATAATTATAACATACTCACGGGCCGCAACTCACTATGCATGGATAGGTGGCGAAGTATGGAAGGATGAACCGCTTGAAACTTGCGCATATTAATATCGATAACGAAATGGAAGCGAGGTCCACGAATGAACATCACCTTAAGACAGGCCATCGTCCAGCGAGTCCAGAATAAATCGAATAATGAGCTTCAGGAAGTTATTGAGGATTCCATCGGCGGAGAAGAAAGGGTTTTGCCCGGACTTGGTGTGCTTTTCGAAATCATATGGCAGCATAGTGAAGCAGATATTCAAAACCAACTTGTAGAAACACTCAAAGATCATCTCGAATGACTCTACAACATCTAGCTGGCTAGGGGGTTGCCTGTGGCATTCCCTTAGCTGGTTTTATCCTAATCTGGGAACTTACAGGCAGCAGGAAATCTCCCTTGAAGACGGCTATTCGCAGTGCCACTCAGAAATGAATCCCAATCTGTTCTTAGTATGTTTAAAATATCATGAAACGTCTCAAATGGATAATAGACCGTTCCTTCCTCTTTCAAATATCTAGCAAGACTCGCTCGCGCAAAAATCCAATCGGCAAAGCCGGAGCCATAATAGTCACTGCTGCCATCACCAATGTAAATGACAAGCCATCCTTCCTCTTTTAGCTGCTTAACAACACTTGCCTTGCAGCACCCGCACCATTTACATACTGGATTCGTATTCTGGACCCCGAACTGAAATTGACCCTCCTCCAAATAGGTAATCGGATTCCCGATAATTCGGTCCACTTTCACCTGGTGACGACCTAAAATTTGCTCAATATAATAAAGCATCCCATCACTTAAAACCGTAACGGGCACATCTTTCTGCTGGCAAAAATCAATGAACTCCCTCGCACCATCCCGTAAATGAACACTCTCAATCAACTTATCAACCTGCTCCTGACGATCTGCTAGCATGGGGTATGCGGCTTCAATCCAAGCCAAAGAACCGACCTTTTTCTCTCGAAAAAGTCTTGAGGCTTCAATTACCTGCGGTTCATCTAGCACATCCAATCCTTCCATCAACACATCGCCAACATCCTGCTCCATCAATGTTCCGTCAAAGTCTGTCACGACAGCAATTTTTTGCATGGCCTGTTTGTCCCCCCTTTTAAACTCAGAATCCGATAATCATTGTTTTCTATATAACAACAAAAAAACCTGCCCAAAGGACAGGTTCCTACGCTAACTATTCTACTTTCATCACTTCTACTTATAACTTGGCCCATTCTAAACCGCAAAAAGCATCAATTGGAGACTCACCACGAAATGGCTGCTTGCCAACCATACATCTAACAATTTCCTTCTGTACCGCCAAAGTAGCGTTATATGCATTAATCATCGTAGGCATAGACGGGAGTTCATAAAGCGTGTACGGATTTCATCTACGCTATTTTTAATGAGCAGATTACCAAAGGTGTTACCGCAGGTGCAGTCAAGGGTTGATGTTCTAAATGTAAAACAGCAAGCTAGCATTTGTGTCCAACAAAATTAAGCGCCTCACCGATAATCGGATGAGGCGCTTTGCGCTCATTGCGCTGCCGACCTATCTCTCAAAAAAGTTGCCTCTATATTGGGGTTATTCTCATACCCCGAAACTTTTACCACCTTGCCAACACAAAAAAGGGGCTGTCCCAAATGTATCTACTTGGGACAGCCCCTTAAGGTCATTGACCTTCTGGGACATTCGAATCGGTATTCAAAAGAAGTTCATACTTCCATTGGATTTTTCCAATAGAATCTCTGATCTTCAGGTTTCGAAATTCGTGCTTCTATTGGAGTAACTCAGACTGTCGAGAAAAGCGTTTTCATAGACCGCCTGTTCCTCCAATATGGACAGATGGCTAAATAAATAGCATTTTTACGTTGAAAAATGGAGACACCGAGCGCGCCCTTCTGCTTCGCCAGATGCCT
>NZ_WHOA01000064.1 GCF_013141715.1 Paenibacillus phytorum | reverse complement strand
ATAGTAAAGCATAATCTAGTAGTGATTTCACTGCTAGATTATGCTTTTTTTTGTATTCCTATAGTTAAACGATAACGTTTAATTGCATTGTTGAAGGTTAATGGCATTAAGGAAGCGAAGCAGACATTAACCTTTTTCCCAGTTATACGTTAACTGAGAAAGAGGTTATTTTTACCTATAAAATAGAGGAAAATGTCATATCATGTCGAAAGGAATATGAACAGATTATTGGTCTAAGGGGAGAGTTTGATGAAAGTAAGTCATTCAAAATGGATTGCGGCTTTGATCGTTACAATCATTTTGTTGGTAACATTACCTCATCTTGATAAAGCTTCTGCTGCGGTTTTGCCTGGTGGCTCAGATGTTTCAGTCGCTTCTATTGATGTCACCGTGAAAAATACTGAGTCACAACCAATTAGCTCAGCTAAGGTTGTTGTTACCTCAGAGAGCTTACCGTTTCCATTACGAATTCAGTTAGACGGAGTCGGTCATGGTAAACTAGAAAATTTACCAGTTGCAAATTATAGCATCTATATCTCAGCTCCTGGATATTTCAATGATACATATATCGGCGGTCAAGTGAGTGGTAACTATTCGCATAATGTGACGTTAGAACATAGAGGCGGTTATACCGCTTTTGAGAGTTTTAACTTTAAAGACAATCTTGAATACTCTTCATTAACTGTAATTCAAGGAAGGGTAACATGGAATACGTATGGAACGGTTCCCGCCAATAGCCAAATAAATATAAATTTTTTAGACAGCTATAATTCGGTAGTTGGTAACGTGTATTCAAATATTAGTACGACGCTTAATCAATTTACTTTGCCAACGGCAATACCCATTCCAGCGGGAGCGACAAGAATAGGCTTGGAGTTGAAGTCAGAATCATCTGTCTTGGCTCAAGTGACAAGTCCAATTTGGAAATCGTCCCTGTATTCTCCTGGTCAATTACTCTTCAAAGATACCAATCCGACCGGCGGAGTTATTGATGGAGTGCTGAATTGGACTGGTTCTACGAATGAATCTCAAGTTACAGGGTACCGTGTATACTATCGAACAAAGAATGCATTAAATGTATACCATCATTTGGGTGTTGTCGGAAAAAGGGCAGATAAAGCTTATCAGTTTACTTTGCCAACGCTACCAACAGATGTCGTAGAAATCGGGGTAGTAGTAAATAACAGTAATGGAGAAGAACCTGGAAGTTGGCCCATTGTATTCATGTATGATAATCGTTTATCGGATCCATTAACACCTGTCACTACAACATCGAATTTACCTGTGCCGAGTAACTTCGAAGGGCAACTGTATTACCCGCAAGCGGGGAAAATAGCTGGTTGGCTAAGATGGGAAGTATCGTCAGATCGTAATATTCTCCTTCAACTAGCTGGTCAAACGATTTATTTTACCGATGCAAATGGAACGAAATTACAATTGGTCGGTTCTGCCTTGGAACCTCCTATCATAGATAACCATATGAATTACAACGGTTTAAATATTAACGAGCCTATCATAATCCCTAATGGCGCAACGCAGATTGCGATATACTCTGATCTTGAAAGTGGCGAAGAGAATGACATACCTGCCTATTATCCGCTGCCCCCAACGATTCAATTTACAGATTGGGACGAGCACTATCGAAGTATCCGTGGACATATCACATGGAATCAGGACAACAATGAGTCGAACATTAAGGCATACTATGCTTATTTTACAGGGTATAATGTGAGTTCTGTTGAAATAGGTCATGTAACTAAAGGGGCACCATGGAGGCTATCTATTCCGACGTCTATCATGATTCCGCAAGGAGCAAATTTTATATCCATCTATAACATGGACTATAATAATCACTTGTCCCTTTATGGCTCACCGGTCTATATTCAAGACAATTATTCTTCTTATCAGGTACAAAATGCGCTTAAGCAAAAATATTTTAAGGGAATTACAGCAATCGACATTGAGCAGATTCTATTAACTCTCAACAATCCGTCTAACCCCTTCTCCCAAATTGGTAAAGAGGACACACAGCTCTTGTTATCACTTATTAAACCTATTATGTCAGGTAACTAGATCTTTATAACTAGAAAAGGTCAGCCTATTTCATTAGAAAGGGGTAGGCCTTTTTGCTTTTGGTGCGGGATCTATTCAAGTTATCTGACAGAAATCGAGAGAATAATCTAAGAAATTAACAAAAAGTGAGTAATTATATAGCGATATGAGTAAAAAAATATTAAAATAATGGAAATTTTTATTTATAATAGAGGAGAATCTCCTTATTAAGAAGAACTAGTACTAATTAAATAGTTGGGGAAGTTTATTTGAGAAGAATAAGAGGTACATCTATGCAGAATTCATTGTTTTTTAAAAATGTGATAAATTCTGATTCCATCTTCGAATCGATCGGACAATTGAGTGATATCGCCAAGAAAACAATTGGCTGCGAACATATCTCTCTCTTTCTTATAGACGAGAAACATCAGAGCACCCCAGCATCTTATTCGGTTAATATTAGTACCGCAGTCATGGACCAGTTACAGCAAATAGTGCTCCAAACTCAGTTTTTTATCCGAAATCCCGATGGGATACGTTTATCTGTACATAAGGCAGAAAGTCATTTAAAAAATTATCTTATAATGAGTAAATACGAGTGTATATACGGTTTTCATATAAAGCATGGTCCTTCTTACGGGGCTTTATTATTCTCATTTCCTTCTGATATTCAACTTACAGAGGATCAATTGCAACTGTGCAACCTCATTAAACTGCATATGGAGCAATTGATTAAAAAGATTCAATTCCGGAGACAAGTACTGAAACAGAAAGCTTACGAGAATCTTTTTAATACATTGAGGGTTAAAGATAGCTTCACGGTCGATCACTGTTATAATGTCGCTTTCTACTCTACTTTACTTGGAGCAAAGGCGGGGGTAAGTGAGGCTGAACTGGAACGCCTGAAGTTAGGGGCTCTTTTGCATGACATTGGAAAAATAGCAATTCCCGATCATATTTTGATGAAACCTGGGCGGTTATCAGATGAAGAATTTAACGTTATTCGCCAGCATCCTGTAATTGGCTATGAGCTGCTAAAGGATTTGCCGGATGTTGAGCATCTGCTGCCGATTGTAAAATGGCATCATGAACGCATGGATGGGAGAGGATATCCAGACAATCTACAAGGTGAAGAGATTCCCTTGCTTGTCCGCATTGTAAGTATTGCAGATGCATTTGATGCGATGACTTCTACGAGAGTATACCGAGATTCGCTGCACGTGCATGAAGTCAGGGAACAACTTCTTATTCACGCAGGCAAACAGTTTGATGACGAATTAGTGCGGATTTTCTTAAGTATCATCGATGAGCAAATGCAAATGAATGGATAACAAGTTATCAATAGGCAACTATTTTAGTCATGAAAGTTGGGATAGATTAATGAAGTGTCGCATTCTTATCGTCGATGACGAACCCCATAATTTAAATATACTTCGTATATTTTTAAATTCATTACATTATGAAATCATCACGGTTGAGGATGGTAAAGAAGCTTTCTCCATGGTCAAAGAGACGGCACCTGATCTTATTTTACTTGATGTGATGATGCCTGAAGTGACTGGATTTGAAATATGCAAACAATTAATAGCCGATAGCGACTTTGATATCCCAATTATTTTCTTATCTGCAAATGCACAGAAGGAAGACATTTTACAAGGACTTCGTTTAGGAGCAATTGATTATTTGACCAAACCATTCGATCTGGATGTGCTGGAACGGAAGGTTGAAATTGCCCTCCACCAAAAAGCGAAGGTTAAAAATTTGAAGAAAGACAATAAACAATTAGCTAAATTGGTGTATGTGGATGCGCTAACTAGTTTATATAATCGAGCATACTTGGATATTACCATTCGGATGATCAAAGAGGGAACCAAGCAATTTCAAGCCGCTATGATGGTCGATATGGATTATTTTAAGGACATTAATGATAACTATGGTCATTTGGTTGGGGATCAAGTCTTGAGAGAAGTAGCAACGATCATAACGTCGAAAATCTCTTGCGAGCATGATCTAGCCTTTCGGTATGGCGGGGACGAGTTCTTGGTCTTACTCCAAAATGAAGTGAACTGTGTAGAGATTGCAGATAGTATCATTAAGGCTGTCGACGGTTTAAAGGTTAGCCTGGCACACCATAAATCACAGGAATTTTCAGTGAGCATAGGGTTGACGAATAATTTCGACCCTACCTCGTTCGATCAAATCATTATGCAAGCTGATTCTGCACTTCTTGGGGCCAAGAATAATGGAAGACATCAAATAAAGATTCGCTAAAAAAAGGGGAATGGGTGGGGCATGGTCATGGAATTGATAAGTTTTCAAAAATTATTTCAAATGACGAAGGTCATTAATTCTCAGTTTGAAATGTCAGAAATCCTGCAAGTCTTCGTTGACGCGATAGCAGGAGAGATAACGCAAGCAGATCTTGTTGGTTTTTTCTTGAAACAGCCGGATGGTACTTTTCAAGGATATAAAGGCAATAAATTGCCTGTGGATATAACGGAGCTGCTCATTGATCCTAGAGAAGATGAGTTTGTCAGGGATATTTTGCGCAACCAAGCTAGCGACTATATCTCAGATACGAGTATTGACCTGAGATTGGATCAATCCAAGAGACAATTGTTAAAAATTAAATCGATCCTCGGGATTCCCGTCATTGTAGAAAATGACGTGTTTGGGCTTGTCTTCGTCCACGATTTCGGAAAACCGATGAATATTACTCAGGAGCAGATGGAAGTTACGGAAGCTTTTGTTAACATGGCAAGTGTGGCGATTCGCAACATCCGCATGTTCGAACAACGGCAACTTCTGATGGAGAAGCAGCAGCTTCTTCTTGACGCGACGAAAGCTTTATCGGAGTCATTGTCGGTCAAAGATGTTCTGAACACTTTTTTCCACTACATGCGTAAAGCCAGTGGGTCTAAGGATATCGGTATTCATCTATATAATGAAAAAGAGCATACCATTGAGCCCTACCAATTGTCTTCTGAGAATGTAACAGTTGACGAATGGAAGGTTAAGCATAGAGAAGTCAAGTTAACCATTGAAAATGACCGCCTTTTGTATGAAGTCATTACTCAGAAGAAATCAGCGGCAATCGAGGATGTGTACGCGGATCCGCGGCCTAATCATAAAGCCTTCGTCTCTTTTGATATCCGAAGTATTATGGTATTCCCGCTTGTGGCCAAAGGTTCCGTTTACGGTGTCGTTGCGATTCCGTCGATCGGAAAACCAAGGAAGTATGAAGCAAGCATATTGGAATTCTGCCAATCGATTTCTGATGCTACAGCTACCGCGCTTTCGAATGCCCAGCATACGGAGACATTGGATCACTCCGTCAATGAGCGTTCTATAGAGCTGCAGCATGCTAACTTCAAGCTAGAGGGTCTAGTACGTGAACTAGAGCATCTGAATGAGTTGAAAAGCGATTTCATCGCGACACTTTCTCATGAGCTACGTACGCCGATTACAGCGGTTAAAGGATCTGTAGACATTCTTAGCAAAGGGATTCTCGGTGGACTCAACGATTCGCAGAAGGATTTACTAGATATCGCGTCCAAGTCGATCGAGCGTTTGCTGGATCAAGTGAATGAATTGCTGGATTTCGCTAAAATGGAAAACGGTAAATTTGAATTGGTGTATACCGAAGCTGATTTCAAAGAAATCATCAAGGAATCCGTTCATATTGTACAGTCTTTAATCAATAAGAAGAAGCTGATTCTAGTTGTTGAATCGGACGCAGAAACGGATACGATTGTAAGCGTCGATAAACAACGCATTCTGCAGATTTTATTGAATTTACTTTCCAATGCGATTAAATTTACACCACCTATGGGTGTGATTACCATTAAAACGATTTTCGAAGAAACGGTACTTACGGTTGAAGTACATGATAGTGGTATCGGTATCCCTTATGAGAAGCAGAAAAACATTTTTACGAAATTCTATCAAGCTAATAATCAAATTAATGGGACAGGCCTAGGTCTTGCCATTTCAAAACAGCTTATCGAACTGCATGGCGGTCGGATTTGGTTCGAGAGCACCGAAGGTCAAGGTTCGGTATTCAAATTTACTTTACCTAAAGGAAGGGGGTAACCAATATGCGGGCGATTGAAGTAGGATTGAGATTTTTAGTGCAGCAAGGTGTGCGATATGTATTCGGTATTCCAGCAGGCTCAATCAATGCGATCTATGACGCCCTTTTGGACATTCCTGAGCTTAAGCCGATTGTAGCTAAGCATGAGAATAGCTCCGGCTACATGGCAGGTGCTTATACGAGAATTACAGGACTTCCGTCGATTTGCGTGGCATCTAGCGGACCGGGAGCGACGAACCTCGTGACTCCGGCTGCGAATGCTTGGAAGCAGAAGCTTCCTGTTATATTCATCACAGGCTCAGTGCCATCTGGTAAAATGGGCAAAGGGGGCGCGCAGGAGCTGTATGCTGAACCGATCTTTGCATCGATTACGAAGATGAGCCGAACGGTTCTAGACCCTAATCAGCTGCCAGAGATTCTGGCAGAGGCCTATCACACAGCGATTAGCGGCGTGCCAGGTCCTGTGCATTTGGCGATTCCTATTGATATTCAAATGACGGATATAGGTGAAAGAGAGCTTCCGGTGTTACCTCCAGTTCAGCAGCCAACGATGGATTTGGCAGCCGCTCAAGCGGCTGCTAAGCGAATCAAAGCAGCAGGTCTACGTGGAGCGATTCTGTTGGGTAATGGCGCTAAAGCATCCTCTGACAGTATCGTACAGTTGGCTGAAACGCTTGAGTGGAAAGTGGCAACAACACCACGTGGAAAAGGGGCATTCCCCGAAAATCATCCGCTTTCCTTAGGGATATATGGCTTATCAGCGAATATCAAAGCGAGTGAGTACTTGAACGGTAACGATCATGAGGTACTGCTGATCATCGGTTCAAGCCTAGGCGAGCTAGCAACAAGCAACTGGGAACCACGATTGGTTGCGGGTAGAGAGCTCATTCACATCGATTACGATCAAAGTGAATTAGGGAAGTGCTACGAAACCCAGTATCCTGTACATGGTGAAATCAAGCTTGTCATTACGGAATTATTAGAGCACCTTTCAGCTGATACACAAGATAAATCATATGCAAGCGAGGCATTCCAGGGGCTAGGCGAAGCAGCAGCAGCTTCCGAACAGGCCGAAGAGAAATGGAATACGTTGTCGGCGATCCGTCGTCTCAGTGCAACAGCACCGAAGAATGCTCGATTCTTCCTAGATATCGGTGAATTCATGACCTATTCGATCCAAAACTTATTGATCGAGAGCGGACAAGAATTCGATATTGATATCAATTTCGGAGGCATGGGCTCTGGAATCGGAGGATCACTAGGAGCTCAGTTAGCGGAGCCGACTCGACCAACGATCTGTATTACAGGCGATGGCTGTTTCTTCATGCATGGTCTCGAAGTGCTAACCGCTAAGGAATACAACCTTCCGATCCTATTTGTCGTCATTAACAATGCCCGTCTCGGGATGGTTTATCATGGTCATATGCTGCAGTACAAAAGATGTCTGGAAGACTTTTCACAAGAGAGAGTTAGTATTGCAGGTGTTGCCCAATCGCTTGGCTTGCGTCATGCCGAAGTTAGATCTCTGGATCAACTACAGGGAGAGCATGTGCAAGAGTGGCTTTCTCACGGAGGTCCTGTGGTTGTTGAAGTTATTGTGGATGGCAACGAAATTCCGCCAATGGGTGAACGAGTTAAGTTCTTGCAAGGGGCAACGTATTAATTGGCATACATTGAGGTATGAGTAAAAAGTTTTTGGATGTTCGTATCCAAAAGCTTTTTTTTTTGCATCTTGTTCAGCGAAGAACTGTATTCTTGGCCAAGTAAATGATATGGTGGAGAAGAGTAAGAACAATAAGGAAGGAGCACTTCATTCATGTTGAAACGAACAATAGGTCGTTTGAATCACGAAAGCTCAGTCGTTATGTTTGGTGCAGCAAGTCTAGGGAATGTGACGCAAGAGGAAGCGGATGCATCCATTTCTTTTGCCTTGCAGCATGGAGTTAACCATTTTGATACCGCAGCCAGTTATGGGGATGCCGAAGTCCGTATGGGCCCTATGATCAGTCAAATTCGCAAGGATATTTTCCTAGCTACGAAAACAGGGCAAAGAACGAAGAAGGAAGCGAAAGAAGAAATTTATCGCTCTCTGGAACGGATGCGGGTTGATTCTGTAGACTTACTTCAACTGCATGCGGTAGGCTCTATGGAGGAGTTAGACCGCTGCACAGAAAAAGGCGGTGCTTTGGAGGCAGCTTTAGAAGCGCAAGCCGAAGGTATTGTTAAGGAGATTGGCATAACTGGACATGGGCATGATGCTCCGAGTGTACATTTGGAAGCGTTACATCGATTTCCTTTCGCAACCGTGCTGCTGCCACTCAATTATTATATGTATAGTTTGCCGGAGTATCGGGAAGCTTTCGATGCACTCATGGAAGAAGCCAATAAGCAAAATGCAGCTATCAGGGTCATCAAAGCGATTGCTAAGGCTCCATGGGGAGAAGGGGAGAAGCGTTCTTATGCGACATGGTATGAACCTTTTGACCAGCAGCAGATGATAGATGCTTGTGTGCATTTTGTGTTGTCTTTCCCTGGTGTGTGTGGATTCGCAAGCGCAGGAGACATTCATTTGTTCCCTAAAATCGTCGATGCCGTGGAACGATATGGTTCCATGAACGGTGAGGAAGCGGAGCGTATCCTGGGCAGCATCAGCGGATACACCAGTATTTTCGGAGCACCAACCTCAATCGCTTAAAAATTGTATATTCCAAAAATTGTGAGCCCTTCAGTTGTTTATATATTGGGGGGCTTTTTATGTCGTTTAAGTTGGTAATAGTTCCTTTTCCCTCGTGCGTCGCTAACTGCAGGAATCCTGCGAATATATATAAGCGTACGTAAGGAGGAAGGTAAGATGTTTAAAGCATTTTGGAAGAAAAAAAGGTTTTGGCAAATTTTTAGCGTTATTGTACTGATGGGTTGTGTGATTGTATTCGTGGCTTGTTATTCCTACATTCGTGGACTCGATGTATCGAAGTTAAGCCAGCCGCTGCCAGAGTCAACACTTGTGCTGGATAAGAACGGTAAACCAGCTTCGCAGTTATCTGCTTCAAAAATTGAGCCTGTCCAGTTTTCACAATTACCGAAGGTGTTGATGGATGCGGTTGTGGCTGTGGAAGATAAAAGATTCTATGAGCACACGGGGATTGATGTCAGATCTATCTTCCGTGCGGTTGCTCGCGATGTGTTGCGAGGAAGCTATTCGGAGGGAGCCAGTACGATTACGCAGCAGTTGGCCCGTAATCTGTTTCTCAATGCGGACAAAACACTGGGTCGAAAGCTGAGAGAAGCCGCTTATGCGATTAAAATAGACACAACCTATAGTAAAAATGAAATTCTGGAGATGTACTTAAACAGCATTTATTTCGGGGAAGGGAGCTGGGGGGTACAGGGAGCGGCTAGAACGTATTTCAATAAAAATGTGAAGGATCTAACCTTGCCAGAGGCAGCAGTTCTTGCCGCTCTTCCTAAGGCTCCTAGCCGGTACTCACCTTTTAAGGATGAAGGTCAGGCACTCGAGCGAAGGAATACTGTGCTTGTACTGATGCGTGATGAAGGTAAAATAACCGCGCAGGATTACGAGAAAGCCAAAGCTTCACCGCTAGGTGTCGTTAAATCCGATAAAGGCAATGAGTTGAAGGGACGCTATCCGGCCTATGTGGATGCGGTCATTAATGAAGCTGTTAATGAGTATGGTTTTACAGAAGAACAGTTGTTGACGGGTGGCTTGCGAATCACGACGGAGCTAGATCCCTTGGTGCAGAATGCAGTTGCGGATGTTTATAAAGACGAGAGTCTATTTCCGAAAAGCAAGCCAGATCAGCTCATTCAAAGCGGAGCTGCAATCGTTGATCAGCGAACCGGTGGGATTCGCGCATTAGCTGGAGGACGAGGAGAAGGAGTCTTCCGTGGGTTTAGCCGTGCAACGCAGTTGAAGAGACAGCCTGGGTCATCTTTTAAGCCGATTGTTGTCTATGGACCTGCGATGGAGAATGGCTATAAGCCAAATTCCATCTTATATGATGGTCCATTGAACATCGAAGGTTACCAACCACAAGATTGGGATCACCGAACGAGAGGGCAGGTGACGATGCAGGAAGCGGTTGTTTCTTCTTGGAACGTGCCAGCTGTTTGGCTGCTTCACGAGATAGGGATTGATCGTGGACTCCAATTTGCTAAATCCCTGGGCATTACTTTACCGGCTCAGGATCGTCAGCTTGGCATCGCTCTCGGCGGACTCTCAGAAGGGGTGTCACCGCTACAGATGGCGCAAGCATTCAGCGCCTTCGCCGCCAAGGGAGTTCTGCATCAAGCCCATACCATCACGAAGATCGAGACGAGCAGCGGTCATGTGCTTGTTGGGGCAAGCCCGAAGGGGGTTCCCGTGATGCAGCCGGAAACAGCTTATGCAATGACGTCAATGCTGCAAGTGGCTGTTGCGCAAGGAACAGGTAAGAATGCTGCAATGAATCGCCCCGTTGCAGGTAAATCTGGCACAACGCAGCTGCCGCAGACTAAGGAATTCGAAGGTTTAAGCAGCGGAAGTGCTAAAGATGCGTGGTTCGTTGGTTACACACCAGAGCTAACGGCTGCTGTGTGGGTCGGTTATGACCGTACGGATAAAGAGCATTACTTAACGACATCCGGCGGTGCTGTTCCTGCTGTTTTATTTCGCGAGATGATGAATCGGGCCTTGGCTCAGACACCTGTTGTTCCTTTTGATATGCCGTTTGTGGGGGCAGAGGCTCAAACTGCTAAGGATTCGAACTCATTGTCCTCGTCCGGAGAGTCAGACCAGGGCGATAAGGAAGACAAAAAAGAAAGTCAGCACGGACATGGCAAGGGGAAGAAAAGATAAGATATGCAGCAAAAAGCCGTCGACATCCTAAATGGATATCGGCGGCTTTTATTGTGATGGGGGGGCCTTCTACGGTGTGAGAACCTGTAAAAAGTGTATCATTTTTGCACAAAAGCTCGAGACTTATATTTTTGAGTTAGTCAGCATTGTGGCTGCTGCGATTTTACTTGTCACTCTTTTTACGATCATCGTCTTTTCCAGAATGTTCACTGTTTCCGTGCGCTTTGGATTTAGCGTTGTTATTTTCTTTGTTGTTATTATTGCTGTTGCTTTTATCGTTGTCTTTATACTTGACTTTGTCGTCTTTGTCTTTATTTTTGTCTTTATCTTCATCTTCGTCATCATCTTTTTGCGCGCTCTCATCTTTTTGGGAATCCTGCTGCTTTACCGTATTGGGCGCTTGTTCTTGCTCCCATTTGGTTTTCATATGGATATTTAGTTTAGTTGCATCCAAGTTGTAATGCTCGGCAAGCAGCTGTGTTAATGCCTGCTCAGCATTTGAAGATTTGAGGTCGACGGAAGCAAGTAGCATTTTGATCCATGCGGCGGCTTGGTCCCCTTTGAGATGAATCGTACCGCTATTTTCGGGCTTAATATTCAGATCATACAAGATGCCATTCGCACCCTTGGTTTGTGTAATGTGCAGTTTGAAGTGCTTGCCATCCACCTTCAGGTCGATGTCCTCCAAGTTAGGGTAAACCTCATTGTTCTGCTGGGAAGGGGATTGTGTGCTAGAAACAGGTTTATTTGGCACAGCTGCTGCAGCTTGATCGCTCGTTCCCGGCGAAGCTGGTGTCGCTGTAGGCTCAGGGGTCACTGGTGTCGCTGGTACGGCTTCTGTCACAGGTGCACCAGCATCAGTTGAGGTCGCTTTCACATAGGCAGCCTGCTGCTTGCTATTAACGATTAGTTCGATCTGATCCCCAGGCTTCAAATCAGCCAGTTGGGCCTTTTGATCATTACGGTAAACCCATACGGATTTGGCTAATGGAATTGTTTGATCACCGGTATTTGTGTTTACAGTGACAGCATCCGAAGCGATGGATTTGAATGTCCCCAGGACGGAAGTCGAAGTCGATGTGTTAGGTGAAGTTGCCGCATAGGCCGTCCACCCACAAAGCATCAAAACGGCTAGTGTAATAGATAGTATCGTGATTGTTAATCTTTTGCGCATAAGAAGCACCTCCACTAACAGCTTTCGATTCGAGAGGTTGTTTTGGGGCCGTACCTGTATCGTGATAAGCCAAACATAGAGGTGAGGGAGCCTAAACCATGCATACGATTGACGAAATCAGGCAATGGTAAAATCAACCAAACCGCAGGGGAGGTTGTCAACATACTCAATAAATTGCTGCTTTGGTCAGGATTTGTGCTGCCCTGGTTATCTTTATTTTTGATGAAGAAGAAAAGTATTTACAGGTATATGCCTGTCTGTATTTTCTCCGCTCTTTTGGTCACGATCGTGTATGAGATTGGCTATACATATAAGTTATGGATATTAAAAGATGCCATCGTTCCATGGGGCTATGTGACAAATACAGCCTTTGCCTATGGGATTTTTCTTGTCGGAACGATGTGGGTTTTTCACTTTACATTTGGGCGGTTTTGGTTATATGTCGTTGCTAATCTGTTGTAAGATGCCTTTTATGCCTTTGTGTTTCATCGGATTGAAGAAAAGCTTGGCATAGCGGATCTTATCAGTGTGAAGCACTATCACATCTTTCTCATCATGGTGGGACTTTCATTTATCCTGTATCCGTATCAGCTATGGCAAGAGAGGGGTAGGAAAAGTATGGACCACGAAGACCACGATGATATCACGGTCAGGATCAATACCCCGACTTGGTTAATGAAAAAAGAGAAAGCTAAATAAAGAAGCCGCCTCATCCTAGGATGGGACGGCTTCTTTTAATCGGTGTCATTTTGCAGACGCTGCATGAATTCCTCAGCTGCACGGTAGCCTTGTTGACGCAAATACCAGTTGTTGGCAGCGGCTTCAACGAGTCCGGCAACATCTCGTCCAGGCTGCAGTTGGATTTCAATATGTGGAATTTTAATATCCATATACTCGGTGAAACAGGGTTCGAGCTCCAAATCGTTGTTGAGCGCATCCTCCTGCCACTTCGTAAGCTCAATATCGAGCACGATCCGCGTTTCGTCCTGGAAAGCTTTGCGGCCGTAAAGCCGCGAGACGTTAATCAGTCCGATGCTGCGCAGCGCCAGGAATTCCTTCGTCTTCCCATTGTGGGTACCGAGCAGAGTCTCGGGGCTAATCTTCTTCAGTACGACAATATCATCGGCAACAAGTCGATGCCCTCTGTGAATTAAGGTGTGGGCAGTTTCACTCTTGCCAACCCCGGACTTACCGCGAAGCAGAATGCCAATCCCCGAGACATTGACACAAACACCGTGGATGGCAATCTCCTGAGCTAGCGATTTACTTAAATATAAATCAACTAAGTCTTGAAATTTACTCGTATGGGCAGCCGTACGGAGGAGCGGGATTTTCTCTTCTTCGCAATATTTGGTTAAATATTTCAAACCTTCTTGGTTTCTCGTTACGACGAAACAAGGCGGGTGATATTTGACAATATTTCCGATATGAAGATTTCTTTCGTTCTCGCTGAGACTGTGCAAATAGGTAATTTCTTTCCTGCCTAACAACTGAACATGCGCTTGCGGGAAATATTCAAAATAGCCGACAAATTCAAGTCCAGGGCGATGTGCCTTTGTTTTGGTAATCGGGCGGTGCAGTTCCGAATGTCCAGCAAGTACTTCGAGCGAGAAGCGCTCAACCAAATCTTTCACTGTGACGGGCTTCACAACAGTCCTCCTTAAAATTTTACTATTACTAATCTAATTGAAATTGACATTCTATCTCTAGTAGATTCGCCTGAAGGTGGCTACTATCCTGCTCTGAAAGCGCTTGAATAGATAATAGGTCAGCTTTTCATTGCAATTGAATGCCTTGTTGGTATGATAATAGGAGAAGCTTTTAGGAGGAGTAAAAAAACATGGACACCTATAAAAACTGTCAAAGCTGCGGGATGCCGCTCGCTCGTGATGAGCAAGGCGGAGGAACAGAGAAGTCTGGAATGAAGAGCAAGGTATACTGCAGTCATTGCTACCAAAACGGTGAATTCACTTTGCCAGATCTAACCGTGGAGCAGATGAAGGATCGGGTGAAGCAGAAGCTGGTTGAGTTTGGTTTTCCGCGGTTTCTTACAGGCCTTTTTACACGAAATATTCATAAGCTGAAAAGATGGTCACCAAACAAATAATCGAGTTTTACGGCCATGACGACAAAAAGGCTCTATGCAAGGTTTGCACAGAGCGAAATGCCACCATGGTCTTTCGTATGTTTATGTAAAAAGAAAGCAGCTTATCTGTTGAAGCCGCATTTTTTAGCAAGTGTTGGCCATGTTGAAAGAAACATGTTTTCCCACCTGTCTTCGGGTAATACCATGATCCATTTTGCGATCTGATCCAATCCCATTTCACATAATGTGTGAACGACTTCTTCTTTTTCACAACCGGTTTTTAATGCTAACATCTCAAAACCACCTCAGTCGAATGTATTCAAACAATTATGTATATGCATCCGTGTGCAAAAGTGTGACTGAATTTTTTGAATGTAAATGCTGGGATGCGTTGTAGGATTGCGAAGAGTCGGATAAATGGTCATAAAAGTCTAAAAAAGAAGAGGCTGTGCAGTTGTTTGCTGCGCAGCCTCTTTGTCTTGCATAGGAGAACTTTGGGGTGAATAATCTAGCCCCCTTTTTTGTGCTAGCGGGGCCGAGATTTTGTCCGGAAAATTCCGATGGTGAAAAGGCAGAGCTTGTTAATCTGAGACGATGTTTATCATCGTTAAAGTATTGGGATTGCTGGGATTCATCACTTTAGTGATGAAAAACATGCTTACAGCTAGGGAAAAGGGCGATTTCCCACAGAAGTAGCGTCTGAGACGATGTTTATCATCGTTAAAGTATAGGGATTGTTCGGATTCATCACTTTAGTGATGAAAAACATGCTTACAGCTAGGGAAAAGGGAGATTTCCCTCGGAAGCAGCGAACGAGACGATATTTATCATCGTTAAAGTATTGGGATTGCTGGGATTCATCACTTTAGTGATGAAAAACATGCTTACAGCTAGGGAGTAAGGTGCTCATTTCAAATGATTGCGAATGAGAGGGTCAAGAGTTTGCAGTACTTGATCAAGCTCTAAATCAGATACATCGTCATCTCTATATCTCGCTTGGTTATAAGCTGATGTGATGGCATGAACGGCATGGCTGGATAGCTGATATTGGTTTGATAGCTCCCGTTCTGTTTCATTTGGGGTATAGGCTTTATTGTAAGTATAGCCACCTTCAGCTGCTTGCTGGATCAACACACGATAAAGGAAACGGATGCGCTCCCGATTGTTCGGCAAATGTGACCATTTTGGTTCATTTACTTTCCCCCTCGACCAGCTCTTCATCGTTTGCTGCCACCACATACGCGGTAGTTCTTTCCACGCTAGAAGATTTTCTTTTTCATCCGTGAATCCTTCGGTTCCCTCGCCTTTCTTGCTGCTAAATGAACGGTTCATCAAGCGCCGGATAAGCGAGACCAGAGCAGGTGTCAGCTTGGCAATGATGATATAAATGGCGCCAAGGATAAGGGCGATGACAATGAGATAGCCGAAAATAACCTGGGCATAGTGAAGCAGCATGTCAAACCAGCTGGGTTCGTCAGTGGGAGCAGGAGGAGGAAGCGGCAATGGTTGTGCTGAAGGACTTGGCTCTAGCGGCTGATCAGACGACGGTTCGGACTGCAAAAGGCGCAGCAGCCAAGCGATCGAAGAACGAAGAAGAGAGCTGATTCCTTGCTGCAATTGCTGAAAATAGGCAACAGCTGCGATGCAAGCAATTAATGTGATTAACCAAATGCGGCTTGAACGCTTCACTGACTCAGATAGTGACGATGCTGCAGCACGTTCATTGCCTGCTAACGTGGCGCTAAGGAGCTGAGCGCGATTCGTAGCTAAGAAAAAAATGACCAGCGAACAAAACCCGAATCCATTCATCCAACCTATATACGGATTGAAAAGATCCAACCGTCCCATAATGGGGACACCTACGAAATAAACCAAACCTGCGGTAACAAATATGCTCGCAGGGAAGAGCGAGAGCCATCCATCCTTGGTGCAGCGAATTCCGCGATATGCAAATATTAACCCGATGGCTGCGCAGGTCCAGCCATGCCAGTTGTTGCCTTGCAGGAGGTAGGTAATCGTTAAACCTGCTCCTGCACAAAGCATTAACTCATAGAGAGTACGAGTTAACCATTTTATACGTCCAAAGAAGCAGCCGAACACATAACAGAGCAAAAACTGTAAGCAAGTCATCCAGAGTAAGGTCTCAGACACATAGACCTGGATTAGAACGATAATCGGAAAGAAGATAATGAGTTCGAGTAAACCGTACAAGATCGCTAAGCCGAATTCTCTCACAAGTAAATGAAGATTAGCTCGTTGAGAAGGCGTTTGAATGGGCGCTAACATTGGAAACACCTACCTCCTCTCCGTTCAGCTCAAGAAGGCCGTGCTGCAAGGGGATGATAAAAACAGAATGTCCTAACGATTCAAGACGCTCAATACTTTCTTCGATCCCCTTAGATACGAAAGAAGTCAGCAGGATGATGTCCATCGCGGTTCCTTCTTGCTCGATTCCATAATCCAGGAAGTCTTCGAAGGAGCGAGAGCAGGAGATCGCAAGCTTAGCCATCGTTTCGAAAAGGTGTTCCAAATGTGGCCAACCACCTTCGGGGGCGAGGTACACGGGAACTCCAGGCTGACCCTGCAGAGAGCCGTTGTAGCCGAAACCAACAGGAATACCTTGGCTCACGGCATATTCAGCAAGTGTAGCTGCGTACGAGAGAGCTTTCTCAACAAGCTCGGGATCGGTCACAGCATCCCACATCGTTTCCGTTATTTGCGTATTTACGGCTAAGAGCAGCCTAGGGTCAGCAGTGAAATCTCGATTATATACTTGGAGTTTCTGGCTGCGTGCTGTCGCTTTCCAGTGGATGCTGTTCATCGTATCCCCAAAACGATATTCCCGAGCGCCGGACACGAGGAACGGATCCGGCATGATCCAGCGTTTGACGGTTATATCGCCTTGCCATCGGCTGGAGAGGAGCGGGATGTCATCTCTGCTTACCAAGCGAGGGTAAACAAGGAGCTCCAACTGCATGCGGTGGATGGAGGAAGCAGCTTGCACACCAACCAAATCTCCCATTGAAGCGGCGACCGTTTCGAGCTTATACCAACCTCGCTTCGCAC
This sequence comes from Paenibacillus phytorum, assembly GCF_013141715.1. Classification (GTDB taxonomy): domain Bacteria; phylum Bacillota; class Bacilli; order Paenibacillales; family NBRC-103111; genus Paenibacillus_E; species Paenibacillus_E phytorum. The sequence goes on along the minus strand of NZ_WHOA01000064.1, from coordinate 39,699 downwards.
AGTGTACCCCGTGGCGTCGGACTATTCTTGTATAGGGCATAAGGCTGAACAGACTGCGATGATTTTGGAAAAGAGCTCCGCTGCTCACTGCGAGATTACTCATCTTCGCAAAGTGGAGCCCCGCATGAATCGTTGATTCCAAGCGAAGCCAAGGAATCGGAGCAAGCTTGCGATTAACGATCGTTTCGATCATGACAATGTCGTCCCCGGCATGGCAATGCGTCGTACTGAAGGTTCGCTCAATGCGAAGCCCGCGAAACCCCCAGCGGGCAAATAGCTGATGCTGGAGGAGGAACAGAGCGACAGTGATGATGAGAATCCAGCTAATGCTCATCGGCTACCCCAGCTTCACTTCCGTAGGAACGGGGGTAGCTGCAAGGATACTGACCAGCAGAGCATGCACCTGCTGGTCTTGTTGGCGCGATCGAGTGCGCAGCAGGATGCGATGCGCCCAGACGGGCTTGACCAGCGCTTTGATGTCGTCAGGCAGCACGTAGTCGCGGCCGCGAAGCGCCGCGTACACCTGCGCCGACTTCATCAAGGCGCGAACGCCGCGCGGGCTGACGCCAAGCGCGGCATCAGCATGCGCGCGCGTCGCTTCCGCGAGCTGCACGATGTACTGCAGCAGCTCGTCGCTGACGCGCACCTGCGTGAACAAGTGCTGAGCTTCGAGCAGCTCAGCACGGCCCACAACCGGCAGCAGCTGATCGAGTGGATCATGCTGCTGGTAGCGCTTCAAGATCTGGACCTGCTCGGCTGCGGAAGGATAGCCCAGCGAGAGCTTCATCAGGAAGCGGTCGAGTTGAGCTTCCGGGAGGGGGAATGTCCCCTGATTCTCGACAGGGTTCTGTGTGGCAATGACGAGGAACGGGGCTTCGAGCATACGCGTTTCACCGTCGATGCTCACTTGGCGTTCCTCCATGCTTTCGAGCAAGCTGGACTGCGTGCGCGGCGTCGCACGGTTAATCTCATCGGCAAGCACGATGTGAGCGAAAAGCGGCCCTGGGCGGAATTCGAATTCGCCCAGCTTCTGGTTGAAGAAATTGATGCCGCTTACATCTGACGGCAGCAAGTCGGGCGTGAACTGGATGCGCTTCATTGTGCCGTCGAGGGAGCGGGCTAGCGCTTTGGCTAGCTGTGTTTTCCCTGTACCGGGAACATCCTCAAGCAGCACATGCCCGGAAGCAATGAGGGCGATGACCATAAGCTCGACGGTATCGTCCTTGCCAACAATGACCTTACCTACGTTTGTTTTAATAAGTGAAGCGATTCGTCCTATTTGTGCGAAATCCAATGGGGCTTCCTCCTTGTTTGTGTGAGCAGTTTTATTGTAATTCCTGTCTTGTAAGTAGTTTTACTACAACTCATGTCTACTGAGGGAACGTCGATTCGTTATTTCTTTCGTTTTGCTGTTTTCAGGGGCTTAAGCGGAACCTCGTTCCGCTATTCCTTGAAAATCGCCGAGAATTCCTTGATTTTGGCAAAATAACGCATCGTAGTTCCCTTTGGGTAACGAAAACAAGCATTTTGCAAGAAATAGCGTACTCAGGTTCTCTTAATCATCGCAAAGGGTCCTCTCCAGCGACGGCTGAATTAATGTTTAATTCCTTAAGGCCGCAACATGCTAAGCAGAAGATTGTCCCAGTTTGATGCATTTTTAGTGGGTTTGCTTTACTCTTTCTTAAGTTTAACAGACAAAAGGTGATTTTTACCATTATTTTCTGATGAGAGCATCAACCAGTTGTGTATTCCATAGGCAGTTAGTACAATGATGTTTATTAAGAATACGCTTACGAGAAGCGCTTACGAAGTAAGCTTTATATAAGAAAAGCTTTAGGAGGACGAGCATGTACAAGCTGCTATTAGTGGATGACGAAGAGGACGTGCGGGAAGGTGTCGTCCGTGAGATAAATTGGGAAGCTATTGGCTTTGAAGTGATAGAGAAGGCGGAGAACGGCAGGGAAGCGCTGGAAATGGTTGAGCGACTGCAGCCGGACGTGGTTGTGACGGATATTCAGATGCCGTTCATGAATGGGCTCCAACTAGCTGAAGCGGTCCGTGAGCGTTTTCCGACGATTAAGCTGATCATTCTTACGGGACATGATGAGTTCGAATATGCCCAAAAGGCGATTAAGCTGCACATTGATGAATATGTGCTGAAGCCTTTTTCCGCGCAAGAGCTGATTAATGCTTTGCTGAAGGTGAAGGAGCAGATTCAGGAGGAAGTGTCTCATCGGGAAAATGTACAGCTGCTGAAAGAGCATTACCGCAAGAGCATGCCTGTGCTTAAGGAAAATTTCTTGGCGACCCTGATGAACCGGAAACTCCCGCGCGATGAAGTGTACGAGAAGGCCGCGAACTATGGTATTGAGCTCAGTGGAAGTAGCTATGTTGTAGCGGTGCTTAGCATCGATGGGGTGCTCATTCATGAAGAGGATTTGGAGAATCGCGGCGAGCTGGCGAAGTCCGTTTCTTTGAAATATTCCGAGGATCAGGCGCTGAAATATTTTGCCCTGCTGAATATTACGGAGGAGATCGCCGATAAACGGCGTCTTGGCCTTGTTTTTATGCATAACGATCAAGTGGTTGTACTAGCCGCGAGGGAGAGCACAGACCGAGAAGCTGCGCTTCAAGAAACGATGAAGGTGCTGGAAGAAGTACGGCAGAATGTAGAGAAATATTTGAAGTTTACGCTTACTGTTGGGATCGGAACCGTTATGAAAGACGTAACCAAGATTAGCTATTCGTATGAAGATGCCGTGTTGGCGCTGGATTACCGGCTCATCTTAGGCAACAACCGCATGATCTACATCGATGATGTGGAGAAGCGGAACGTGGAGAAGATTCGTTTTGACGATGTGAAAGAGCATGCCTTGACGCGCTGCATTAAGGTCGGGACGAGCCAGGAGATTCGGGAGACGATGGATGAGCTTTTTCAAGGGATTGAGGGCGGTGTTTCCGTTAAGGACTACCAAATTTATTTACTCGAAATATTGACTTGTATCCTAAAAGCGGCCAAGGACTCGAACCTTAACGTCGATGAGGTATTTGGCGATCATTTTATTCCTTTTACAGAGATAAATAAATTCACATCCTTGGAAGAAGCCAAGCATTGGCTTGCTGAACTATGTGCCAGCATGATGAATCATATCGCGACGGATCGACAATATACGTACAAAAACCTGGTCGAAATGGCCAAGGATTATACGAAGAGCCACTATCACGAAGGAGATATCACGATTAATAAAGTGTGTGGCCACCTGCATATTAGCGCGGGATATTTCAGCAGTATTTTCAAGAAAGAGACGAAAATAACCTTTGTGAACTATTTGAACCATATTCGTATGGAAGCGGCCAAGGAGCTCTTGCGTTCTACGGATATGAAAGCACTAGAGATTGCCGAGAAGGTTGGATATGCCGATGCCAATTATTTCAGCTTTTCATTCCGCAAAAATGTCGGTGTTTCCCCCAAAGAGTACCGAAATAACAGTTCCAAAGGGCTTTAGTGTTAAAGGAGTGGGTGGTAAAGCTTGAAACGTAAAGTGAGAACGCTATTCGAGGCCTTGTATAATGTACTGCTGGACACGTTGAGAGTGAAAAGCATTCAATTTACGATTACGATGTCGTTTATTTTGATTACGGTGATCGTCATGTTGATCGTCTCGCTGGTGCTTTATAATAAATTTTCTAGAACAGCGGAAGAGAGTGCTTTTCTGAATACGCAGCAGGTGATCGAGCAGGTACAGTTTAACTTAGAACATTATATTAAAGGCATGGCGGACACCTTCGAGGTTGTCGATGCGAAAATTGCCAAAAGCCATGGCATTCCTACGGACAAGCTGCTCGAGCAGTTGGAAACGATTGCGAGTACGCGTGAGGATATCGTCTCCATTCATCTTTTTACAGCAGATGGTGGACTCGTAACTGGCATTCCCACGACCGAGATGCGCAAAAATACGCGACTTCTCGAACAGTCGTGGTTTAAGTCTGCGCTGGATAATCCGAACCATCTCACTTTTTCCCTACCGCATATACAGAATCTGTTCAAGGATCCGTACAAATGGGTCGTTTCCATGAGCAAAGGGGTATCCATTCAAAAGGATGGGAAATGGGTGGAAGCTGTGCTGCTCGTAGATGTTAATTTCAAGACGCTGGATGACGTGTTTCGTACGGTTTCTCTTGGCAAAAAAGGCTATGTATACATCATCGATGACTCTGCCGGAAACATTGTCTATCACCCGCAGCAGCAGCTTATTTATATTGGCTTGAAGTATGAAAATGTGGAGCAAGCGCTCAAATTCTCGTATGGAAAATACATGGATGTCAGCGATGGCGAGTCACGGCTCAATGTGGTCAGGACGGTTAATAACATCGGTTGGAAAATTATTGGCGTCTCTTACATGGATGAAATGGTTACAACACGCAAGGAAATCAGTACGTTCATGATTTGGCTTCTCGTCATTGTCCTTGTTTTCATTTTGTTAATCTCGTCCTTCATGTCTGCGCGTATTTCGCAGCCTATCAAGCGACTGAAAAAGTCGATGGAAATGGTCGAAAAGGGCCATTTTGACACCTATATTCATGTTCGGGGCGCTGATGAAGTGGAGCAGCTTTCGCGGAGATTCAATCTGATGGTCTCACGGGTTCGTGAGCTGATGGATCAAAGTATCCATGAGCAGGAGACGAAGCGGAAGAATGAGCTGGAGGTATTGCAGTCTCAGATTAATCCGCATTTTTTGTACAATACACTCAATTCCGTTGTTCGCATGGTGGGTAATGGAAAGAATGAAGACGTCGTCAAAACCATCACGTCCTTGTCCAAGTTTTTTCGGATATCGCTCAGCAAGGGGAAAAATATCATTACCATCGGGGAAGAGATCGAGCACATTCGGAATTATTTGATCATCCAGAAGATGCGGTATAAGGATAAGTTTGATTACGAGATTCAGGTGGATGAAGAGGTGCTTACCTATAAGACGCTGAAGCTGATTTTACAACCATTTGTGGAAAACGCGCTCTATCATGGCATTGAATATATGGTGGACGAGGGCCTCATTCACATATCGGTCGGCAAGGTCGATGAGAAGATCTTATTTGAGATTCGGGATAACGGTGTCGGTATGTCGGAAGATACGCTCAAAAACATCCTGATCGGTCATGTGAAAAGTGAAAAAGGGTCCGGTGTAGGGCTGCGAAATGTACATGAGCGTATCCAGTTATATTTCGGTTCGGAGTATGGGGTCAAGGTTGAAAGTGAGCTGGAAGAAGGAACTACCGTCAAGGTCTGGATTCCTTTAGTCTTGGAAGATGAATAGGAAGGAGAAGCCATGGATAAAACAATGAAAGTGAAGCCCCTTCTATTTGCCGTCCTGGTAGCCGTCATCTCCATGTCCTCCTGTACCAAGCAAACGGAGACCATACCAACCGAGCAGAAGAAACATTTGGAGGTTGTACTGCGAAGTCAAAACGGCGATTACTGGAAAACGGTGAAGATGGGCGCCGAGGTGGCCGCGAAGGAGTTTGATGTTACGCTGGATTTCCGTGCACCAGGCGATGAAGCGGATGTAAAGGGGCAAATCGCTTTAATGGAACAATCGATCAGCAGCGGACCTGACGCCATTGTGCTGGCTCCTAACGGTTATAAGGAATTGTCTGGGATTGTGGATGATGCGTACATGCGGGGAATTCCGGTCATCACGATCGACTCCGAAGTGGAGACACGTAAAGCCAAGAGCTTTATCGGGGCTAATAATTATGAGGCCGGGCAATTGGCTGGCAAACAGCTCATCAAGCTGGCTGGGACAAGCGGTGATATTGCTATTGTTAGCTTTATGCAAGGAGAGCGCAATACAGAGCTTCGGGAACAAGGGCTTTTGGAGGAGCTATCCAAATATCCGGATGTGAAGGTAATTGAAAAGGTTTACAGTCTAACGGACTATGAGCTTGCCGCGCAGCTAACCCATAACATGATGGAGAAGCATCCCCAGTTAGACGGGATTGTTGCTCTGAATGAAATCTCGTCCATTGGCGTTGCGCATGCAATTCAAAGTATGGACCTCCAGGACAAAGTGAAAATCATCACATTTGATAGTACCTCCGAAGAGCTGGAGCTGCTGCAAGAGGGTGTCATCCAAGCGACGATTATTCAAAATCCATTCAGTATCGGATATTTGGGTGTGAAGAATGCGGTTGAGGCTTTGAATGGGAAGAAGGTTCCCAGCCGTGTGGACACAGGGATTAAAGCCATTGATCTAAATAATATGTTCTGGTCGGATAATCAGAAGCTGCTTTTCCCTTTTATAAAGTGATGAGAATTTCGATAGAACACATGAGGATATTGCATTTGTTTTGGTGCTTTGATCCCGTATAGTAGGGAATGTAAATAATAAACAACACACCTTTTAGGGAGGGTCTTACCTTGAAAAAATTGATTACTCTTGCAGTAGCAGGCGCTTTGGTTGCAACCGTAGCAGGCTGTGGCAATAAAACAGCAACACCTTCACCAGCTCCAGCAGCAACTACAGGTGCAGCAGCAACTCCAAAAGCAGCAGACACTGCTAAAAAACCAACAATTGGTGTAGCTATCTACAAATTTGACGATACATTCATGTCTGGTGTTCGTGCCGCAATCGCTGATGCTGCTAAAGATAAAGCAACCGTTGATATCGTGGACAGCCAGAACTCACAACCAACACAAAATGATAAAGTCGATCTTTTCATCACGAAAAAAGTAAACGCTCTAGCGATTAACGCAGTTGACCGTACGGCGGCAGGCGTTATCATCGATAAAGCAAAAGCGGCAAACGTTCCAGTTGTTTTCTTGAACCGTGAGCCACTTGCTGACGATATGAAGAAATGGGATAAAGTTTACTATGTAGGCGCTAAAGCAGAGCAATCCGGTACGATGGAAGGCCAACTGCTGGTTGACTACTTCAAAGCTCACCCAGAAGCGGATAAAAACAAAGACGGTAAAATCCAATACGTTATGCTGAAAGGCGAGCCAGGACATCAAGATGCTGAGCTTCGCACGAAGTTCTCCATCCAAGCGATCACAGACGCTGGTCTGGGTGTAGAAAAAGTAGCGGAAGATACAGCTATGTGGGACCGCGTTAAAGGTCAAGAAAAAATGGCAGCATTCCTAGCTTCCAGCGAAAGCAAAATCGAAGCTGTTCTTGCGAACAACGATGATATGGCTCTTGGCGCTATCGAAGCTTTGAAAGCAAAAGGCTATTTCAAAGACAATAAATTCTTGCCAGTTGTAGGTGTAGATGCTACAGCTCCTGCACTTCAAGCCCTTAGTGATGGCACATTGCTCGGAACTGTTCTGAACGATGCGAAAAACCAAGGTGCAGCAACAACGAATGTAGCAGCAGCACTTGCTAACGGTAAAACACCTAGCAAAGAAACAACAGGCTACGATGTAACTGACGGTAAATATGTATGGATTTCCTACAAAAAGATTACAAAAGCTAACATGAACGAAGCGAAGTAATCCGAATAGAAGCGGGCAAGAGCAGCGATGTATGATTACGCGGGCGCTCTTGCCTTCCTTATTTGGGAACCCATGCAAAGGTAAAGAGACAACGAAGAAAGGCTTCACTTTGTGGGGATTATCGTGAGCTGTAGGGGGAGTTACCATGACTGTAAATGACTATTTATTGGAAATGAATCAAATCTCCAAAGAATTCCCTGGCGTCAAAGCGCTGGATAACGTTACCCTCAAAGTTCGCCCGGGAAGCGTGCATGCGCTGATGGGAGAGAACGGTGCGGGCAAATCGACGCTGATGAAATGCTTGTTCGGTATTTATAAGCCGGATGGTGGAGAAATCAAATTGAATGGCGAAGTCGTTTCCATTCAAAGTTCGAAAGATGCTTTAGAGAACGGCATTTCTATGATCCATCAAGAGCTTCATCCAGTACCTCATCGTAACGTAATGGAGAATATCTGGCTTGGCAGATTTCCGCTAAAAGGGATCGGACCTTTGAAATTAGTGGATCACAAGAAGATGCGTAAAGATACAGAGAGCTTGTTCAAACAGCTCCAGATGGATATTAAGCCGGATACACTAGTAGGGACGTTATCTGTTTCTAAGGTGCAATCCATTGAAATTGCTAAGGCTGTGTCATTCAATTCGAAAGTCATTGTTATGGATGAGCCGACTTCTTCACTAACGGGTAACGAAGTTGAGCAGCTGTTTCGCATTATTCGCGACCTGAGAAGTCGTGGCGTTTCGATCATCTATATTTCACATAAAATGGAAGAAATTCTCGAAATTTCAGATGAAGTGACGATTATGCGCGACGGTACCAAGATTGGTACGTGGGCATCGTCGGAGTTAACGACCGACATGATTATTTCGAAGATGGTCGGACGAGATCTGAAGGAGCGTTTCCCTGAGCGCAGCAATGTGCCGAACGGTGTATTAATGAAAGTCGAAGGACTGACTTCTGTCATACCAAGATCATTTAAGAATGTATCCTTTGATCTTCGTAAGGGAGAGATTCTTGGAGTCGGCGGTCTTGTTGGTGCTCAGCGGACGGAGTTGATTGAAGCTTTGTTCGGGATGAGAGGTGTTGCTTCCGGCAGCATTTCCATGCATGGCAAGCAAGTGAAGCTCAAGTCGCCGATTGATGCCATTAAGCAGAAAATCGCTTTGCTCACGGAAGAGCGTCGTGTAACGGGTATTTTCCCCGTATTATCTGTTCTTGAGAACACCGTGATTGCGAATTTGGGCAGATATATGAATCCACTAGGCTTCATTAACGAAGCTAAACGTAAGGTAGAAGTCGAACGAAGTATCGAAATGCTTCGGGTGAAGACACCGAATATGCACGCGCTGATCAAGAACCTGTCAGGTGGTAATCAACAAAAGGTGCTGCTTGCCAGATGGCTGCTTACAGAACCGGACGTGCTTCTGCTTGATGAACCGACACGGGGAATTGACGTAGGTGCTAAATTCGAAATTTACTCCATCATCGCTGACCTTGCGAAGCAGGGGAAAAGTATTATCATGATCTCTTCTGAAATGCCCGAACTGTTAGGGATGTCAGACCGAATCATGGTCATGTGTGAAGGACGCCTTACAGGCATTGTAGAAGGAAATAAAGCAACTGAAGAAGAGATCATGCGCCTTGCTGCACAGCATATGGCATAATGGAGGGGGCCAAGAACCATGAGTACGAAGACAGAAACATTGAAATCCAGAGACATTAGTGGGTTCGTGACCAAATACGCAATTTACATCGTGCTAGTTGTGTTAGTTATCGGTATCGCGATCTATGATCCACGCTTTTTATCCGTAAATATCCTTCGTGATATTTTGCTGCAGTCATCCACGCGCGTCATTATCGCTTTGGGTGCGGCATTCATCTTGATCACAGGGGGAACGGACCTTTCGACCGGACGTATCGTCGGCTTGACCGCCGTTATCTCCGCTTCTATGCTGCAAACGCAGGAATATGGTCGAAGATTTTTCCCGAATTTGCCGGAGCTGCCTTTGATCGTACCGATCCTTATTGCGATTGCAGCCGGTCTATTGGTAGGTCTGATCAATGGGATCATTGTTGCAAAATTCAAGGTTCCACCGTTCATTGCAACTTTGGGTACGATGGTAGCTGTATACGGAGCTAACTCCTTATACTTTGATATGAAACCGAATCAATCACAGCCGATTGGCGGATTGAGATCAGATTTCAGTCAGCTGGGGACAGGCGCGATCGGAACCGGTTCTACTTATTCCATTCCTTACATTGTCATTATTGCCATTGTCGTATCTATCATCGTTTGGATTGTGTTCAACAAAACGAAGCTGGGGAAATATATGTACGCCATCGGCGGAAACATTCACGCAGCAGTCGTTTCAGGAATTAACGTAAACCGTTACCTCATCTACATCTATGCGATTGCTGGCGCTTTGTATGGTCTAGCAGGGGTGCTGGAAGCAGCAAGAACGGGTGGCGCAACGAATAACTACGGGAATATGTACGAGCTTGATGCGATTGCAGCTTGCGTCGTCGGTGGTGTATCCACATCCGGTGGTATTGGGACTGTACCTGGTGTTCTTGCAGGGGTTTTAATTTTCAGCGTTATCAACTATGGTTTGACGTTTATCGGAATTAGTCCTTACTGGCAGTTGATTATTAAAGGTGTCATTATCGTCGCGGCTGTTGCCTTCGATATGCGTAAATACATGAATTCCAAATAATTATATTAAACACCAAGAACGCTCCATCTCATTTGGTTATAGGTAATAATGTGAAACAGGCTGTCGCGATTTAACGACAGCCTGTTATCCTGTATAAAATGAAAGCGATTTCTGACGTCTGAGGGGGCATAATCATGGCTGTTAGTCATCATTCGGCTAGCTGGAGAGAGCGAATATTATCAGTTTCATTGAGAAGCAAAATTGTAGGCACATTTGTTATTGTTTCTTTACTTGTTGCTGTAACCAGCGGCATGTCGTATACATACTTGAATAAAGTGGATAGCTCTTATTCCAAGCTCCTGAATGATAATGTCACTATTCTTCAAAATGTTTCTGAGATCAAAGAGAAAACGCAAATACAGAACAGCATGCTGTTCGGATACGTTTTAGACCCAACGAAGGACAAAGAGAAGCTTTTGACGGAAATGAATAGAACACTTTCTTCGATCATTACTCAGATGGGAGAGGTTTCGAAGAACGAGGATGAGCAAAGTGCTATCCAATCCATGGTAGACTCGAACATGACATTTGCTCGTCTAGTGAAGAAAGTGACGGAATACGCCGACAAAGGGAATGTGGCTCTAGCCAAAGCTGAAGCGATGCAGTGGGCTATTCCGACAACGGAAACATTGACGCAGGCTGCCGCGAAGATTGAAGAGCTGGAAAGGAAAGTCCAGGAGGATGCTTCTGCCCGCAATCATGATGTGGTTGTATCGACCGTTCAAACGTTGATCTGGGTCAGTGTAGCGGCTTTTCTTTTCGCCTTAGCCATCGGCCTCTTGCTGTCCCGCATGATTGTTAACCCCATACGTTCTATGGTACAAGCAGCTGAACGAATTGCAGCATGCGATTTAACGGTTGGTGACATTAACGTCAAGAATAGGGACGAATTACGACATTTGGCTACCGCTTTTAATCAAATGAAAGCCAATCTGCATAGCTTAATTAGTCAGGTAGGAAGCAGTGCCCAGCACGTCGCTGCTGCCTCGGAAGCACTTAGCAGCAATTCTGAGCAAGTTAGCGAATCTTCGGAACGCATTACATACACAGTCCAGGACATATCGATGGGTACGGATGCGCAAGTACGCAGTGTACACTTGGGAGTCTCCATCATGGAGGAAATGTCAGCTGCCGTCATTCAGATTGCAAGCGTCACGCAGTCGGCTAACCATCAGTCTTTCCTTGCGCAGCAAGAGGCAGGGGAGGGTAATGCGGCTGTCGAGACAGCGATTAAGCAGATGAATGCTATCTATCAGAAGATGATGGAACTTGCTGAATCGGTACAGAGGCTCGGTCAACGGTCTGAACAAATCGTCAATGCGAACACGATGATTGCAGGTATTGCGCGGCAGACAAACATGCTTGCGCTCAATGCCTCCATTGAAGCGGCACGCGCCGGAGCCGCTGGTAAAGGCTTTGCGGTCGTCGCTGACGAGGTCCGCAAGTTATCTATGCAGACGGGAGCAGCGGCGGAAGAAGTTACTCTTCTTGTTTCCAGTATTCAGGATGAAACAAGAGAGGTGGTCAGTTCCACCGAGGCTGGGAGCCGAGAGGTGCAGACGGGGCTAGAGGTGGTCGGCGTAGCGCGAGATACCTTCAAGCGTATTCGCGATGCGATGGACGAAGTTGCGAGGCAGATCGAGGAAGTGGCGGGAAGTTCGGCCGCTATCTCAGAGAAAACGCGCGCAGCCGTGGATGTGATTCGCGCGATCGATGAAGTCGCCGGACAGACCGCAGCGGGAGCCAGAAATGTATCTTCCAACATCGAGGGTCAGTACGCGAGCATGGAGGAGATATTCTCCTCGGCGACAGTGCTGAACAGCATGGCAGCTGATTTGCAGACCTTAATCGGAAGATTCCGCGTGTGAGGCGTATAGCGGACTCCGAATTTCGGGGAATTCCTAGGTTTGGTAGGATGGACAAGCTAATAAACCTACTTTAGAGTGCTTTAGAGGAATGACATGCCGCTATTTTGGGAAAAGTGTGCTGCAAGTTGATTCAAACGGAACGTGAGGGCTCTATTTGAGGGAAATAAGCATTTAGGACGTGAAAACAGCGAAATAACGAATCCTCGTTCCTCTTGGCTCGTGAAAATGGGCTTTTTGCGGCAAATAAGGCATCTACGTTCCGTTTGCGGAATGATTATTAACCTAATTGTTTTATTTGTATGAAATTTGTACATCCGGAGACAAAAAAGAAGAGATAACGAATCGTTGTTCCACTTACACTGCAATTGGAACATTATTTGCGTATTTAACGTACCCATGTGCAATCGTTTAACAGAAAACAAGGACCTGAGGCAGCGCCTCAGGTCCTTGTTTTAAGCTTACCCCTTATTTATTGGGCCGCCGCGGAAACGGATGTATTCATCGCTAAAGTGCGGGGAGCGCGTGGAAGTGACTTGATAGTGAGAAAACACGCTTAAAATCGGAGGATGCGTCCGGAACCTCCGTAATGTCTGCTGAGGCGATGAAATTCATAACTAAAGTGTGGGAATGATGCTAAAGCGAATTGAGAGGTCAAAAATGTACTTTTCAGATACTCTAAGTAAAGTAGCATGTGAATCCTGAGAAGGCAGAAAAGGCTGTTTCGGAGGCCCGAATGCAGCGAAAGTGGCGCGAGACGTCTGAAAAGGACCTCTCAGCTGCTGAGAGCAGGCGAGTTAGTGGGTTTTGTGTCCTGAGAAGGCAGAAAAGGCTGTCTCGGGGGGACGAATGCAGCGAAAGTGGCGCGAGACGTCTGAAAAGGACCTCTCAGCTGCTGAGAGAAGGCAAGTTAGTAGATTTTGCGTCCTGAGAAGGCAGAAAAGGCTGTCTCGGGGGCACGTATGGAGCGAAAGTTTCTGAAGTGTTTGAAGAAGACCCCTCAACTGCTGTTTGCTTATATGCTGCTACATTAGTAATTTAAGACGTGGAGATCGCATTACAGGGACTTAATTTGTATGGGGTTATTCCCTAGCCCAGCGCAGAAAATAATATGAAAAAAACCTCCTCATGCTTGAGGAGGTTATCGTTCTTACAGTGCCTAATCAATCACTTCTACGATAAGTTCAATTTCCACCGGTGTGTGAAAAGGCAGATCGCTCGTACCAATCGCTGAGCGAGCATGTTTGCCCTTCTCACCGAACACAGCCACTAACAAATCAGAAGCGCCGTTAATGACATAGGGCTGATCGCCAAAGCCCGGAGCGCTGTTAACGAAACCGAGCATTTTTACGATTTTGACAACACGATCCAAGTCTCCAAGATAGCCCTTCATAACCGCTAAGCAATTGATAATGGTTTGACGGGCTGCCGCTTGCCCTTGCTCGATCGTTACTTCGCGGCCAAGTTTGCCTTCGTACATAAGTTCACCGTTAATACGGCAATCCTGACCGGATAAATAAATGAGATTCCCTGTTTGATTGCAAGGAATATAAGTGAAACGCGGTTCAGGGGATGGGGGAAGCGTGATGCCTAGCTCTTGTAAACGTTGTTCAATTTGGGACATAGTGTTGACCTCCAAGTCAAATGATGATTAAATCGGCAGTAATGCTGCCAGATTGTAGCTTACTCCAACATACCTCGTGCAAGCACCGGCAAGTGCTCAAACGCATCACCGCGCTGCATAATAACCTGATTGTGCAGATTGACGGTGCTGCAAATGTGATTAGGAATAATACGCAGCTTGTCGCCTACCTGTAGGTTGGCCGCTTGGGCGAGTGGCCCAAGATCAAGCATGCCATGCTCTTCGGACAAGCGAACGAGAAACGCATCTTCTAGATTCATGACGTGCCCGAAGCCCAGCAGTTGAAGCGGGTCCGTGCCTGGCTGCACATCGGTAGCGAATGTTTTGCTGCCGCCATCGATGATCGCGAGATCCGCCGACGGGCGGCTAACGACGGTGACAAGCACGCTGCCAGCGCAGTCTTCGATGCCGCAGAGGCCTAAGCGGGCTTGCATCCGATCGTAGTACACGTAGGTGCCTGGGCGGACCTCCGTCACGCCTTCTACGGCAGCGGCGGAAGCAGCCGTCGGTGTGGATCCAACGCTAACGTCCGTGATAGCGATGCCCTGCGCTCTAAGACGCTCGGCCAGCTGCACCATGAGCGTGCCTTCTTCTTGACCGGCTGCAGCCACGTCAAGAGTAGGCTTTCCTGCTAGCAGGGAGCCGCGAAACGTATAGATGCCGGTCAGCCGCAAATGCGGCATAAGGGCGATCTCCGCGGCGAGCGCGGTGGCCTGCTCGTAGAGTACGCCGGTTCTACGAAAGCCGGTGTCGATTTCTAGCCGGACTTGCAGCGAGTGGCCAAGTCGGCTAGCGCACTGCTCTAATTGCTGAGCGCCTGCCAAGCTGTCGACGCCGACGATCAGCTCGATTTGCTCGCTTAAGCGAATCGCTCTTTCAATCTTGCTTGCGGTTACAAGCGGGTAAGCGATGAAAATATTGGTAACGCCACCCGCCGCCATAACCTCTGCTTCGGACACTTTCGCTACCGTGATACCGACAGCGCCAGCCTCAATTTGTTGGAGTGCGACGGAAGGGAGCTTATGCGTCTTCGCATGCGGACGCAGCTTCACATGATGTTGGCTGATAACATCAGCCATAGCTTGAATATTTCGATCCATGCGTTCTGCGTCAATAACCAGGCAAGGTGTCTCCAAATTCTCCAACATGTTCATCATCCTTCCACACTCTCTTTCACGGCACTTTTGCCTTCTTCTAAGTGGCTATAAAGGGTATACTTTGAAATATTCAAATAGGTGCAAATCTTCTCGCCGCCTTTTTTAATCAGAAAAGCACCCTTGGCATCGAGGAGTTGAATCATGCGCATTTTGTCCTCCTTGGTCATAACCGCCACGGGTTTGCCTACTTGCTCTTGTGCTTCTTGAATAAGGGCATCAAGCAGATCGCTTACACTCGTAACGAACGATTCCTTTACTTCTGTTTGTTCCCCAGGACGTATAAGCGTCTGCAGTGTTTTCTCTGCGATCATCAGCTCCGTGATATCGTAGTTAATGCACAGCGAGCCAACGATAGTGCCTGCTTTATTTTTCATATACATCGAACTAGAGCGCAGAATGCGTCCATCTTTGGTTTGTGTTAAGTAGTTAAACTTGTTGCCGTTTACATGATTGCCCCGCAGCAGCTCCAGGCCCAGATTCGTTCCGGGATCTCCGACTTTACGACCTGTGATGTGACCATTCGCAATCGCGACGATGGAGCTGTCGTACGGACCTGTCAAGTCATGTAGCACGACTTCGCAGTTGTCTCCGAATTGAGCGGCAAGCCCTGTCACAAGATCGGTCAAAAACCCAAATTCATCTTGAATTGATTCCATGCCCTGTCATCTCCCCGTGTAAGGTTATTCTGAGAAAAATGGTAACACAAACTGGTTGAATGTCAAACAAAAAGTTTGTTGAGCTAAAAAAAAGTATGATTTTCTGACGATGCTCATGGTACTATGTAAAAAAGATCATTGTAAGACCGAAGGAGGGATCACCCATGAGACGCTGGTTTGCCAAATCCCTGAAACGTAAACTGTCATTGCTTATTTTATTCGCAGTTGTATTACCGCTGCTTTCAATGGGGATCGTTTCCTATAGCATCGCAACATCGGTGACGGAAGATAAAGCGAAGCAGGCGGGGATGAACACACTGAAGCAAATGTCGGACAAGCTTGATTTTGTCATTCAAGACGTTGAGAATATGTCGGTCTTTCTGATCGGGCAAAAGGATATTCAAACGTATCTCAATAACGAAGAAGGGGACGTCAACAGCTATTCACTTATCGTGGGCACCCTATGGAATTTATCGTATTCCAAAAAATACATCTCCAACATTACGATTACACCGAAAAATGGCAACCCTGCACTTTCTACAACGACCATAACCAATTCAGGATTATTTCCTCTCTCACAGCAATATGAATCCGTTTACAAATCAGCATCAAAATGGTGGTCTCCACTGTATGAAATTCAAACATCGGACGGACCGAAGAAGGTCATTTCACTCGTCAGACCCATTCGTGATGTCAGTACTTTCAAGACGTTAGGTACGCTTACCGTTTCGCTCGATCAGGCAGAAATCGAGCGTTATTTGACAGGTGCAGGATGGGAAAGCAGCGGGTTCGTTCTTTTGTTAGATCAGTATGATCAGATCATGTCGGGTGGCGATCCGAGTTGGTTAGCACGAACTGTCGGAGAAGTTTTTCCGAAAATGGGTGAGCTAACGGAGACAAGCGGTGTGCTCAACGTACAAAGAGACGAACAGCCACACACGGTTCTGTTTAATCCGATTCCTCGGTTAGGCTGGAAATTGGTCGGTTTCATCCCTACACAGATTTATCAAAAGCAAAATGGTTACGTGCTCACAGTGACAGCTGTTACGATTGTAATTGCCCTGCTGCTCGCTATGGGGATGGTGCTTTACTTCTTGCAATGGGTAACAAAGCCCTTGATTAAATTGACCAAGTATCTGAAGGATCTGAATCCAGATGAGACGATTCCTACCTATGAGGTGAAAAGCGTTGATGAAGTCGGACTACTTGTCCACAGCTATAACAAGCTGAGTGAACGAATAGGAAGATTGAAGGATCAAGTACAGCTGAACGAGGCGATGAAAAAGGAAGCGGATATTATGGCTCTGCAGGCGCAGATCAATCCGCACTTTCTGTATAATACACTCTCCTCCATACACTGGATTGCCTTGATGAATAAGGATCGTCAAATTGCTGAAATGGTGGGCGCGCTCAGTGATTTCTTAAGATTTAGTTTGAATAAGGGCGAGGAGTTTTGTGCCGTTCAGCAGGAAATTTCTCATGCACAGAACTATGCCTATATACAAGCTATTCGGTTTCCAGACCAGTTTGAGATTGAATTTTTTATCGATCCCGCGATGGTGCAAACCTCGATGCTGAAGCTGCTTCTACAGCCACTGATTGAGAACAGCCTTATTCATGGTATCCAGAAGAAAAAAGCGAAGGGTCACGTCTATGTGCACGGAGAACTGAAGGATAGTCAAATGAAATTCGTTGTTGAAGATACCGGAATAGGCATGGATGAGGCGAAGCAACGCGCGATTCAAGATCAGCTCGCTTTGGCCAATCGTCAACTGGGTATGCTAAGCGAAGTCGCTAAAGAAACGAAGATAGCTGTTACTAGCTACGGACTCATCAATGTTCACCGGAGATTGTTACTGCATTATGGAGCAGAATCTGGGCTTATTGTTGAGAGTACGCAGGGTGTGGGGACGAGCATTTCATTTTCAATTCCTCTTGGGATGGGAGAACTAGCGACATGAGAATCTTGATTGTAGATGATGAGGTTATTATACGAACAGGTCTTTGTACCGTAATTGATTGGAAAGAGCTCGGACTAGAACTGCTTCCGGCCGCCTCTTCAGCTGAAGAGGCTTTAGAGCGCATTCCTGAAGAGAAGCCGCATATTGTGCTGACCGATATTCGCATGTCAGGTATGGACGGTATCGAGCTTGCACGCGAGGTGAAAGCGATGCTACCGGATACGGAAATCGTTATTCTTACGGGTTACGATGACTTCAGTTATGCCCAGCAGGCACTGCGCGAAGGTGTGACCGATTACTTGCTCAAAACAAGTCGTCCGGAAGAGATTATTAAAGCTGCGCTGAAAGCGAAGCAAAACATAATGGATAAATGGGAGTCGATCAAACAGGATAATCTTCAACAGGCTGCACTGCGCAATCAGTTGTTGGAACGGGTGCTGGGTCGAGGTTTGAACGATGATAGGGAAGCTCAAGGGCAACTGCAAGTATGGTTTAGCAAGAATGGTGTAGATGTTCACCCTGAGACAGGTGAGTCTGCAGCGATGCAAGTTCTCCTGATCTCTGTGT
Organism: Paenibacillus phytorum; assembly: GCF_013141715.1. Lineage (GTDB taxonomy): Bacteria > Bacillota > Bacilli > Paenibacillales > NBRC-103111 > Paenibacillus_E > Paenibacillus_E phytorum. The sequence goes on along the minus strand of NZ_WHOA01000064.1, from coordinate 21,646 downwards.
CCGGATGGGGGGAGACGCCTGTCTTGGAGCTTCTGCAAGGAGCCGCAGAGAATATCCTTTTCGAGCTGCTACCGTGCGTCACGCTGATGAAAAAGGACCATCTGCTGCTTGTAGTGCGTCACGAAGTCGGGATGACCGATCAATCTGGGCTCACAAAGGCTCTTAAGCGCGTTACCGAAACGCTCAAATGCTCGGCTTTTGCAGCGCTTGGAACGGTAACGCAGGATTACGAAGGCCTTCGGGAATCTTATCGTGCGGCGAAAGAAGTTTTTGCTTACCAAGGGCTGCTCGGTGCACAAGGACTTTTTACGGTTGAAGATATCAGGGAGCGCAGCGGTGGTCGGACGGTTTGCACGGAGAAAGAGGAAGCGGAGCTTACGGCGATCTTGATGAGCGGCAATGCCACAGAGCTGAGGCACTGGGTGAACCAGAAGGTGCGGGCTCTGCTGGAAGATGCAGCAGCGACGCCGCTTACGGTGCAGGGTTATTTACAGTCGATGATCATAGCGGGTCATCGATGGCTTGAACGGGCCAGTTCTTCTCAAGAGGGGACTGTTCCTCTTAGCATACTGCCTACCTATGAGGGGGAAGGGCGTCCCGAAGATGAAGTCTTTAAGGTGCTTTCTGCCGTGATGACGCGTTTTCATCAAGGCTTGGATCAGAATCGCTACGCGTATATTCACAAGTCCATTGCCTATATCCGGGACAATCTGCATCAGCCGATTTCACTGCAGCAGGTGGCTGGATTCGTGCATGTGAATCCCAATCATTTTAGCGAGGTGTTCAAGCGGGAGACAGGCTGTACGTATATCGAATTCGTCACTCAGGAACGGATGAAACGCGCGGTGGAAATCCTCCAGGGCACTCAGACCAAAGTCAGCGATATTGCTAGAAGAGTGGGCTATGAAGATATCAAATACTTTACGCAGCAGTTCAAAAAGTATACGGGAAGAACGCCATCCGAATTTCGGCAAGGGAATAAAACTGAATAATGTCCCCCTCTGCGCCGAAGTTTCTCCCGTACCCCCTCCTGAATATGTCCTCTATACTAAAGTTCATAGAGAGAGCTTGAGCTTATGTATCTACGAAAACTTTTAGGAGGTCACAAACAAATGAAAAGGTCATTTATCGTTACACTGGCGGCCACGTTATCATTATCTTTATTAGCCGGTTGTGGTTCAAGTGGAACAAAAGAGGGTGCTGCGGGTACCACATCTCCCAAATCGACAGATGCAGCCAAACCAGCTGAGAAAGTGAAGTTATCGATTTGGCACAACTATACAGGCGAAGATCTTCGCGCCAAAACGATGCGTGAATATATGGAGAAGTTCAAGAAAGATCACCCGAATGTCGAGTTAGATATACAGGGAATCCCGCCCGATGGTTACCGTCCACGTTTAAAAACGGTAGCTGCCGCTAATGAAATGCCAGATCTTTTCGTGATGTGGCCAGGTGTCATGACCAAGGAATTCGTCGGTGGTGACTTGATTCAGCCGATTAATGAACTGCTGGATAGCAAAGCGGAATGGAAGAACGGTTTTATGCCAGGGTCCTTTGATGACTTCACGATCTCAGGCAAAACCTACAGCGCACCGATGGCTCTATCTCCTACTTCGATCCTTTACTATAACAAAGAAATCTTCAACAAATATAATGTACAGCCTCCTAAGACATGGGACGATCTCATGAAGCTGGTGGATACGTTCAAAAAGAATAATGTTACACCAATCGCACTTGGTAACAAAGCGGCATGGGTTGCGCAGTCCAGCATTCTCAGCTCACTTGCAGACCGTGTAACAGGTACGGAATGGTTCCTGAAAGCAGTGGATCAGAATGGCGCCAAATTTACGGATCCAGAATTCGTGCAAGCCTTGACGTATCTTCAACAGCTTGGTAAGGCTGGGGCTTTCCAAGAAGGCTTCAACAGCATTGATAACACACAAATGGAACAAATGTTCGCTCAAGGTAAAGCGGCCATGATGATCGACGGTGGTTGGGCATTACCGAACTTAGCGTCGAATACGTCCAAAGAAGCATTAGCTAACATGGCTGTTACCGTTCTACCATCCGTGCCTAACGGCAAAGGTGATCCGAACACCCTTTCAGGTGTAGTTGGAACAGGACTTGGCATGAGTAAGAAAGTTACAGGCGCTCAGAAAGCCGCAGCCTACGAACTGATCTATGCTTTGTCTGGCCCAGAAGCACAGAAAGCTATCTTGGAAAGCAACCAACTCGTTAGCTACAAAGTAGATTTGGATACAACCAAAGTATCTTCCTTGTTTGCAGAAGTGTACAAAATGATGAACACGGTCAAGAAAACGCCAGTTTACGATGGCAAGCTTAGCTCCGCTAGTGCCGATGTCGTGAACAATGGTCTTCAAGAACTTCTCATGGGTGGTAAACCTGAGGACATCGCCAAAAAAATTCAAGACGCGCAAGCTAAAGCCGTCGGCAAATAAAGTACGGCCACAGGACTCCAGCCAAAGCCCGGCTGGAGCCTTTTTTCAAAAAAGATAGCAAGGAGGGAAGTTATGACCGTATCCGCAAGAATCAGAGGATTCATTACCATAGGGCTGCTTCCGGCCTTAGTACTCTATCTGTTTTTTGTCATTGTACCGATTTTCTGGTCGGCGTACTACGGCTTTTTCGACTGGAAAGGTATCGGAGCAGCCAAATTTATCGGGTTTGACAACTACGCAGAAGTGATCCAAGATCCAATCTTCTGGAAAGCTTTTAAAAATAACATGCTTATCGTTGCAGCTTCCGTTTTCGGTCAGGTACCAATTGCTATGATTTTAGCTCTTCTGCTTATGCGCAGTACTTTATTTCAACGTGTTATTCGTGCCTCTGTCTTTATGCCCATGGTGCTGTCCTCGGTTGTCGTCGGGATCATCTGGGGATACATTTACCACCCCCAAATTGGTATTCTCAACTTCTTACTTGAGGGCGTCGGGCTTGAAAGCTGGAAGAAATCTTGGCTCTCCGATCCGAAAGTATCGATGTTCGCGCTCATGGTGCCGATCATCTGGAATTATATTGGTCCCTACATGATTATGTTCATTGCCGCTCTACAGAATATTTCACCTGAGATTGAAGATGCTGCTCAGCTGGACGGCGTGGGTCCGGTACGCAAATTGTTTGCAGTCACACTGCCCATGATATGGGATACGGTCAAAGTAGCCGTTGTGCTCTGCATCTCCGGAAGCTTGAAGGCATTCGATCTCATCTATGTCATGACGGGCGGTGGACCGGCACACTCCACGGAACTGCTTGCTTCTTATATGTACAACAGCACATTCAATGTGTATCGTTTCGGTTTTGGCAGTGCCATTTCCACGGCTATCATTATTCTTAGTTTGTTCTTAATTGTTGGCAGCCAATATCTCATGAAACGAGACTATCGTTAGGAAATAAATTCTCTCAGGAGGGACATCTATGGAGCAGGTTGTATCGATGCAGACGGGTTTTCCCGCTGGAGGTAAGAAGCAAAGAGGGTGGGCGCGCGGTGTCATCAACGTCTGTTTGACCCTGTATGCACTTGTCACGCTTTACCCGTTGATTTGGTTATTTATGAGTGCTCTAAAGTCCAATGAGGAATTTCATTCTCGACCCTTTTTACTGCCGACGGTTTGGAAATGGGACAATATCGTTCGAGCATGGAAAGTATCGGGTATGGGTCTCTCGCTCTGGAACTCTACCGTAGTGACGGTGGCCTCGCTAGTGCTGACCCTAGTCATTGGAGCACTGGCAGCCTTTGTTTTATCGCGGTTTGAATTTAAATGGAAGCCATTTTTCATGGGTTTATTTCTACTCGGAATGCTCATTCCGATCCATAGTACACTCGTACCTCTTTTTATTATTATGAAAAAAATCGGCCTTCTGAACACGTACGGTGCACTCATTTTACCTTATGTGGCCTTTGAATTGCCATTAGCCATTTTCGTCATTGCGGCCTATTTAATTACGATTCCCAAAGAAATTGAGGAAGCAGCGTTAATCGACGGCACGGGCTATTGGGGCATTTTCTTTCGGATGATGCTTCCGCTTAGCTTGCCAGCCCTCTCTACGGTTGCGATCTTAGGGTTTTTACGCTTTTGGAACGATTTTGCGTTCGCGCTAGTCTTTATCAGCAAGCCGGCGCTTAAAACAGTTCCGCTGAGTTTATCTGCTTTTGCTACGGGGTATATGACCGATTATGAATTGACGATGGCTGCACTTGCCATTGCCGTATTGCCAACCATTATCGTGTTCTTGCTGTTCCAGGAGCAGATTATGAAGGGGATGACGGCTGGTGCTGTCAAAGGATAACAATGAATAAAATAGCCATCCTTGGATTCCGAAAAGAGTCCCTAAGGGTGGCTATTTTTTTTATGTTTGTAACAATCCCTCAAGCTCGTCTTCATAGTTTGCTAACAAAATTATGCTACGATTATGGGGGGTGGATAGCATGAATGACTTATCTTTTGAAACATTACAGGATTTGATTGCCAATTTCTCTATCGTCACCGCTTATTTGTTTTTGGCCAGCCAAGTGATTTATAAGGATTGGAACTTGGGTACGCCTACTACTTTGTATACTAAACTTCACATAGGCGTTTTAACTGGCATTTTAGGTATTATACTTATGGAGTTCACGGTTAAGCTGAATGGTACGATTTTAGATTTTAGACATCTGGCGATTACGATAGCGGCGCTATCGGTGGAGTTTACGCTGCCCTAGTCACTGGGATCATGATCTCCCTTATGCGTTTATTGGCTTTCGGTACGCTAAGTCCTGCAACCATTTTCGCCGCTTCGAACACTCTTATAATTTCGATCATACTTGGGTGGATTTGTACAAGGAACCTATCCTATTGGAAAAAGTGGACGTATGCTCTATTTCTTAACAATCTCTTTACGATTATCATTTTTCATATCAATCAGGGGAGTAAGGGGACTATTCCATCCTTCATATACCTGATAATGATGACTTTAGGTGGCATTTTCACAGCTTATTTGACACAATTTCTGATTAAAGCGAAAACTCACTTCCAAATGATCGAAAAGGCAGCTACATTTGTTTTTCTGACAGAGCTCAATAACCATCGTACTTTTGATGAAGCATTCAATTCCTTACTGTTGGAAGCAAAAGACAAGAACGAAGCCTTGACTTTGATGATTATAGATATTGACCATTTTAAAAAAGTGAATGATACCTACGGTCATCCTAATGGTGATATGGTGTTAAAACAATTGGGGGAATTATTAAAAGATGCCTCACGCTCATTCGATATCGTATCACGTATAGGTGGGGAAGAGTTCGCCATCTTACTTTACGATTGTCCTCATAAACATGCTTTAACCATTGGGGAGCGAATTAGAATGGCTGTCAGAAACCAGGAATTTATGCTTAATGAGGGAAAGGCCATACAGATCACTGTATCTGTGGGCGTTGCTACGTACCCTGATACTAATGAGAATATCAAAGAAGAAGCAGATAAGGCGTTGTATAAAGCCAAATCATACGGTAGGAATTTGGTTTGCTCGAATCAATCTGCTTGAATGAATAATAAAGATCCCGACGCATCAAAGGTAAAGGTGAATTTGGAAAAGAGAACAGGGAAAAGTAAGAGTAGAGAATAGAAGTAGGGAGTAATCAGGTAAAAAGGTAGGTAACCAGGTAGGGAAATAGCGGGCGAGTTGTACATCGTACAACAATTTCCTTGATTTCACTCTAGATAAGCAGAAGGTGTTGCATAACGTGCAACAATAAAGCCTTTTTTATGCGAAAAAGCTACTTTTTGGCTAAATTTTTTGCAATATTTACGGGGGAAACGTGGATTAACTTGCGTAATGTTGTACGAAACACAACATTACGCAAGTGAGTAAGCAAATGATCCATCACACCACTCATGATTTGCCCTTGCGCGTCATCTCCGCAAGCCCAACCCACTGCTCCTCGGTCACCTCGAGCAGGTCATTGAACTGCCCGGCGCCCTGCAGCCATTCGCCGCCGTCGATCGTGACTACTTCGCCATTAATGTAGGCGGCGTAGTCCGAAATCAGATAAGCCGCGAGGTTCGCGAGCTCATCCTTCTCACCGACCCGCCGCAGCGGCACGCGGTTCAAGAGCTTCTCCGACAGCTCAGGCGTCGGAGCCAGTCGGCTCCACGCGCCGTCGGTCGGGAAGAGCCCCGGCGCGATGGCAACTTGCCGGATGCCGTGCCGCGCCCACTCGACAGCAAGCGAGCGCGTCAGCGCAAGCACGCCGGCCTTGGCCGCAGCCGACGGCACAACGAAGGCCGAGCCGGTGGAGGCGTAAGAGGTGACGATGTTCAGCATCGTACCGCCGACGCCCTGCTCGATCCATCTTTTACCCACTTCTAACGTGGTGTAGAACGTCCCGTGAAGAACGATATCCAGCACCGCATCCACCGCGCGCGGAGATAAATTTTCGGTCGGGCTGGCGAAGTTGCCGGCTGCATTATTAATCAGTACATCAATACGGCCATAGTGCTGTTCCACAGCGGCCACCATCTCGGTAATTTGAAGCGGGTCACGCACGTCACAGCTTTTGTAGAATACTTCGTTGCCTCCACTGCTCATTTCGGCAGCCGCTTTAGCGAGTACCTCCTCGCGTCGGCTGGTAATCGCTAGTTTTGCACCTAACGTCAAAAATTTCTCACCCATAGCACGGCCCAGACCCGTACCGCCACCTGTAATAAGAATGACTTTATCCTTCAGCAAGGTTGCATCGAACATATTCATCGCGCCCTTCATCATCAATTTACCCTGCTAATAATTAATGCTGTGAATGCTGCTCTATTGCTGCTGCCCTAGGAACGAAGCTTCGAATTGCTCGATACGGCTTGCTAAATCTTCTGGAAGCGGAGTGCCTTTTTGTGTATGAACATCGACATACACGCCAGTGCTGGTACCGAAGCTCACAAGCTGCTTATTCTCCCGCTTAACAATGGCATACTGAGTTTCAATTGATGAAGTGCCGATCCGGCTCACTTTCATATAAATATCGAGGTTATCGTTAAAATGTGCTTGAGATTTGTATTCGACGCTTTGGTTGACGAGAAAGAAGGTTTTATCAGCCAGATTACCATCCGAATTTGCAAAAAATAAACCCAAACCGTTCATATACTCACAGCGGGCCTGCTCCATGTAAATGACAGAAGAAAGGTGACTCAGGTGCCCGTTCGCATCCGTTTCACAGAAACGAACTTTCGTTGGTGTATAAAAGCGGAAGCCTTCTAACTCAAAATTGTTCATTGCTATCTAGTCTCCTGTAAAATAGGTTTGATACTGCTCGCGAAGCCCGCGTTTCATAAATTTACCGACCGACGATTTAGGTATTTCGTTGAGGAAAACAACATCGTCCGGAATCCACCACTTCGTGAATTTGTTTGCCAAAAAGGTGAGTAAATCTTCTTTGTTGTCATCCGTTTGTAATGCAGCGTCTTTCAGCACGACGAAGGCAAGGGGCCGTTCATCCCATTTGGGATGCGGTACGCCGATGACGCAAGCCTCGAACACATTGGGATGTGCCATTAATGCGTTTTCTAAGTCGAGAGACGAAATCCATTCCCCACCGCTTTTGACCAGATCCTTGGCCCTGTCCACCAGCTTCACAAATCCTTCACTATCAATAACCGCGATATCTCCGCTATAGAACCAACCGTCCTGGAACGATTCCTGCGTTCGGGCATCGTTATAGTATTCCGTAGCTACCCATGGCCCGCGCAGTAAGATTTCGCCCATTTCTTTACCATCCCAAGCTACCTCACCCCGAGGTCCAACGATTTTCATATCAAGCCCAGGCACAAGCAAGCCCTGAGTAGCCCTTGCATCGTACTGTTCATCGTAAGAGGCATCTTCTTGATAGCTTTTGAGGCGGGCAACGGTAACGAGAGGACACGTCTCTGTCATCCCATAGGCATGATAGAATGGCACCTTGAGCCGCTGTTCGTAGCTTTCGATCAGACTGCGCGGGGCAGCAGATCCACCACAGACCACTGCGCGAAGGGATGATAAATCTACTTGCAGTAATTCCTGCACCTTAAGTGCGGCCGTCCATACGGTAGGAACACCAGCAGCAATCGTCACTTTCTCCTCAGCGATCAAACGAAGCAGGATGTCAGGTGTCGGCGAAGGTCCCGGAAGCACTTGCTTGCTGCCGAACCAGACAGACGCGAATGGAAGTCCCCAAGCATTAACGTGAAACATCGGCACAATAGGCAGAACGGTGTCGCGTTCAGAGAGTCCTAGTGTATCCGCCAGACCAATGGAGAGGGAATGCAGGTAGATCCCGCGATGAGAATACACCACACCCTTGGGATTACCCGTTGTCGCAGATGTATAACAGATGCCTGCGGGAGCGCTTTCATTTATATCGGCAGCGTATGTATACTGAGGGTCGCCGCCCTCTATCATGTTCTCATATAAATAGACGGGATGTAAAGAAGTAGGCGGCAATTCCTTCTTATCCGTCATCAAAATATAGCCTTCTATCGTCGTAAGTTGATCCTGGATTTTCTCAATAATAGGGAGTAAAGTCTCATCGACGAAGAGAAAACGGTCTTCTGCATGATTAAGAATATACGCAATATGCTCAGCGGGGAGGCGGATGTTGACGGTATGAAGCACTGCCTCCATACAGGGGATAGCGAAATAAGCCTCTAGATGCCAGTGGTGATTCCAGGCAAAAGTAGCCACCCGATCCCCGGGCTTCACACCCAGTGCTTGCAGGGAGCTGGATAACTGCTTCGCACGTCTCCCGAAATCGGCGTACGTATACCGATGGATGCCGGTGCTTGTACGTGAAACAACCTCTTTTTTGGGGAACAAGGTTTGTGAACGTTCAAAGAGAGAGCGCAGCGTTAATGGGAAATTTCCCATGTGGAAACACCTCCGGAGATTGTCTGATTCTATTGTAATATATAATCCGGAAGGACAGGATATGTCCAAAAACCAAGCGATTGTAAATAAAAAACCGACTCCGGAGCATGTGGACCATGCAGCTGGAATCGGTTCAACGATTACGTACTCTTACGTATTCAAAATAAACTTTTCAATAACATGTCTGACGCCGTCGTCGTTATTGCTCTTCGTCACGTAGTTCGCCAGCTCTTTGAGCTGCGGCAGCGCATTGTCCATGGCGACGCCAAGTCCAGCGACTTCCAGCATTTCACGATCATTCCAAGCATCGCCCAGAGCAATAACGTCATCTAAGGAGCAGCCGATATGCTCGGCAAGGAAAGTGATCGCATGTCCTTTGGTACCTTCCTTATGCATGAATTCCAAGTAGTGCGGTTTGGACTTCGTAATGTGCATCTTGTCACCCAGCAGGGGAAGCAGCTCTTCACGCAGCTGGTCGCAAACTTCCGGTGTATCGATGATAAGCATCTTAGGTTGAGGGATATCAATCCATTGGCGCAGATCACCAATGATATAAGGCGTCTTGGAGAGACGCACGTAGGCTTTGATCTTATCGTTATCTTCACCTGCATAAAGCTCATCCCCGTGGTAAAGCTGTAAATGAAGGTTGCGCTTTTCACAGAAATCGAGCAGGAATCGGGCACTTTCAACAGGAACTGTACGCTCGTAGAGGACTTCCTCATCAATTAGATTTTTGATTAACGCGCCTTGATAGGTGATAATCGGAACATTGAGACCGATCTGGTTGGCGATCTTGGCAGCGGATGGGAAGCTTCTTCCCGTTGCAATCGTTACGGTTACCCCTTTAGCAACAGCCTGGTGCATAGCATCAATAGTCTCTTGTGAGATGGTTAGATCATCACGCAGCAGCGTATCATCTAAGTCAGCGGCAACTAGTTTGTAAGTCATGTAGTTCTCTCCGATCCGATAAGTAGTCTATATTAAAAATTCTGCTATAAGCATACCCGAATTACTTTGGAATTGCTACAATAAAGCGTATAGCTGATAGGTTAAAAAGGAGGCACGTAACCAATGGCATCCCCTTATACGGACAAGCTGGAGGCTTGGTTAAGAGCGTACCGCAACACGGCAAATGCGCCAAGTATGGAAGCCTACATGAAGAATCGTTTCCCATTTCTAGGGATCCGTAATCCAGAACGAGTAGCATTGACCAAGCAATTCACGAAAGAACATGGCATCCCTAAAGGTGAGGAGGGGGTCGAGGTTGCCAAAGAGCTCTGGGAGTTGCCGGAGCGCGAGTTTGCCTACACGGCATTATTGGTCCTAACTGGGCTGCGAAAAACCGCTGAACAGGAGCATATCGATGTCTTGGAGCATTTCGTTGTGACAAAATCGTGGTGGGACACCGTAGATATGATCGCTGATCACTTAATCGGCTTTCACTTTCAGAGGTTTCCTGAGTTGATTCCATCCTATGTGGATAAGTGGCTAGCTTCGGATCATATGTGGCTGCAAAGAACGGCGATATTGTTCCAACTAAAATATAAAGAACGGACGGATGTACCGCTTCTGTTTAGCTGTATCAGGCGCATGGCCGATTCGAAGGAATTCTTCATCCGTAAAGCAATAGGCTGGGCGCTTCGTGAGTATTCGAAGACAGATGCCGCAGCGGTACAATCTTTCGTTGCAAGTACGGAGCTTTCGCCGCTAAGTGTGCGGGAAGCGTTGAAAGTGATTCTTCGTAAGGAAAAATGAAATAGGAGATCCGCAGAGGGGGATGAATGACCCTGAAGTGGATTTTTTTTATTTCCAGAACTTCATGCAATGTCATCATACTTTACGCATATATTGAAAAAACGTAATATTTGTCATGTATATTGACATAATCATAACATTCGTGTAAAGTTATTAAAATTCTTTAAAAGCGCGTTACGAGATTAAAAGAAAAAGGAGAGATGGAAGATGAATAACATACGGGCTAACGATCTATTAGCGAGATTACCCAAGGTTGATCTTCACTTGCACTTGGATGGCAGTGTGAAGCCAGAGACGATTCTGGATCTCGCTCGTAGGCAAGGCATTGAACTTCCTGTTTATGATAAAGATGGACTCATTCCACACATGCGAGTAGGTGAGGAGTGCGGAAGTCTCATTGAATATCTAAGCAAATTTGATTTTACTACTCGGTTTTTACAATCTGCTGAGGCCTTGGAGCGAGTTGCCTACGAGGTCGTAGAACAGTCTGCTGAGCATAATTGCAGATATGTGGAAGTTCGTTTCGCACCGCAGCTGCATAGGAACAACGGTTTGACGGTTGAGGAAACGATTCGTCATGTGGTAGAGGGAGTGAAACGGGGGCAGCGGGATTTCGGTGTGAGAGTCGGCGTCATTGCGATTTGCATGAGAAATCATTCTTGCGAAAGCAACCTAGAAGTGATCGAAGCAGCTGCTAAGTATGTAGGGAAAGGCATAGTCGCTGTCGACCTAGCCGGTGATGAGGCGTCGTATCCGCCGGAATGCTTCCGGGAGGTTTTTGCGGAGTCAGGAAGACTTGGTATTCCTGTCACAATCCATGCCGGTGAAGCAGCCGGAGCGATGAACGTGTATGAAGCCGTCACGAATCTCGGCGCTGTTCGTATTGGGCACGGTGTTAGATTGAAGGAGAGCAGGTCCATATTGGAAATGGTCAAGGATCGCCGCATCCCGCTCGAAATGTGTCCGATCAGCAACATCCAAACGAAGGCCGTTTCCGGTTGGGAAGCCTACCCGATTCGCGAATATTTGGAGCAAGGGCTGGTCGTTACGATTAATACAGATAACCCCAGCGTATCGGGTACGAACATTACCAATGAATACCGGGTGCTTGCGGATCGCTTTGGCTTTACGACACCGGAATTGGTTAAGCTGATCATGAATGGCGTAGATGCCGCCTTTATGGAAGATCATGATAAACTGTCGTTAAGACGAGAGATGGAAGAGGAAATGAGTAGTTTGGGCGTGCTTAACTAATAGCCTAATGAGAGAAGAACTCGTTGCGACCAGGCAGCGGGTTCTTTTTTTGAAGAGTTCTTTTCAACCACTTTAGGAGCCGTCTATTGGATATTATCCATCAGAACAGTAGCAATTGTTGCAAAGTGTACAATAACCTACAACCATTGTATAAGCTGTAAAAATATTTTACATTGTTACAGTCGCGAGGGGATGTGGAATCGTGTCTGTAATGATGTTTTTCATACTTACAAACGAGAAAAAAGCAGTTTTATGCGCTGAGCGAAGCTGTAAAGATATTTTTCATCGTTACAGATGTGAGGGGATGTGGAATCGTGTCTGTAACAGTATATTTCATCTTTACAGACGTGAAGATAGCGGATTAGTATCTAACGAGCGAGTGATAGCCAAATTAAAGACATCATTCCCGAAGAGTGGTATCTTTAAAGTATAGGGCGAATTTCAACGGGATGGTGTTGTAAATGGAAACGTATATTATTACAGGCGGTTCAAAAGGACTCGGCGCTGCGATTATCCTGCAGCTTCTACAACAGGGAGCTGCGATTCACTGCATTTCCCGCAGCGACAGTGAAGCTTTGCGCCAAGAGGCGCTGCGCGCGGAAGGTACACTTACCTTCCACGCTTACGACTTGGCAGACACGCAAGGCCTATATTCGCTCATGGAGCGAATCCTCGGCACGGTGGATGGAGCGGATTCCATCACGCTCATCAATAATGCTGGCATGCTCGAGCCGATGACGTCGATCGGCCGAGCAGACCATGACGACCTGCAGCGCAGCCTGCAGGTCAATCTCATCGCGCCCGCGCTGCTGACGAACAGCTTCATTCGGCTCACGCAGGCGTGGCCGATTGTGAAGCGGGTCGCCATCATCTCCTCGGGCGCGGGGAAGAAGCCCTACCCCGGCTGGGGTGCCTACTGCACCGCCAAAGCCGGGCTGGACATGTTGACGCGCTGCGTGGGCGTCGAGCAGATGAACCAACCGCACCCGGTGGAGATTTACTCCATCGCACCGGGTGTGGTTGACACAGATATGCAGCGGGAGATCCGCGCTGCTGCGGAAGTGGACTTCCCGCAGGTGAGCCGGTTCGTCCAGCTCAAAGAGCAGGGCGAGCTGCAATCGCCCGAAGCGACTGCGAGGCAGCTGCTCTACCTGCTTCAGACGAATGCCTTCGAGCAAGGCGAGATCGCCGATCTGCGCACAAAAAAGCCCGAATCGATATAATTCGATTCGGGCTTTTAGCATTATTGAATACTACCGGAAACTGCAGTACCTGATGACAGCTCTGAAGTACAGAACTTACAGCGTGTAGCTTGTACAGGAATTTCGGACAAGCAGTGCGGACAAGATTTGGATGTTACCGTTTTTTCTTTCGGCTCTTCCTTCTTGCGGAACTTGCTAAGCTGTTTGATAACAAGGAAAATGACAAAAGCAACAATTAGAAAGTCTAGGAAGGTCGAAATGAATTGTCCGTAATTAAAGGTAGGCGCACTAGCTGCAACCGCATCTTTAAGGGTATCGTAATGCTTGCCATTTAATGAAATAAAGAGATCATTGAACTTCACTTTGCCAATTAGCAATCCAACAAGCGGCATAATTAAATCATTTACAATCGAAGTAATAACCTTCCCAAAAGCTCCTCCAATAATAACCCCAACAGCCAAATCTACCATGTTCCCTTTGAATGCAAAATCTTTAAATTCCTTAAGCATTGTTTCGCTTACCCCCATGAGACAATAATTGTTAGTATTGTAGCATATTTGATTGGGCGCAAACAATTGGCGGTAGGTTTCGGCTTATCGTTCAAGGCGTTTTTGGGCTGTGGCGATGAAATCAGGTTTGCTGAACGAATATTTCTCGAAGCGCCTCGATTAATACCCTATGATCGTCCGACGTCCCAACTGAAATCCGCACATGATTAGGAAGGTTCCAAGCTCCGCCATAACGAATAATAATGCCTTTATTCATCAGCTTTTCATAGATGTTTTTAGCGTCCGGGCCAAGCTCAACCAATAGGAAATTACTCATGCTGCGTGTGAATTTCAATCCCATTGCCTGCAAGCTTTCATATAACTGCTCTCTCCCGCGAGCATTCATCTCACGTGTCGCATCAAGATGCTGATCATCCTTAATCGCTGCAGTAGCGCCAACTTGTGCTAAAGCATTCACATTGAATGGTTCTTTGACCTGACGGATACTATGCAAAATACTTGGTGACGCGATGCCATACCCTACACGAATACCAGCCAATCCGTATATTTTCGAAAAGGTTTGTGTGACGACGATGGGGTAGCCCAAACGCACAAGCTCCAACCCATCGCTATAATCATCCGCCGTCACAAAGTGACTATAAGCCCCATCGAAAATAACAAGAACATAGGAAGGGAGCTCATCCATAAGCCGGTGTAAATCTTGTTTCTTCATATATGTGCCTGTTGGATTGTTAGGTGAGCAAATATAAAGCAGTTTGGTTTGTTCAGTTACAGCAGCGAGTATATCGTCAACATCATAACGGTAATCTTCACGAAGCGGTACTTGCACGACACTTGCGCCCATTAAATTAGCCCCGAATTCATATTCGCTAAAAGTTGGAGAAGGAACAATAATCTCATCCCCTGGTTCCAAAAATGTCTCCGAAATAAGTGTAATGAGTTCATCGGCTCCATTGGTTACAAGGACTTCATCAGAAGAAAGTTGTAATTTCTCCGCAATTGCCCCCCTAAGATCAATCGTGTCGGCGTCGGGGTAGCGATGGATATCGGTCAGATAAGCTTGAATGGCTGTTAGTGCTAGTGGCGAAGGGCCTATAGGATTTTCGTTAGAAGCAAGCTTGGTGACCTTTTCGATACCTAATTCTCGTTGAACTTCCCAAATGGGTTTCCCAGGAGAGTAAGGCTTCATGCGTGAAAGAACGCTGCGAGGGCGGATGTGTTTAATTGTCCGACTCATAATAATCACTCCTATTTATTTAAATTATTTTAATTTAATGCGTTACTATAATAATACATTAACTTGGTAAAGTAGTAAAGTATATATAATCTCCATATCCCATTTTTTGGAGAACATAGTATAATACACGTATAAGGCGAATTCTTACTAAAGGAAGGGACTGCAGCATGATGGGGAAAAATAGATTTGGTATCCGTTCCAAGATTATGATTGGGTATATGTTCATCATTGTCTGTTTAACCATTTCATTTGTATTAGTTAATTATCAAGTGATCTCCATGCAGAAAGATAGAAATTATATCATCGAGCATGATTTTGCCGTCCATAATGAAACGAATCGTATCGAAAAATATGTGATGGATATGGAAAGCGGGCAGCGGGGCTATTTACTTACGGGTGTTCTCAGCTATTTAGAACCCTACAACGTAGGCGAGTCGAAGTGGAGGGAATCCTACAGTCGTCTCAGTCAGCTGACTCGAGATAATAGCATACAGGAGCAAAATCTTTCTTCCATTAAGGCGTCAATCGAACGATGGCTTCAGCAGAGCGGAGGAAAGTCCCTATCTTCGATGAGAAATAACGTTAATAACGAAACGTATTTTGATTATAATTTTTTACTTGGGAAGCAAGTTATTGATGATATACGCTCACAGTTAGATCGCTTTCGCAGTGTTGAAATGGGACTTACCAAGCAAAGAGCAGCGCACTTAGATGCACAGAATCAGATGCTGACCACGTCTCTATTCGTCATGTTAACGCTTGTTGTTATATTTTCAATAGCAGCTGCATTATTAATTTCCCGATCTATCGTAGGGACGATTAAAAAAGTAACACGAAGTATTATGAATTTAAGTTCATCGAAGAGAGATCGTTCTAAACGTATACAAGTTACCATGAACGATGAGGTGAAAGATCTTGCGGAAGCAATGAATGTTCTGCTTGAGAATCAAGAAGAGATGGAGTGGCAGCAGCGAAAATTAACGGAAGTCGTTCATATGCTTCAAGGGATCTCGGATATGGAAACACTTGGGAAATCCTTTATTAGTAAAGCGGCTGAACTGTTTGATGCTTCTTACGGTCTTCTATATCTTCGTTCTTCCTATGAAGACAAGGATTCTATGATTAAGTTGGCATCTTATGCGGTCATGGGGGGGAGCGATGGCATTGGGGTTCACCGATTCAAATTGGGAGATGGACTAGTCGGTCAATGTGCGGTTGAGAAGCGAATGTTTCACCTAACCAATATACCAGATAGTTACATTACCCTATCGTCTGGACTTGGAGCGGCGAAAGCTCAAAGTGTTCTGATCGTACCCATTTTACATAACAATGAAGTTATTGCTGTCATGGAGCTGGCCTCCTTTGATAAATTTACTCCGCTGCAGCTTGAGCTGCTTGAAGATATTCTCGAAGTATTAGGTACAATTGTACATAGTGTGCAAACGCGTGTTGAAGTTGAGCGGCTTTTAAAAGAATATCAGATCATGACGGAAGAACTTCAAACGCAACAAGAAGAACTGCACATGACGAATGAACAGTTGGAAGAACAGAATCGATTTGCGGAAGAAAGGTCACGGGAGCTAGAGAATATCAAAGCATCTTTTGAAGAACATGCGGTTCAGCTGCAGCAAAGTTCTCGATATAAATCGGAATTTTTGGCAAATATGTCACACGAACTCCGTACCCCATTAAACAGTGTGCTTATCCTTTCCCAAATGCTACAAGAAAATAAACAGGGTTCGTTGACCAAAGAAGAGCAAGAGTACGCCCGTGTTATTCATTCTTCAGGGAATGATCTTCTGCATCTGATTAACGATATTCTTGATCTATCCAAAGTCGAAGCTGGCAAATTAGATATTCATGTCGGTGAAATGAATGTATCAGAGCTTCCCGATATATTGCGAAGTCAATTTGCAAAGGTGGCCGAACAGCAAAGTCTCACTTTTAGCATCGTGCGCGATTTACAGGTTCCAGATATTTTCTATACGGATGAACAGCGATTAAGCCAAATTATTAAAAATTTACTCTCGAATGCCTTTAAATTTACACATAAGGGCTCTGTTCAGGTGAATTTGAGTATGTGCAGCGAGGAGCAGATTAAAGAGTTTCTGCCATTGGCTAAACATAGACAAGTTCTGGTCATATCCGTAAAAGATACAGGGATTGGGATATCTCCTGAGAAGCAGCAATTGATCTTCGAGCCGTTTCGCCAGGCGGATGGAACAACGAATCGTAAATATGGAGGGACAGGCCTTGGATTATCGATAAGCCGTGAATTAGCCCGACTTCTTGGTGGTAGGGTTATTATGCAAAGCGAAGAGGGAGTAGGCAGTACCTTCACGCTTTATGTTCCTTCATTGGAGCATGTCTTTAATGAAACTGAATCCATGCAGAAGGAAGCTGCAGCTGCGTCTTCCCCAATGATAAGTGACTTTCTGCTTAGGGATGCCTATAAGAAAGCCGCTGATCCAGCAGAGAGGAACAATTTTAGCGGAAGAAAAGTACTTGTCGTCGACGATGACGTTCGGAATGTGTTCGCTCTAAGCAATGCTTTTGAGAAAGAAGGAATACTGGTTACCGTTGCTCATAATGGACAGGAATGTTTGGAGATCATGAAGAAAGATCAAGACATCGATCTCATACTTATGGATATCATGATGCCTGTTATGGATGGTTACGAAGCCATGCGAATGATTAGGAAAGATACCCGATTTGAGAAAGTGCCGATTATTGCATTGACGGCCAAGGCTATGAAACAGGACAGGGACATTTGCTTGCAAGCAGGAGCCTCCGATTATATTAGCAAACCGCTTAATTTAAGCCAATTGCTATCCCTGATGCGTGTATGGCTGACCAAATAGAAAGACCTTTGACCCTATCCATTTTTGGATGCGGTCAAAGGCCTTTTTTTATTTGTAGATAAGAAAGTATAAGTTTTATACTTTTGCTTCGCATCTACCTTGACAAACGCGCTCGTCCCAGAAGGACGACGAAGTCGTTTATCCTTGTATGAGGTTAATAATTAATGATAGCTTATTTCTTCAAATCCAAACGCACATCGCGACCATCGTCCTGCACAGATAGTTCTTTACCAGCAGCTTTCAGGGAATTAGCATAATTCACCCAAGCGTCCAGCATGATGGCGCCATCTTTCCAATCTTTCACTTCACCAAATACCGTAAAGCCATCGCCACTGCCAGTAGCCATAAAATCATTGGTTGTTACTTTGAATGTACGGTCTGTATTAAACTTGCCATCGACATAAATTGGTGTGCCATCTACCAGGGTAATTTTGGAATATTTCTCACCGAGTGGCTTCGTGCTGTCCCATTCTACTTTCATGCCGGAGAATTGAATAGCCGGAAGATTTGTGTACTTATCTGTAACTTCGAGTGCTTTTTTGATTTGAGCAGCAGTCATTGTGCCCGTTACGTTGTAATTGCCGAAAGGGAACACTTCAAACATTTTGCCATACGTCAACTCACCTTTGTCTACATCAGCGCGAATACCGCCAATATTAGTGAAGGCAATATCGGATTTCTCAGAAGCGCGCATGGCATCTGTGATGCTGTTTCCTAATTGGGAAGCGCCGTCGCGATCAACTCCACCATTGGTAGCAAAGCGGAAAGATTTACGAGTTAGCGGCTCTGCAGCAACGACTTCAACCTCTCCGGATTTTGCCGAAATTTTGGCTTTATAATCTTCAACCGTTTGGTGAATCTTTGCGTCAGCTGTCGTCAGGTTCGTATATGTTTCCAGCAAGCTTGCATTCGAGGATACGACTTGCTTTGTGGATTTGTCTACAAACAGTTGAATGTGCCCAACCGCATACAGCCAGCTTTGAGCCTCTACAACAGGAATGCCATTCACGATACCGGCAACACGCATATGGGAGTGACCACCGACAATCGCGTCAAGGGTGCCATTCCCAGTGCCTTTTGCAAGATCAGCAAGCTCACTAATGATTTCAGCAGATTTTTGGTTTTGCTCACCTGGTAGGTGGGAGGTAACCATAATGATGTCGACACCTTTAGCGCGAAGCTCAGCAGACAATTCTTTAGCCATAGGAACTGGATTTACAAAGGAAAGGCCTTCAATGTTTGTTGATTTCGTTGTTGTTGTCGTTTGTGGCGTTGCGAAGCCGATGATACCGATTTTCAGGCCATCTTTCTCAACAATGACATAGGGTTGTGTCCAGTCAACGCGTTTACCTGTTTTATCATCGATAATATTAGCCCCGAGAATAGGGAATTTAGCTTTCTTAATGTTGTCGATCAGAACGTCGCGACCGAAGTCGAACTCGTGGTTTCCGATAGCCGCGGCATCATATTGCACTTGCGCCATCGTATCCATCACGGATTGACCATTCGTCGTATTGGAAATCAGCGTACCTTGCCATGCGTCCCCGCCATCAACAACGACCGTTCCTTTTGGATTTACAGCACGGAAATCGGTCACGATACCACCGAGTGTTTCGATACCGCCTTGACCCTGATTTCGCTTTTTATCGAAGCCGACTTCAATTTTACCGTGAATATCGTTCGTTGTTAAAATATCGACCACTTTAAATAAAATAGGCTTAAGGGCCTTAGCTACTTCATCACGCGTTACTTCCGCAGTAGGATTGAAGTTACCGTCAAGGGTAGGTGTGAAAATTCCGCTGATAACGGCATAGGCGACATAAGGTCGGGATTCTTTAGCGATGGAGGAGGAATCTTTGAAGTAGTTCAACACATTCTCGTTCACTTTTGGCAGTTGGCCGCCAGTTACGACTTTAACGATCAACTCAGCAAGCTCTTGGCGAGTAACGGCAGCATTCGGGTGAAACGTACCGTCAGCAAAGCCGCTAATGAGTTTAGCTGCAACGGCATTCGCAACCGCTTGTTTTTGCCAATTTGCAAGGTCCGTGAACGTGACAGAACCAAGATCTGCACTTTTCAGCTTGGCAGCACGGTTAATCATTGTTACCACTTCAGCGCGAGTAGCAGCATTTGCACCGCGGTAGTCGGTATCCCCGTAGCCCTCAATAGCGCCGTTATCAATGGCAAGACGCAAATCTGATTTCATTGAAGCGGGAGAAGAGGGTGCTGCTGTTTCAGCAAATGCTAGGCTGCTAGCGAAAGAGCTAGTAAGAACGGTAACAAGAGCGAGCGCTGTAAGGCGGGTGGTCAATGTTTTTTTCATGTGTTAAAAATTCCTCCTTCAATTAATAGAACTGCGGTTAATAAGCCCATCTATTAGTATAAGGGGAAATGGTAGATTTTGAGAAGTGAAGAAATTGTTATTAGATGAAACAACAAAAAAAGCCATTAACCTTCCAAAGGTGAAGTGGCTTGTCGTTCCGTATAAACTTCAAAATGATAGATAGTATTGCGTGTCAGTACCCGGAAATCCAATCCGTCCCGATCTATTGCTTGAACTCTAGTTGTTTTGAAGGGTATATATTGATGGACGCCTGATAGGATCATTGGGCACCCAACCTCAGTAGGGTTCATTTCACGGAATGTTTGCCCTTGAATTTCATCAAAATTGAATCGTTCCGATCGATGCTTGGGTGTAATCCCGTCCACTTCATAGATTTGAAGAAGCTTTAGTAATCTCATATTTGCACCCTCCCACCTCGTCTTCTTTACTCTAGTATACACTGACTTTATATCTAAGGCGAAATCTATGAACCTAACATAAACCTAATAAAGTTCTGACACTTTCCTAGATTCCAAATTATACAATTGAACCATTGATAATGGGGGTGTTAATGGGATGATGCACGCGAAAATTCTAGTCGGGGAAAAAGAAGTTCTTATGTTTTTTGAATCCATGTATCAGGATCATTTACAGATAGCGGCTCAAACCATAGTGAAGCATTTATCCAATGCTCAAGTGAGAAAAGTATTTGATGATATTGGTTTGGTCAATATTACGAATAAAGAAGTGACGCTCTTCTCGCTGGATGGCGAAATGGAAACGCTCAGTATCTCTTAAAGACGGTCTAGTCCTCTCATGCTCTTTTCGTTACAATAGAAGGAGATGAATGGAGGAGGTTATGTACAGATGGCAGTTTTGAAAATGGAGCATGTCGGTGTAATGGTAGCGAACTTGGAAGCATCGATCCGTTTCTATGAAGATGTGATTGGACTTAAGCACAAAGGTACTTTGTTACATACGAATGGTGTGATCAAACTCGGTTTTCTTGGCTTTGAAGCATTAAATGAAACTGAAGTTGAATTAATAGAGGGTTATAACGCGGGTTTACCGCAAGAGGGAAAAGTTCATCATTTGGCCTTTACTGTGGATGATATTGAAGAGGAATTTACAAGAATCAAAGGATTGGGAGTTGAGCAGCTGGATGCTGAGATTACGACCCTTCCGAATGGCTCCAGATACTTCTTCTTTAATGGTTTAGACGGAGAGCGTATCGAATTCTTTCAATCTACGCGTTGATTCGTAATAATCTGCTAGATAAGGCAACCCTTTTACTTGAGTTGTAGATTCCCCCTTGAATTTTCCTTCAATAGATAGAATGGAATACTAATGAGCTTCAAAGGATGCAGAGGGCTGCATCCTTTGTGTTTGGATTCTATGTAGGAACAATTCAAAACAATTGCAATTATGGAACATTTCCAAAAGGGTTGTAATTGGTTTCTCTACGTGTTACATTATTCCTCGTTGCTTTGAAGCGGCAAATCACCATGAGTCATTAAATGGGACTTGCATTCAAACAGCAAGCTATGTTATTATTGCTTTCCGACAGAGAACGATAGAAATTGACAAGAAAAAAAGTGCTTGCAATTGATGTACGAGCT
>NZ_WHOA01000063.1 GCF_013141715.1 Paenibacillus phytorum | reverse complement strand
AACCCATCATACCGAGGCGCTCCTTTTTTGACAAAGGCCAAATCTTAGGCCTTACAGGAATGTTTAACTCAATAAAACCAAGGAGCGACTGCCACGGCAGAACTGCTCCTTAGTTTGTTTGAACTATTGTTCTCCATAGTTGAATAATCTTATGAATTTAGAAAACAGTCTTTTCCTTCCATTTTATTGGAAAATGCAACAAAAAATCTGCATTTCCTCGTTCTAATGGTGAATGTACTTTCGAATACATCTCGAACCCGAAAGTTCCTGCTTGTTCATACTCTGAATTACTTATCCATTCATACAACTCCCCATAAGCATCACCAGCCCTATCGATGTCTCCTTGGTATTCTAAAACTGCATAGGTCGCTTTAGGAAGTTCATATGAAATCATATCTACTGGCGGCTCCACATCATGATTAACTTCAATACCAGCTATCCATGCAAACAGGTCTGTATCAGGATTATAATTTGGCGGGTCTATGAATACGCCATATGTAATCGGAAGTCCTACGGTACCATTTACCTCTTCTAATCTTTCATTGAACGATTGTTGGAACTTTGGAATTATCATTTGCTCTCTAGTGTCTTGCAATAATGTTTCCAGTTTCATTCCTATGATACGGGAATGTTCTCTTTCAATGATTTTTATAGCCATCCCATAACCTCCATGTTTAATTTCAATATTACTTTCTCGAAAGGACATATTTTTCCTTTTTTTTGGGATGTCTTTTTTATTGAGCAAATCTGCCCGTCCCTCGGAGTAAAGGGTGCCACTCGGCAGCCCTTCTGATGTTTAACTATCGTTCCCCGTTAGTAAAAGTCATTCACTCAATTTGGGTATTCTCGTTTCCACTCTTCAATTAAAGGTTTGAAATTTTTATCAGGCTCTATAATAGGGCGCTTTGTTTTTATATCTTTAAAACCTTGTGTAAAAGAGCCCCCTTTTCACCCAAAAACCACAGTAGTAACATTACAGAATGAGACCTTCCTTGATGACAATTAACAAGAAATCGTTTGTTTTGTTCGATTCTATTTTGAAGGGCTTCCTTTGCTTTTGGTAAAAACTCTTTCACTTCATTTAATTCACCATCACGAAATGGAATTGCAAGATATTCAATTCCTTCTGGAGTAAATACGTTACGATTTGATGATCTAATGTCTCTTAAATCAATCCAACATCAATCTTAGGAGTTGGTTGATTTTCGAATTTTCCAGTTCGATTGATATTGACGGGCTTCAACTGTTCCATACAACAACTCGTCTATGTCATCTTCACCGCCGAGATAAAGTTATCTTTTATTATCTCAGAGTAACCATATTTACTTTCCCAATCTTGAGGTTGATGCTTCATATTACACCTATAATGTCTTTTCTTTTTATTACCATATTCAGGAATTTCCATACAGCTTTTTCTTTGGAACTATTAAAGTATTGTTGAGCAAATCTGCCCTATACTTGAACGAACAAAAAAAGGAGCT
>NZ_WHOA01000062.1 GCF_013141715.1 Paenibacillus phytorum | reverse complement strand
TCACATTGAACGGCAGGAGTGGCCTTCCCCGCACAGGCAGCAAGATATAGAACGATGTTGCAAACGGCACCCGCAAGGCTCCCACTGTGAAACCGCTCGCTGAGTTGTTTGATAACACCCCTGTTGTCCGGATTAAACCGGGCGTAACGACTGTAACGATCTTGCCAACAAACGGGGCGAGTCGAGCCGTCAGAGTGATCGGCTTTGGCAGCGGGCAGCCGGAAATGTTTCTGCTCATAGTCGTATCATCCTTTCGTTATTTTTCCTAAAGGATATGCGGCCGCTCCTCCACCCGATTGGACGTTTCTGTTGCTGAATCTGCCTATTACTTCAACAGGCTGCCTTCAGTGACGGCAGCCTGACGAGATGAAGCTATCGTTCTGCCATTAGTTTAGTAGCACAGTATCCTGTTTCCTTACCTTTTTCAACTGCCTCGATATAGCCATCTAAGTAATATGGTATCACATCTTCCTTACCATTCTGAATTCTGCCTCTAACTTTATTGAATGCAAATATTGAAATTGAAAACTCTGGCTCACCAATTGTCTGCTTAACTTCATTAAATGAGATTTGGAAGTAAAACTGATTCTTTAGCCATAAATTTAGTGAAATATACATGAAAACTTTTTGAATTAATCGTTCGTCTTATCGATAATAAGATAAATTAAGGCGAGGGATTGAGACAATGAAAGACACCATGGGAACATTTCATCATAACAACAAAAGAGGACAGCGTATGGTTAAGCATAGTTCCGGAATTAAACGTTATATGCCGGGATTAGATGGACTTAGAGCACTTTCTGTAATGGCAGTAATTGCTTATCATTTCAACTTTAAATGGGCTTCTGGAGGGCTCTTGGGGGTCGGGGTTTTCTTTGTTCTGTCCGGTTACCTGATCACGGATCAACTCATCACTCAGTGGAAACGAAACAGAAGGCTCGATCTAAAAGAATTCTGGATAAGACGAGCGCGTCGATTGCTACCAGCAATGTTCACAATGTTAGCATTTGTTGCCATATGGTTGATCCTGTTCGACAAATCCCGATTCATCGCATTGAAAGCCGACTTTCTTTCAGCAGCTCTTTATTTCAATAATTGGTGGCTTATTTTCCATAAGGTATCGTATTTCGAAAGTTTTGGCCCTCCTTCTCCTATCGGACATCTTTGGTCTTTGGCAGTTGAAGAGCAGTTTTACCTTATATGGCCATTAGTTCTCATCATTCTGTTGCGTATCGTACCTCAAAGAGGCAAAGTTTTCTTACTCACACTTGTTGGTGCGGCTGCTTCGGTACTAGCCATGGCGATGATCTACGTACCGGGAATGGATCCAAGTCGGGTCTACTACGGCACTGACACCAGAGTATTTGCTATGCTTATTGGCGCCGCTCTTGCCATCGTCTTGCCAAGTCAGAATATAACTGCAAATATATCTCGTAGATCTCGAAATTTCTTGGATTTGGCTGGAGGAATTGGATTATTCATCATCATTCTTATGATTTGGCGAACCAATGAATACGGAGACTATCTGTATTATGGCGGTCTTATGTTTTTCTCTATCATATCCGCGATTGTAGTCGCAGTACTCGTCCATCCGGCAAGCCGCCTTGCAAGGCTCATGGGATATGGTCCTTTGCGCTGGATCGGCGTTCGCTCCTATAGTCTTTATATTTGGCATTACCCTGTCATCATTCTAACTAGTCCTACTATTGAAACCAATTCCTCGGGCATTATTCGTATTTTTTTTCAAATAGTGGCTAGTCTTCTTCTTGCCGCATTATCATGGAAATACATCGAAGAACCTATACGCAATGGTTTATTAGGAAAAATATGGGGGAAAATGAACATGAATCCGAAGCTAATATATCGTCAACTGTTAATTATTGTCACATTAAGCCCACTCATATTTTTATCTGTATCCTGCAGCAACAAAGTGGATTCTTCCGTTTCAGTCAAAGCAACTTCAGAAACTGCAGTTCAAAATATGAAAGATCAATCCGACACTTCGTTACACTCAAATGAAGAATCAATAAATACACTACCTGAATTACCTAAAGTTCCTATTCCTAAAGATCAGATAATGAATACCCCAATCACCAAGGAAGAGTCCGATAAAGGGGTTACAGCTATTGGCGATTCGGTTATTCTTGATGCCGCTCCTTTCTTGGAAAAAAAATTGCCACGCATCGTGATCGATGGCAAGGTTGGCAGGCAAATGTCACAAGCTCAAGAAGTAGTCGACCAGCTCAAAGCAAATGGGAAACTTGGCAGTCGGGTTATTATTGAGCTAGGTACCAACGGGCCGTTTAACAGCAAAGAACTACGAAAATTACTTACATCACTTGGTGAAGTCCAGCAAATCGTACTTGTGAATACTCGTGTTCCGAAAAAATGGCAAGATACAGTCAATTCAGCCCTAAAGGAAGTCTCTGCGGATTATCAGAATGCTACACTTGTAGACTGGTATTCTTCAAGTCAAGGAAAGGATGATTACTTCAGCAAAGACGGCGTTCACCTAAACCAGGAGGGCGCGAAGTTCTACGCCGAACTTGTCGCGAAAGGAATTCAGCAGTAAGAGTATTGCCTTGCGAGGCTACATTTTTAACGATATCCATTAGCTCGATTAGCAGACCATTATTTCCATCTTCCAGCGGGTTTACCTTATTTTAATATAAGGCGACTTCACATTACTGCCCGTTACTTGAATGAACAAAATAAGGAGCTGCCACGAGGCAAGCTCCTTTACTATCGTTTCTCGTTAGCACAATAACCTATTTCGAGCCACATTTACTCCTTCTATTAATCATGACGTTTTATAAATAACAGCAACTTTCCGGATCATTAATTAAAGAACCTGACGTTCACCAGTATCGGCTGCTTTTTGTATGAGATCAAGGAGTATATGAAGTTTTACCGCATCGTCAAAATTAGGAATACGTCGGGTTCCCTCCATAATATCCTTTGCAAATTTCTCGAGAGCTTGTGCAACATTGAAGACAGGTCCGCCAGGGATCGTATCAGGCACCCAATGGTAATGATCCGGAATGGTTAATTCAGCGAGTGAAGACGAGTTCTCCCGATTGGCAAGATGCATTCCTTCAACTTTCAAATCCCCCCATTGAAGCTGTGCATGAGTACTTTCATTGGACAGTACAATTACGCCCTCCGTACCATAGATTTCTAACGAGACTCCTGTTCGATAGGATATGCCCCCTTGTACATGTATAGAGACGGTTGCTCCGCTTTTTAATGTTCCATTAATTAAGATTTGATCTGCAGTCGTCTTCTCAATGATTTCACCGGCTTCCTGCACTTTTGCTTGTTTAATTTGATTAGCTATCGTAGCCGATAACTCTTTAAAATCGCCAACAGCATAACACAGTGCATCTATGGCATGCCCTGCATTAATCGTCAATAAGTTTGCACCATTGGAATGGTTCAATAAATATTTAGAGGCTTCATTCGTTGTGCCGCCCTTTGCAGTTGTAAAGACTTTCATATGACACGACAGCACTTTGCCGATATATCCCTCAGCCACCAGGTCTTTCACAAAGTTAACTTCAGGAGATTGTCGGGCTTGCAAACCAACCGCATGATGAACCTTTTTGGCTGTAGCTAAATTATTCATCTCAATGGCTTGAGAAGTGTTTAAGCCCAAAGGCCATTCACAATATACATGCTTACCGGCATTGAGTGTGGCCATGACCGCATCGTAATGACAAGGAACCTTCACACTCGCAATAACCATATCCACATCCGGGTTGTGGGCTAGTTCGTTTGAATCCGCAAATGCATGTGGAACTCCGAATTGGGAGGCACTTTTCTCCGCACTTTCCATCCGGGTCGTACCGATTGCCGTAATTTTAAATTTCGGAAGCCGTTGTAATGCAGGAATGTGAGTTGAACTGGCCCATTGGTTGTTAACCGATCCCCCGATTACACCGACATGTATTGTCTTATCCATTTATTGTATAGCCTCCTTGATTAGGGTAGTTAACTAATGACCTGGCTGAGTTAAACGATTACTTCAGTTTCTTCTCCTCGTTTCCGTGTTCTTTCAACATATTGTAGTAAAAATTCCTTTTATCCTGTGCGGAGACCTTCACGACTTCCAATTGCGTTAGTTGTTGTTCCAGTTTCTCTATATGCTTATTCAAAATATCAATCCTTTTGTGAAATATCACCTTCACTTCAATCTCTGGTTCCTCTTGCGTCACATAACATCCCTCTTCCACAAACGTTGCTATGTCTTTTAGCTTCATCCCCGTTTGCTTCAATCCATGAATAAATTTGATAAATCGAAGATCTTGATCATCATATCGCCTAATCCCGTATTGTTTCCCATCCAGACGTTTTGGGTTAGGAAGAAGACCTATTTTTTCGTAGTAACGGAGAGTATATGCTGTAATGCCCATTAATTTGGATATATCGCTAATTGAGTACATTTGTGGTCGGCCACCTTTAATTGACTGATAATCATTATTGTATTTGTTAGAGTATACTCGAAGTCAAGGGTATTGAATAAAATACTTCATAACATTTGCATTAACCTGCCCGTTACTTGAATGAATAAAAAAAGGAGCT
>NZ_WHOA01000061.1 GCF_013141715.1 Paenibacillus phytorum | reverse complement strand
TCAATACCCCCCACCCACTTTTTTAGTAATTTTCGAATGACAAATGGGAAGAATAACCTCAAAACTTTCCGTGGAGGGCTAATGTTAAAATTCATCTTTGCCGCCTGTATACTGTTATTCAGTCAACCTACCACTGTATCGGCAATACCAAACGAAGACGAAGCTGTATGTAATGCAGTTATTGCAAGACTGCTAAGTCCGCAAATACAGGACGAAGTAAAAAGATATTATGAGAAGATACTTGTGCATCCGCCGACTTACGCACCGTTTTATGGAACGCAAGTAACGTGTGAAGCAGCTTCAACGAACAAAACAACTTACTCCGTAACCGTCGTAGTCGTGCCATTTGTCGGTGCTCATGTTTCCGTAGGTGTCGACGAGATTAAATTTCTTGTCAGTTTGAACGGTGACGTAAAGACCGTTAGCTACAAGCACGTCGAGGATCACAAGTTACCGCCCCATTTAAAGGACCTGTACCGTTAGTTGGGAAAAGCAATTCCTTTTTCTGTATGCCTTTCCACCACCAAACTGCCCTTTACCTCAATGAACAAAGCAGATCACCGCGGTGCCTGCTTTGTTTGACTGTCTTTATGAAGCTAACGTTCACCGTTAGCTTAAGAGGCCGCCGATCTTTTGAGGTAGCCTCGATTTCTTCATTGATGAACCTACTTGGGTGTGTCCCGTTCTTGCATTATTGTTTAAAAGCTTTAATCAATGCCGCTTTGTCACGTTTAAGAAAATAGTCTTTCATACCTTGTTCCCATTTCCTTACGAAATAATTTGCATAGTGGGTTATGTAATCCTCATCGGATATATCTTTTAAAAACTCATTAACTACTGGGTTTTTATCTTGAGCTTTTTTATGATCACTCAATTTATAAATTAAATGCATCATATTACCTGGTAACCATTCATCATAAAATTCAGGTCTTTCTTTTCTTTGAAGGTAGGCTAATTTATACATTTTGTAACCATATTTACTAGTCGATACATCCTCAATTATGCACAATTCATTATTGTCGAGAATAACAATATCGCTCTTCTGAAAGAAATCTCCTGTTAATTGACATAATAGTTCATCAATATTTGTTGGATGGGATAATAGTTCGTTCATTTCATTATTAAACCCTTTGGGTTGTATTCCAGTTAATTTTTGTAGTCTATCAATAATACAAAGTATTGTCAGCCAAATTCTTGACATGTTTAACTCAATTTGTTCTTTGTTGGGAAACCATTTATTTCTGTCAGGGTTAAAGTGGATAGATTCACTAAACTCAGAATAGCCTTTATAGGTTAATCCGATAATGAGTTTTTCCCGTGAATTTGTATCTGGTAATGCTTTGATTAATTTCTGTCTGAAGGATTTCTTATTTGATTTGGAATCAGAAGTTCTCAATATATTTTCTCTTTTATTTAAGTACCAACAATTGTTTAACTCAATTGATGACTCGTGGTTGCTAATTGTTTGAACCAATAATTTTTTTTGAAAATCAAGTTTATTGGACGATTTATCAAAAAACTCCTTCCAATCTTTATAAGAATCTATAGAATCCCATAGTTCTTTTAGTAATAAGTAATGCTTGTAGTAAGATTCCTCATTAGTTCTCTTAAACAAAATCAAATCAACTATCGCTTCAAGCAATTTACGCCCCCACATCTGTTGTTCATCAAATACAGCTTGAATAACACTTCTTGCAGGGTATGATTTAGGGTCAATAATTTCTTCCCCAGAGATAAATTCAATCCATCTAAACATTGACGTACCAATTTTTGATATTTCATCTAATACACCAAAAAGGTAAAATCCTTTAGGATTGGATAAAATCAAAGCATGATTGGAATTAGATATGTAATTTTCATTTGACAACTTAATATATGGGCTATATTCATCTAATATTTTTATAGAACATTGAGCCCAATACTTCCATTGAATTAGCCGAGACTCTTTTTCATCCATGAAGATTACCTCACCTTCTCATAGTAGTTCATTTAGTCCTACTTCCATACTAATCTCATTTTAACTATCTGAACATGGTCGAAGTATTACGAGGTAAACTGCCTGTTACTTGAATGAGCAAAAAGAGGAGCT
>NZ_WHOA01000060.1 GCF_013141715.1 Paenibacillus phytorum | reverse complement strand
AATTGATCTCCCCCCGTTTCATTACCGATTCATCCAAATGTGATCAAATAATGTTCTACTTTTGTGTCAATAAATATTGAGCGTCTCGCAGCAAATAGGTTGCCGCTTCGCTTGAAATGTGTTTCCCGCTTTGCGCCTCTACCTCGTTCACAAAGCTCTTCAAATTGTTGTTCGCCAATTTGGCCTGCAGGCTGTTGGCAATTCCCGCATTGTCGATCCATTTGGCATCGGCAAAGCGTGTTACCAGCGCCTTCAAGGAATCAATGCTGGCCACCGTCTGGAAGTGAACGGTCTTGCTTCCCACATTGCCGGCCATGTCGCTGGAGGTAACAATAAGGGTATGCTGACCGAGCGGCAACTTATAGAGCGGGATCGCCGTTCCGATTTGGTAAGAATACGTATCCATCGTCACCGTCGTCTTGCTGCTGTCCACACCCGACAAGTTATCCGTCCATGCAATCTGAGGCGTCAAATCCATGGAATTTTTATAAATACTGTTATCTCCCGGTACGGACACTGCAATCGACGGAGCTGTCTTGTCGATGCTAACGGATACCGTATGCGCTTGTTCCACGTTGCCTGCTTTGTCTACGCTCCAATATACAAGCTTATGCACGCCTTCTTCCGACAATACGACGGTCGTTCCCGTTTGCTCAGCGCT
>NZ_WHOA01000008.1 GCF_013141715.1 Paenibacillus phytorum | reverse complement strand
CACAACGAAAAAGTGCAAAATATTGGAGCTGATCCTGTGGTTGTCTACCAGACGATCAACGTTAAGGTACAGCTGAAGGATAGCCAAGGGAATCCAATCAATGGCGGCATGGTAAGCTATTATGCAGGAAGCTGGCGGCCTTTCGGAAATACAACCAGCGGAGAGATTAACAAGGAATTACTATCTGGTTCCTATACCTTTAGCGTGACATATGGAGCAACTCGCAAGGAAAGTGTAAATAACATCGCAACAAATCCAACTATACTATTTCAGCTGTGAATATAGTCTTACGATAGCTGCCGAAGGTGGGTTCTTGCCACTTCGTAGGCCGTTCGAAAATTAAAAAATCGGGTAGGGGAGCGTTTGCTCCTCTACCCGATTTTTTTTCTCGATAGATAAGAAATTATATGTTTAGGCTATGAGGAAAGCCGAGGCTTATCCCCTATTGGTTATTGGGAGAAATGAGGAGTTAGGAAGGAAAGTTGTACAGCGTACAACAATTTCCTTGAATTCCTCTGGTTAAGCTAAGAATGTTGTATGTTCTGCAACAATTTAGCCCTTTTTCATGCTATTGAGCTACTTTTAGCTGAAATTGTTGCATGTTCTGCAACATTCACGTGGAAAACGTGGATTAGCTTACCTATTGTTGTACAACGTACAACATTACACAGATAAGTAAGCAAATGTTTCAACATATGCATCTTGGGCCTAACTCGAGCTCTCATCCGAGGACGGCGTAAGCCGTTTTTCTCGTCCGGCACCATCTCTTCTCACATTATTGTCTATCCTAGTATGCGTCTTGTAGCCTTCGACAAACCGTCTCGAAGTCGTCGAGCCGTGCCCAGTACAGCTTGAGAATGTGACGCATGGTTTCCAGTTCATGGAAAGTAACATTCATGTCGGTGTAGAAACTAAATGTCGGGATGATGTCTCGGTACATGAAGAACCTGGAAGGACGCGCCAACGTCTCTTCCCCGATCCACTCAGCTGCCGTTTTGACACTAGGAATGGTAAGGGTGGTTTTGCGAATATGCAGCTGCGCTTCGTTCGAAACGAGAAAATCGAGCATAGTTTGGGCTGCTTCCTTGTGCTTGCTCGACTTAATAACCGCAAGACCAATGATTAAGAGCTGAGTCTTCGCTTCCAACGAATAGGGAAGCGGTGCGATGTCATACGCGAAATCAGCATTACGCAAATGGTTCAAGCTGTAATAGCTGGTCACAATCATGGATGTTTTTTGCTGCAAGAAAAATCGTTCGGCATCAGAGTCATTCTCCGACATATAGACGCTGTCTGGGTTCATTCCTTCAAACAGCCCAAGGCTTGTTTGCATGGCTTTTCGAAAATTTTCATTGTTGAAAATCAGCTTACCGTGCTGATCTCGTTCAAAAACGACCTTGTTTTGCAGCAAAAAGAGCGGCCATCGATTGATGGATTGCAGGTGAAACAAGATGCCGATGCGGTCATGCTTTTGCGTTAAGGCCAGTGCTGCTGTCTGTACATCGTTCCAACGCCAACTGCTATCCGGCTCAGGCAATGCGGCTTCCTTGAAATGATCGCGATTGTAACACAAGACGATCGGTGAAAATATAAACGGCTGCACGTACAAATGACTGTCTTTGGTGAACGGTCCCGATAGAAAGGTATAAGTGCCATTCTTTCGTTCGAGCGGCTCTAGGATATCCGAGACTGCTCCAGTTTCAGTAACCGTTTCGTAGTTTTGAGTATTTAAAGTGATAAGGTCGAGCGAGTCTCTCTCCATGGCTTCTTTCGCGTTCTGAGAAAAGTACGAATTCGAAAGAGGAATCATTTGGACGGCAATATACGGATGCTGCTGTTGAAACTTTTCGACCAGTTCCAATAAATTAGCTTCAAGGGCGAGAGTAGGATAATAACCGAATTTTAGGGTAAGCTTTTCGTTCCGACCCGTTCCAACAACGCGCGTCCCGATTCGCGGCGCTTTTTCGATCATTTCCTGATCGAGTAGTGCTTCCAGTCCTTTGCGAACTGAGTTTTTGCTAAGCTGAAATTGTTCTGCAAGTGTTAATTCAGAAGGTAAAAAGTCACCGGGCTGAAGTTTTCCGGTTACGATGTCGCTCTGTAATGTCGTGACCATATCTTCCAGTCGGGTTCGGAAGGTTGATCGTTTGGGTTTACCCGCCATTTATTTAGAACCTCCGGGCCAATCAATGTTGGTATCTATCTGGGTTATATTATAGTATGCCAAGCAGATCGGACACAAGGTTCGTAATCTTGCTGTCATCATTTTTTTCTAACGAAATGTCGGATTGCATAAGATTCCATAGTTTTTTCCTTATCCTTTAAATGTGTTAATTTACATAACAAATAGTTTACATCAATAATGATTCTTCGAAGGGGGGGTTCCATTGATCTCATTTCGTCAAGTAGAGAAGCATTACGGCGATTTTCATGTGCTCAAAGGAATTAATCTTCAGATTAAGCAGGGTGAAGTCGTTGTCGTTGTAGGTCCGTCAGGTTCAGGCAAGAGTACGCTGCTAAGGTGTATCAATCGGCTGGAAACCATCACAAGCGGTGAGCTTATCGTGAATGAGTATAAGGTCAGCGATAAGAAGATGGATATGAACAAGCTGCGCCGAGATATCGGTATGGTATTCCAGCATTTCAATCTATATCCGCATAAGAAAGTGATCGATAACATTACGCTTGCTCCGATGAAGGTGCATGGTATGGCTAAGAAAGAAGCCGACGAGATTGCGATGTATTTTCTGGATAAGGTTGGTATTCAAGATAAGGCGTACAGTTTTCCTTCACAGTTATCAGGTGGACAGCAGCAGCGTGTGGCCATTGCGAGGGGACTGGCGATGAAGCCGAAGATTATGTTGTTTGATGAGCCCACATCAGCCTTGGATCCGGAAATGGTTGGAGAGGTCCTTGATGTTATGAAGGCGCTTGCAAACGAAGGGATGACGATGGTTGTGGTTACGCACGAGATGGGCTTTGCCCGTGAAGTAGCCGATCGCGTTGTTTTTATGGACAAAGGTCAGATTGTAGAAGAGTCACCTCCCGAGGAATTCTTCGTCAACCCTCGTGAAGAAAGAGCGAAATTGTTTCTGAATCGAGTACTTAACCATTAATAAGGAGATGAACAAAACCATGATGTCAAAAAAGTGGAATTTCATGTTTATGTTAGTTGCGATATTCGCATTGGCAGGGTGTGCCTCTAACGGCACAAAAGGAGGCGCATCAAGCACTCCGGCTAACTCTCCGGCAGCAAGCAGCGCTCCAAGCACTGCGAAGCCAGCAGGTGGAGCGTCCGTTCTGGATGAGATCAAAAGCAGAGGTAAAGTTGTCGTTGGTGTGAAATTTGATACTAAGCTATTCGGTTTGAAAAACCCGACTGGCGGCGAAGTTGAAGGCTTCGACATCGACATTGCGAAAGCATTAGCGAAAGAAATCCTGGGCGATGAGAAGAAAATTGAGTTAAAAGAAGTAACGTCCAAGACGCGCATTCCGATGCTCGACAACAAAGAGATTGATATGATTGTCGCGACGATGACGATTACCGAAGAGCGGAAGAAACAAGTTGAGTTTTCTAATGTTTATTTTAAAGCCGGACAGTCTTTGCTTGTTAAGAAAGGCAGCCCTATTAAGAGTGTAGCGGATGTTAAAAAGGGAACGAAGGTATTGGCAGTGAAAGGCGCTACTTCCGTTGCGAATATTAAAGCGAAATCCCCCGATGCCACCATACTTGAGTTTGATAATTACCAAGATGCTTTCAGCGCCCTGAAAGCGGGTCAAGGGGATACGTTGACCACAGATAATGCCATCCTCTATGGCATGATGGAACAAGATAAGAACTTCGAAGTGGTTGGTGAACCGTTCACGGATGAGCCTTATGGTATCGCGATTAAAAAAGGTGAAACAACGCTTCAAGCCGCGGTGAATGATGGACTGAAGAAGCTGGAGTCAAGCGGTCAATACGCGAAAATCTACGAGAAATGGATTGGCAAAGCGCCAACCAAATAAGAGTAACAAGAATAAAAGAAGAGATGGGTGGCAGCTGCTGCCCATCTTCTGTCTATGAGGGGGGAGCGCATGCCGGATTTCTCGATTTTTACCGATTATTTTGATATCTACATGAAGGGCTTCTTCAACACGATCATTGCCAGCGTTATTGCGTTAATTGGCAGTTTTGTGCTGGGTACGATCATTGCCATTTTTCGTATTGGATCGGTGAAACCGCTGCAATGGATTGGGACTGCCTATGTAGAGTTTATTCGAAACATACCGCTCTTGCTTGTTGTATTCGTGTTTTTCTATGGCCTGCCGTCCATGGGTATTACCCTTAGCGGATTTGTATGCGGGACCTTAGGCCTTACGGTGTACACGGCATCTTTTATCGCAGAAGCGATCCGTGCCGGTATTATGTCGGTGCCCAAAGGCCAATCTGAGGCAGCACAATCCTCGGGACTGACCTATTTCCAAACTATGTGGCATATCGTCCTTCCGCAAGCAATCAAAATTGTCATACCACCGCTTAGCAACCAATTTATTAACCTCGTTAAGAACTCTTCCGTACTTGGCGTATTCGCAGGCTTTGATCTCATGTATTTCGGGGATCAGGTCGCAAGTGAGACCTATGCTACGTTCGATACCTATATCTTCGTTGCTGTGCTTTATTTGATACTCACGCTGCCGCTAAGTTACGTGGCCTTGCGCCTTGAACGTAAATTAGCTCGTACGGACTGACTTTAGGGGGAGGTGAACGAATGGATATCATGCATGCTTTCTCGGCTGATAATGTAAGGTTTGTATTTGAAGGTTTCTATATGACGCTTAAAGTCGCTGCGATCTCTATTGTATTGAGCTTTATTGTGGGATGTGTTGTCGGTACAATCCGGTATACGAAGCTGCCGGTTGTTTCACCGATTCTGGCCATAGCAGTCGAGCTCATTCGCAATTTACCGCTGCTGTTAATCATATTTTTCGCAAGGTTTGCCTTACCGGATATCGGAATTAAACTCGGACCCATGAATGCAACGATCTTGGCATTGACGTTATTTGAAGGCGCGATGATTGCGGAGATTGTGCGAAGCGGCCTGAATTCCATCGATAAAGGGCAGATTGAAGCCGCTAGATCTTCAGGACTAGGCTATGTGCAAACACTTTGGCATATTGTTTTACCTCAGGGGCTGCGCCGAATGATGCCGCCACTCGTGAGTCAATTTATATCCCTGTTAAAAGATACGTCTCTGGCGATTGTTATTTCCTTGCCTGAACTGATGCACCATGCGAAAATAGTAATTGGACAAAACTACAGTTATACCATTCCTATTCTATTTTTAGTGGCTATTCTGTATTTCGCTGTGAATTATGCGCTATCATTAGCAGCCCGCAGGATGGAATCAAGATTGGTATAAAGAGGAATATAACATCCAGAAGGAGTCTTGGCATCATGTTACATGTAAGTTGGGAAATGATGATATTCATCATCATCGGTGGTTTTGTAGCGGCTTATGTAGATTCTGTCGTTGGTGGAGGGGGGCTGATCGCTCTTCCGGTTCTGCTGGCAACGGGGTTACCCCCGGCTATCGCACTTGGAACAAACAAATTGGCGGGCACCATGTCTTCTCTGACGAGCACGATTTCTTTCATGCGGTCCGGAAATGTCGATCTGAAAGCCGTACGCGGTTTGTTCTTTTTGTCTCTCTTAGGAGCTGTATGCGGAACGATGGTGCTGCGGCAAATTCCATCTGATTTCTTAAAGCCGTTGGTTGTCGTTATGCTTATATTGATCACCATCTACACGATTTTCCGTAAAAATTGGGGGGATCTTTCTACCTTCCGCCAATTCTCAACGAAAACAGCGATGTTAATGGGCTTCGCAGCATTCGGTTTGGGCTTTTATGATGGTTTCTTCGGACCGGGGACCGGTTCCTTTCTTATTTTCGTTTTTCTGATGTTAGGATTCGATTTCGTCAAAGCAGCTGGTAATTCCAAGGTACTAAATTTCGGGAGCAACGTGGCTAGCTTGGCTACTTTCATGGTTCTAGGATCCATTAATTATGGGATTGGCATCCCGATGGGAATAGCCATGGTTTGTGGATCTTTGCTGGGCTCACGCATGGCGATCCGCAAAGGTTCAGCGTACGTTCGACCGCTATTTCTTACCGTTTGTATAATCCTTATTGGCAAACAGATATGGGATATCTTATAGGGGGTGAAAGGCTGGGACGCTTAAAGAACGAAGGGCTGCAAATGATTCTCGTCGCAATCGTGACGGCCATAGCCGGAGAGTTTAAGATCACACCTTTCAGTGGCGAAATGTTTCGGATTGGACTTGGCAGCAGTGCCTTTCTACTCAGTTTGCTTTTGATGAAGCATCTGCCTTATGTCTATACAGGTATCATTACCGGAATCACAGTCCTGCTATTTCGGACTTTGGAGGACGGTATCCTATTACAAGGAGCCATGTCTTTCAGTGCGAGCGCGCAAACGCATTTATCAGCCGCTTTTTATTATATGACCTTTGCGATTGCCATGAGCTTCATTAAACGGAATTGGGACCAATTCCACCCTTTTGTTCTGGGGTTGTTCTTATCGGTTATTGATCTTATGTCCAATGAGATTGAATTGTTGGCGCGCAGCTTGATTTTCCATTCAACGAATATGTTTTCAGAGCAATTAGTGTATATCACAGTTACCGCTGTCGTGCGGAGCTACTTCGTCGTTGGTATCTACAACAGTGTGACCATTAATCAGATGCGAGTCCTGCATAATGAGCAGCAGAAGCGTATGGAGCAGATGTTAAATACGAATAGTGGTTTATATGGCGAAGTATTTTACTTGCGGAAGTCGATGGATACGATTGAGCAAATAACAGCCAAGAGCCACAATTTATATGAAAAAATCAATGGCGCGGGGTTGAAAAGCTACTCTCGTACCATTTTGGAAATTACCCAGCAAATTCATGAGGTCAAAAAAGATTCGCAACGCATCCTAGCCGGGTTGTTGAAGCTGTTCGATCGTGACTTCGCTTCCGATATGAGGCTGGGCGAAGTCGTGGAGTTCGCTATTAAATCCAACTTGGGTTATAGTGCGATGCTTGGCAAAAAGATTCAATTCAAAAGCGACATTCAAACGGACTATTGTTCGGATCAATACCTCCCCCTTTTAACAGTAATCAATAATCTCGTGTCTAATGCCGTAGAAGCGATTGAAGATCAAGGATCGATACTCGTGAGTGCTTATGAGCAAGGTGCCGAGACCGTCATAATCGTAGCTGACAACGGTGTTGGCATTTCTGAGCAGGATAGAGATATGATTTTTGCACCTGGTTTTACGACCAAATTCAATCAGGAGGGCTTTGCCGCGACCGGGATTGGACTTTCTCATGTTCGAGATATTGTTCATTCTTTAGGTGGAGACATTCATTTACGCTCAGACGAGCCGGGTTTTCAGACCACTTTTGTGATTACTATATTGACCGATACGTTGAAAAAAGGAGCGTAGAGATCATGCTGTCATTCGGAATTGTTGACGATGATGCGGTAAGTAGACGGATGCTGCAAAAGATCATTGAAAAAGGCGGTTTAGGCGAAGTCGTTGGTACGGCTGGCAGTGGGAGCGAAGGGGAGAAGGTCCTTCTGGAAACCACACCGGATGTTGTGGTCATTGATTTATTAATGCCGGATCAGGATGGCATTGAGACGATTATTCGATTGAAGGAGCAAGGTTATCAAGGGAAATACGTGATGATTTCGCAAATTGAAAATAAAGAAATGATTGGCAAGGCCTATCAAGCTGGTGTTGAATTCTATATTCAAAAACCAATTAATAAAATTGAAGTGGAAGCGGTGCTGTCCAAGGTTAACGAGCAGTGGAACATTAGCCGCTCCTTGCAGGAGATTAAAGAATCTTTAACCAAGCTAAGTTTACTGCACACAGGCCCTGAGAGTACTCGTAAAAAACGCAGCGTCCGCGAAATTATGCAGCCCATTCTCATGGATATGGGGATCGTAGGCGACACCGGCAGTCGCGACTTGATGGACATTATGGAAAATCTCACACGACATCATAAAGCGGAAGGAATTCCGCCGCTCAAGGAGCTTTATGAAACCGTTTCTAGATGCCACAAGGTGAAGGAAGCGGATGTTGAAAAAGAAGGCAAAGCCGTCGAACAACGGATTCGCCGTACGGTCATGGCTGCATTAACCCATATTGCCAGTATCGGTTTAACGGATTATAGCAATCCGAAATTTGAACATTATGCGCCTCTTTATTTTGAATTTCAGGATGTGCGTATGAAGATGAAAGAAATCGATGAGAACTGGAAGCCGGAGAAGGGCAAGGTCAATATTAAGAAATTTCTCCAAGTTCTCTATCTTGAAGTTACGGATAAGATGCGCAGTGAATATTAGGGATAGGGCGGACAAGAACAAAATTAGCTTAGATTAGAATAATATTTGGGCAGATATGAACAAAATAAGGGTAGTTTCTGGTTGCGAATTGACCGTTGGTTATGGTATTATTTTGAAATAATGAAGAAGAAGGAGGTGAAGGTAGGATGAATCGAGAGTTCGTGAACAACCGTGTGAGCCAGTTACCCATTGCGATGGCTGGCATCGTTCATGCAGCAGTCAAAGACGCGAGAAGTCTGTCCATTTATGCTCATACGGAATTACAACTCACGAAAAGACACCTACCTTAACCCTCAAACGGATCAATCCGAAAGGTCGTAGGGATTTTCCTGCGGCCTTTTTTTGTACGTAGGTTGCGATGGATAGGGTCTTTCATAAACTAGGAGGATCCTTCATTATGTTAATGATTAACGGTCAAAATATAAAGAAATACCATGGTGCGCAGCTGGTTCTTGAGGATGTTACTTTTGAAATTCATCAGGGAGAAAGAATAGGACTTGTGGGACGCAATGGCAGCGGTAAATCGACTCTGCTGCGCCTTATATCCAAAATGGAGAAGCCCGATGAAGGGCAATTAACGGTACGAAAAGATACGCGGATCGGTTATTTAGCACAAATCCCAACGGAGTGGGAAAGCGGTACGGTGTATGATGTGCTGGCCGCGAGTTTGCAAGAGCTACTTGAATGCCGCGCCAACATGACCGAGCTGGAGCAGCGAATGTCGAGCCCAGACGTCATGAGCGATGAGAAGCTGCTAGATCAGCTGCTTAAGCGGTACGCTCAGCTGCAAGAACGTTTTGAACGGGAAGGCGGCTACGAGCTGGATGCAAGAATCGACCAGGTAGCGAACGGACTACGCATTGCACGGGAGTTTTACGAGCGGAGTTTTGCCTCGCTGTCCGGAGGGGAAAATACGAAGATTGCGCTCGCATCCCAGCTGATCGGCAAACCTGACTTGCTGCTGCTGGATGAGCCAACGAATCATCTGGATTTGTTCGGCGTGGAGTGGTTGGAGGAATATCTCACCCATTATGATGGTGCGTGTTTCATTGTTTCTCATGACCGCTACTTTCTGGATCGGGTAGTTACGAAGATCGTTGAGTTGG
Source organism: Paenibacillus phytorum (assembly GCF_013141715.1). Classification (GTDB taxonomy): domain Bacteria; phylum Bacillota; class Bacilli; order Paenibacillales; family NBRC-103111; genus Paenibacillus_E; species Paenibacillus_E phytorum. Next base: position 6,169 of record NZ_WHOA01000008.1, on the reverse strand, counting down.
AAGATGGCGAGTCTACGACCTATCTGACTTCATATTCGGGATATGTGAAGGAGAAGGAAATCAGACTGCTACAGCAGTTTGCTGATTATCAGGAGCAGCAGAAGGTCATCAAAAAGATGAAAGAGACGATCAAACAACTGACGGAGTGGGGCCGAATAGGAGGGAACGAGAAATTTTTCCGCCGGGCGGCTTCTATGCAGAGAGCGCTGGATCGGATGGAGAAGCTCAAACGACCTGTTCTTGATCCGAAGGCAGCGGAATTCGGGTTGAAGCTGGACGACCGCTCAGGTCGGAGAGTGATTCGCTTCGATGACGTGAATAAGCAGTATGGGGATAAAGTGCTGCTGAAGCGGGCAAGCGGCTTGCTGGAGTATGGCGAGAAAGTAATGCTCGTCGGGTCTAATGGTTCGGGCAAAACAACGCTGCTTAGAATGATTCTGGGTGAAGAGCAGCCTGACCAAGGGGAACTCGAGATTGGAGCACGAGTCGATATTGGTTATCTGGCTCAACAAGAGTATCCCGAGGACCATAAGAAATCGGTGCTGACTTACTTCTGTGAGGAAGCGAAGCTGGAAGAAGGAGAGGCTAGGGGCCGGCTTGCTGCTTATTTATTTTATGGAGCAGATGTATTCAAGTCGGTTAGTTCTCTCTCGGGAGGCGAGTGGACTAGATTGCGACTAGCACTGCTTGTGCTGCGTAAGCCTAATTTACTTATTCTTGATGAGCCCACGAATCATATGGATATTGCTTCAAGGGAAGCGTTGGAAGAGGCGCTTGAGGAGTTTCCGGGAACCGTGCTGGCGGTGACGCATGATCGTTATTTTATGAATCGGCTGTCGCGGAAAATATGGGAGCTGGATCAAGGGCAAATTACCGTTTACTTGGGCAACTTTGATGACTATAAAGAGAAGAGTGCTCAATTGCGTGAAAATCGAATTCGTGAGTCGGCTGCTGTTGGTGCGAGAAAATCGGCTGGTGCGAATGCTGGGGCTAGGGATGCTGTAAATGCAAATGCAAGTACAAGTGCAAAAACAAGTGCAAGTGCAAGTGCAAGTGCAAGTACAAGTGCAACGGCAAGAAATGCTGAGAGTGCTTCGCCAAGAGCTTCTAGGAGTGCTGCGCTAAGTGATTCAGCGAGTGCTACGGCTAAAAATACTGCCAATGCGGCGCAACGAGGGAAGTCTAAAAGCTCATCCGTGTTCACACGGGAGAAGCTAGAGAAACAGATTGCGGATGGCGAAGCGCAGTTGAACAATCTGGACCAGCGGCTAGAGAATCTGGCGGCAGATGAACTTAGCCAACTGTGGGCGGAAAGAGAAGCGGCGCAGGAGATGTTGGATAGGCTCTATGAGCAGTGGATGCAGATAGAGGAGCAGGAATAGAAAAAGGGGGGTGGATGCCCCCTTTTTTGGTTTAGGGTGGGCGGAGGCCCACTATTTTAGTTTGGGGTGAGGGAATCTCACCCTTTATTTGTTATCGTGGATTCCGAAACGGAGAAATCGATGAGACTGCATCCGTCGCGGAATGACGCGCCGCTATTTGAAGAAAATAGCGCTAAAATGGGCATGCCGCGGAACGTAGGAGCGCTATTTGTTGGAAAACCGTGCGATTAGAGGGCAAAACAAGGAAATAGCGGAACGACGTTCCGCGAAAGCCTGAAAAACGACGAAATGACCGCAAATAACGCATCGACGTTCCGCGAGAACACCAATTCAACGTTATTCCCGCAGACACGCATCGAAGTTCCCCGAAAGTATGGAGAGGCACTTCTGGAATAAAGTAGTCACACTTCTAAGGAACAACCGTTGCATTAAGATCCTAAGTTTTCATTATGAATCAGCTCAAAATTATGAGTTGTCTCGTTCACTAATGCTATTCGTGGTGGCCTTGTATTTCCGTACGGTGCGCGACTTTAAGTCTAGTTTCTTCATGAGACGCCTAACTGTTTTAGAAGACACTATGTGGCCTTCTTTGAGCAACTCTTCCGTGATCCTTGGGCTACCATAAAGCTGTTTGGATTTCTTAAAATGATACTGAACTCGTTTTTCAAGCATAATTCGGCGTTTCTCACGAGGTCTAGGCTTACGTGTGAGCCATTTGTAATATCAGCTTCTTGATACGTGTAATACGGAGCACATCTTCTTCTCGACCCGGTACTGGAAGCGGTGTTTAAAAACAAACGTATAAATCAGCGAGGGTCTTTTGTGAAGAAGTGCTTCGCCTTTTTTAAAATTTCATTTTCCTCTAGTAACTCAAGGTTAAGTTGTTCCAGCTTCTTCAATCGTTCATAGTCGACAAACACTTGGGTTTGTGACTCCACAGCATCACTTCCATACTGTTTAATCCAACGACTTAAGGTACTTTTAAGGATATTTAGTTCTCTGGCTATCTCTGTTGGTCTCTTATTCTCCGTTTCCATGTGTTCAACTGTTTTACGTTTAAATTCCTCATCATAACTTTCCCGTTGGTTTCCCTTGCCACACCTCGACCTTGAATTTATATATTTATTATAAAGGTCGTTCCTTAGTTTGTGTCTACTAAAAAGTTTCGGATGGCACACCGGATTTTGTTGGCTCCGTATTAGGTGCCTAGAACGGTTAAACCATGCTATAAGCCTCTACCTCATGTTTGTGAGAGTAGAGGTTTTTTGGCATTTGGGAGATCTTTCCGCCACCGTTCCGACATGGAAGTCGGTAGTCCATATATGATAAGCTATACGTATTAAAGAAGGAGGCGATTGCTGTGATTCAAGTTTTCCCTGCGCATACGCGTAATACAACCGATCTGGGCTGGCTGAAGAGCCATAAGAATTTCTCGTTCGGCGATTATTTTGATGAGGATAATGTAGGTTTCGGGGTTATGCGTGTTTGTAATGACGATGACATTGCGGCTGGTCGGGGCTTCGGTCCACATCCCCATAGCGACATGGAGATTGTCAGCATCGTTCTCAGCGGAGCAATTAAACACGAAGATAGTTTGGGGCATGTTGCGGTAACGGGTGTGAATGGCGTGCAGCGGATGTCAGCTGGAAGCGGCGTTATTCATGCCGAGTATAATGCGTCGGATACGGAACCGATGAGTCTATTTCAGCTTTGGTTCATGCCTTCTAAGCGGGGCACGGAGCCGTCCTTTGAGAATGTTACCTATGAGCCTGAAGCCATGAAAAACTCGCTGCTGCCGGTTGTTACGCCCGAGGGGGGCGAGCATGCTGCCAAGATACACCAGGATATGAGCATTTACCTCAGCAAGCTGGAAGCGGGCAAAGAGCTTGTGTTTAAACAAGGAGAGAATCGACGCATTTTTCTAATGCTTATAAGCGGGAAGTTATCTGCCAATGATGCCGTGCTGGAAACGAAGGATAGCGCTCGTATGGAAGCTGAACAGACGGTTGCTATACGTGCGATAGAAGATACACATTTCATGCTAATCGATCTGCCATAATGAATGATGAAGGAGGGCTACGCGGATGAAGGAAGTCTTTTTAATTAAACATGCAGTGGGTGGTCGAGCGTTCGTAGATACAGGTAAACATCCGATCCCCTACACATGTGAGCAGGTTGGAGACCAATGGATATTTACCGTGCAGATAGAGAAGAAGGAAGATATTGCTGAGCTTTTGAAATGGAAAGAGGAACTCAACGTTTTCCTATTTCAGGAATTTGAAAATGAGCCTACAAAGAAATTATGGTTTTATGTAGGCGATGATTCAGTTCACTTTTCCGAGGAAAAAGGCGAGTTAACTATAGTAGCAAAGTCTCAAATCGTATACATTCCTGATCAGTTTAGTACGCAATTGTAAATCAACATAGGGAGAGCTTGCAGGTGTCAGATGCTTGTGGGGCTCCCCTTTATCGGATTGGAGCAACATCTATGAAAGTGCAGGATCAATTACTAGAGAAGGCTATCCCTTTTATCCAGGAATGTTATACTGAACTAGGCCAAAGCTCGGGCAAAATCGAGGCTCGTCTTGCTGAAATTACCGAAGCCATTAGGTATAAAGGTTACTACGAACATACCCTTCAAGAGCTCGAGCATGGAGCCAAAATGGCATGGCGCAACAGCAACCGTTGTATTGGGCGATTGTTCTGGGAAACACTGACTGTACACGATGCTCGTTATATAGAAACCGAAGAACAGATGGCTGAGGCACTTTTGCGTCATATAGAAACGGCAACCAATGGCGGCAAAATCCGTCCAGTGATTACGATTTTCCCACCTACGCATAATTCGGCTCAGGGAGCCTTTATTCATAATGACCAATTGATCCGTTACGCGGGTTATGAAACTGACAGTGGGATTCTCGGTGACCCAGCTTCTATTCAAATAACTGCGTTTTGCCAATCGCTTGGATGGCAGGGGGCTGGGACGCCTTATGACGTGCTGCCGCTTGTTGTTCAAATGGGAGATCGGAAACCGAAGTTGTTCGAGATTCCTACCGAGCTCGTCCTTGAAGTGGATATTACACATCCGGATATAGTAGCGTTCGATGATTTGCATCTCAAATGGTATGCCGTACCGATCGTGTCGAATATGTACCTCGAAATTGGAGGGATTCACTACCCCGCTGCGCCATTCAATGGTTGGTACATGGGCACTGAAATCGGGGCGCGTAACTTTGCAGATCAAGCGAGATATGACATGCTGCCGCGCGTAGCGTCTGTCATGGGTCTGGATACTCGGCGTGATGCCTCTCTTTGGAAAGATAGAGCCCTTGTTGAATTAAATGTGGCTGTGCTGCATTCTTATCAACAGCAGGGAGTAGCAATTGTCGATCATCATACGGCAGCAAAGCAATTTAAGTCTTTTGAAGAGAAAGAGCAAAAGGTCAGTCGTGACGTCACGGGTGATTGGTCGTGGCTGATCCCGCCGCTATCCCCAGCGACAACGCATGTTTTTCATCAGCATTATTCAAATGAAGTGAAGCTGCCTAACTTTTTTTATCGGCATGAGGGCTGAGTAAGTCGCAAATGGATTTTGTCTTCGTTAAAGGATAGGCCATACATTGTGTAGTCGGATCCCCGTAAATACTCGGGGATTTATTGTTTGAAAATTGACCTAGGGACAAATTACGAGATTCATAGAATTGTGTTACTAGAATTGAAAAGAGGATTTTACTATGAAAAAAGGGCTTTGGTACGCCATTCTTGCCTATACCGCATGGGGCTTGCTGCCTATTTATTGGAGGTCTTTTGAGTCTCTGCTTGCGGGTGAAATATTGTCTCATCGTGTCATCTGGTCATTTGTATTCATGGCCATTCTCTTACTGATAGGGAAAAGTCGATGGACTGAATTTCGTAAGATGGTTACGAACCGGAAAATGCTTCTCCAGATCGGAGTCAGCAGCATTTTAATCAGCTCCAATTGGCTGATATTCATTTGGGCTGTCAATAACGGCCATGTCATCGAGACGAGTCTGGGATATTATATTACTCCCCTAATTAATATCATGCTGGCGGTCATGTTTTTGCGTGAAAAACCAAGCCGCAGTCAGTGGGTGGCCGTTGTTTTGGCGGGTGCCGGTGTTTTGTTGGCAACCATCGATTACGGCAGATTCCCATGGGTTTCTCTCTCACTAGCGTTTTCCTTCGGCCTTTATAGTCTTGTGAAAAAGAGGGTGTCCTACGATGCCTCTATCGGGCTGGCAGGGGAAACCGTCATAGTCTTCCCTATAGCAGTCGCGTATATTGCCTACTTACACTTTACACATCATGATTCCGCATGGGCATTACCGCCTATCTCTTTAGTGATGCTATTATTGTCAGGTGTGGCAACCGCTTTGCCTCTGCTATGGTTTGCTAAAGCGGCTGCTCGGCTGCCTCTTTCGATGCTGGGCTTCATTCAGTACATTGGTCCTTCCATTACGCTGATGTTAAGTGTGTTCGTATTTAAAGAGAAATTCTCTCCGGTGCTTCTCATTAGTTTCTCTTTGATTTGGACGGCGCTGATCGTTTATGCACTTGCGTCGATGCGAGTGGCGAGAACTTCTGTAGCGAAGTAAGCTTTCAAACGTGGATCATTTTAGGAGATATAGAAAAGGGGCTGCCTCAAAAGTCATATTCGGAAAAATGAAATCCCACTATATGTATTTCGCAGTCTGTCTGCTACTTTCATTGGATTAATCCAATGAAAGTAGGGATTTGGCAGCCTAAAAGTCAATTCCATTGGATTT
>NZ_WHOA01000059.1 GCF_013141715.1 Paenibacillus phytorum | reverse complement strand
ATAGTAAAAGATGTAACAATTTTCAAAGCATCCTTGAAGCGAGATGCGATTAATACTAAGGATAACAAAAACAGCAAATGATCATAACCTGTCAAAATGTGCTCGATTCCAAGCTTAAAGTATTTCCACAAAACAGCATACTTCCGGAATGCGCAAGTGAAGTTGTGGTAGTCCCAAAAAATAATAAGATCGTGATTATGAACAAGGACAGGAATGAACGCTGCTTCATAGCGGAACCTCTTTTCATGAGATGCAAGTATTTCAATCTGCAATTTAGTTTATCCGGTCACGACCGTTCATTCTGCAACTTGAACACGGTGCTCGACTTAGTTCAAGCTATCCAAGAGTGTTTTTACTTGAGGGTTAAGGTTCAATACATTCAGTACGATCGTAAGCGCCTCTGCACGTGTGGAGTTGCCCTGCGGATCAAATATCCCCTCATTCTTGCCGCTGATGATACCCGCTTCTGCTGCATCCTTGATTGGATTTGCTGCATAAGAGCTTGCAATTGCTATATCCGCAAAATTACCTTTGGAAGCATCTTTGTCCACTTTACTTAAGTCCACAATACGGGATAGTATAATGACCATTTCTTCACGGCTGATCGTTTTGTCTGGCTTGAACGTCCCGTCTCCATATCCGCCAATCACTCCTGCGCTAGCGAGTTTATCAATGGCGTCTTTAGCCCAGTGGCTGTCAATATCGTTCAGAGCAACCGACTGATTGGCGCCGCCGTTGATATCGAATATGCGAGAAATGATCGCTGCAAATTCGGCGCGTGTAATGTTGCCGTCAGGATGGAACGTTCCATCCCCATACCCATCGATAACGTGCAATTTCACGAACGTACCGATGGTCTTTTTGCCCCAATGTCCTTTAATGTCAGCCAGTTCAACCTTTTCATCAGCTTTTTTGGCTTCCGCTACCATGGAAGAGATCGAACTAACAAGTTTAATCTCATTGACAATATCGCTATTAAATACATTATTTTTGTTATTATTATTATTATTATTGTTGTTATTGTTATTGTTGTTATTGTTATTGTTATTGTTGTTATTGTTATTGTTGTTATTGTTATTGTTATTGTTATCGTTGTTACCGTTGTTACCGTTGTTCGATGATCTCTGAGAGTTTGCACTTACCTGCGCACTCCATTCGCTGACTCCTGCCGAATTCTTTGCCCTCACCCTATAGGTATGGGTTGAGTCTGCTTCAAGACCTGTGTGCGCGAACGGACTTGATCTGTCCGTTTGAACAACTTCGTCTATCATCAGGTCATAACCCGCTGCGTCTTTTGAATTATTCCAAGTTACGTTAATCTGTGAGGTACTTGCTGCTGTAGCTGTCAAACCTGCAGGCACAGCAGGAATTTTGACCTCATTACCGTTTGATGCTATTGTAGCCACTACCTTGCTATTGCCTGGAAAAGATTCAGTCACTAATTTCGAATCCACTCGTTTCATCAGTGTTACACTGTCCAGTACAATTTCGGCCGAACCCTGACTTACCGCATGAAATGGTAGCGTAGCCAGCGTTACATCGCCGTTCTGGCCAGGAATGTTGCCTTGTTGCGTATATGCGATTTGAATTTTGTTCCCATCCACAATAGGGCCCACTGTAAAGCCGCTACTTTGAAAGTCATTTTTTAGAAACTTTAAACGGCTTGTATCAAACGATAAATTAACTTCAAATGCGTACATATCACTTAATTGTTTTCCTTCTACCTTCACTTCAAAGTTATTACCCACCGATATGCTTGGCTCCGTGATGGAAAGTAAAAAGCTCGGGCTAGTGTTTGCATGTATTATGGGCTGCGGAAGCATGAACACGGTCAAAAGCAACGTCAGACTGAATGCGAGAAGTTTTTTTAACATCTAAGTAATCCGCCCTTTCAAAAATTTGTTAGTAAAACTGGACATATCGGCGACAGAAGGGGGGAGATAAGCTCCCTCCACTTCATTGCCGATCAATCCTCAATTTCACTAATACGATCAATTTAACTTTTCAACAATACTCGTCGGTGTATTATTGAAACATCGCTAAAGCTACGATTGCAAGGTCTTCAAGGCCAACCTTGCCGTCTTTATTTACATCCGCTAACACATTCCAATCCGGCTGACCTTGTTGTTTGCCGTATGCT
>NZ_WHOA01000058.1 GCF_013141715.1 Paenibacillus phytorum | reverse complement strand
GTAACACTTTAACATACTTTTTTGTTACTTTCCTCCAACATGAAACACACCAATTACGGTTTCACCATCAACATCATACAGTGGGACATCACGACCAGGTTCACCGAGATAATCTTTTTCAGCACATATCCTGCAATGCCATTCACACTTCCTGCATGGATTAAATCAGGTAGCATTTCAACAGAGGTGGCTTCTTCAGCAGAACCGTATGTCTTTCCATTTTCAGGATAGTTAGGAAGATTTGTGTGGCTTTTTTTCGGTATTTTACATAAAAAAGGAAAACAATAAAGGAAGACTTGATTGCCGTTCATTAGTCCCCCTATATTCGTTTTCCGACTTTCATTATTCGTTTGATCCTAGCGCATCTTATTCGACTGGAAAGTCAAACGGAATCGATACTTCATATCGTCTTCAAACCACATCATGAAATTGGTACCCCAAACGTTATTGTGCAAGTTAAAATGAAACCCGCCATCGAGTGACGAAAATGAGTTATCGAACTGCAGTAGCCGCCGTTCCCCAGGGCAAACGATAGGAGCATCCAGCGTCTCGATGGTCGCTCCGCCTTCCGCGCCTTCATAGTACAATCCGCTACCCACGCCATGCATATTCCGGTTGCCGTCTTTTACGACAAATAACGGTGAAATCCGTTCGCCCAACTTATCCATCGTCCATTGGTGCGAGCTATCCGTTATCGGCGCGAATGAAAACCAGCTCGCTTCCGGCAAACGACACGCCTTTTTGTCCATCGCATGCAATTCTACATCGATTTTCGGTTCCCGATTATGGAAAGTGTACACAACGACTAGCTTCCGGGGCGCACCAAAAAGCTCGCAGACATCAGAAGGCATTTTCAGCTCAGCCCGGACAACGTTGCAATCCGCTTGACGTTCCAGACTAAGTGATCTTATCGTCGCACTATATTGTTGGTGCACCGGTTTCGGCTCTGCGTACTCAATCCCCGGCTTTCCAAGGTCGTTATCCGCCCAGCCATGATTACGCTTCAAATTGATCACATATTCGTTGAAAAAGCGGTCGAAATTTTCTTTTCCGAACGTTTCGTATTGATACGTCCCAAGTCTGTGTTTTTCGTCTGCCCATATTTTTCCGTTCACATCGATCAAATGATTAATAGAGCCATCCGAAGCGAAACTGACACGAAACAGCCCCAAATCGTAACATTCATTCACTTCAAGGCTGAGCGTCTCATTTTCCGTTACGATGGTATCCCCAGGCAGCATCCGTTCAAAAGCTGCTTGAGCTTCAGCCACCAGCTCTTCGCCAAGCGCAGCCAACGCCTGATCGATATAGGCACGCTGTTCCTTCCATGAGCTTTCAAAGAAGCTATACGTTCGATCCGGTTTCGCGGAACGGCAGAGGTAGGCATATTTACTTATTTTGGCATTGCCTACCTTATCGATAGCTCTGGCGGCAGCGAAGTCGGCTGCAGAGTAATGGTCGTAGTCGACCAAATAAACTTGTTCATTCAATCCCCATGTATGCTCCGGGATTAACATCAAACGATTGCAAAACTTCGCGTACTGCTCGCTTTGCTCATCCAACCTGCCGGATGCCACCCATTTGTCCCTCAAGCGAAGCAGCTCCCGATACCGTGCCACCCTCCAGGGGTCGGAAGCGGCTCCGTGAATCCACGTATCACCGATTTCCTCGCGGATAACCGGCAGGAGATGCTTGAGCGGAAGCAGCTTTTCAGCAAATGCATCCAGCGTCGACGCCATAATGACCGCACCCGGATATTGCAACTGCAATTTTGCAAACAAAGCACGCACGTCTTCGATAGGGGAAGGACCGTTGTTATCTCCCGTATGCGCAAAATACAACGCGTCCTCCAGGCCGTCAAGCTCAAGCGTTTTCCCGTAATCGTCGGCATAATTCACGATGATTTCCGAACCATCGCTTGCGCGCCACACGAACACCGGCGGTACATGCGGTCTTTTACATGTCGGGTTGACGCCCAAATGCAAATATCGGATACCGTTCCTCGCCAAAATCGGCACCATCCCGATCGTATGTCCCGGAACATCCGTCATTTTCGCGGCTATCGTCGTTTTACCGAACTGCTGGTCCATCTTCTTGGAAAGCGACAGGCCGAATTCGAACAATTTGGCGTCCATCAACTCTGTATGAGTCGTAAACGGCAGCCCATGCCAAACGATGCGGCCCTGTCGAAGCGCTTCTTCCATGCGGACGCGCAAATCTGGCTGCGCCGTATGCAAGTATTCGTGAATAAGCCATGAACCGGTCGTCCATAAGAATTTCACATTTCCTTCTTCCATCGCTAATTGTTCGGACAGGTCTAGCGCCTGCGGAATAAACTGATTCATATATCGGTCGATCACATGCTCTGCCAAGTCGGTAAACCCAATATCCAAATGCGTTTTGAAAATGACATGAACTCTTTTGATCGTTGTCACGTTTCTTTGCCTCCAACCGTATATTTTTTCTCCTTAATCCTATCGCGATCCCGAAATAATCCGCTTACCGCCGCTATTCTTTGACCGATCCCATCACGATGCCGTGCACGAAATAACGCTGCAAAAATGGATAAATCAGAAGAATCGGGATCATCGCCACCATCAGTTTTGCCGCGTTTAAAGTTTTGTTCGATGCTTTCATCAGTTGGATCAGCTGATCTGTGGGCATTTCCTTCATTATATCCGGCGTTATATTGATGACCAGCTGCTGGATATACGTCTGAAGCGGATAGTTGTCCGGCTTACTCATATAAATCAGTCCGTCGAAGAACGAATTCCAATGCCCGATAATGCTGAACAGCGTCACCGTAGCCATCGCTGGTAAAGAAAGCGGAATATAGATACGCAGCAACGTATACCATGGTCCCGCACCATCAACTTCCGCTGCTTCGTCCAATTCCTTCGGCAAGCTTCGAAAAAATTCATAATGAGAATGACGTCGGATGCACCTGCAAGCTCAGGTTTTGTCCTCCTATCGTATCGAGGAAGTCGAATCGAATCGGGAATTCAGCACCGAAGCGTGAATAGACCTTCTCCCCCAGCAGCTTAATCGATTCGAAGAAGACTAGATTGATGGCGGTATCTCCAAACGCAAAGATCCGTATTGAAAATAAAGGCTGTTTTCTTCCGGCACACCATCGAACCCCCACGCGTATGGATGATCTTTTTGGGTAGATCTATGTTAGACTCCAACCACGTACCACCCCATACTCCTGGGTCGAAGCAGGGTACGAGCCGGAACGGCTGGCTCGCAGTCTGAGATAGGCCGGCGAACAACGCTTGCTTGGATAACATCTTAGGTTCATTCTTGGTATTGGAATCCAGATAGTAATTTACACGATCGAACAGAGATCTCTTGAGCCGGTCCGCCATGCGCCATTCAAAGAAGAAGCTGCGCTTGTAGAGACGAAGAGTATCATCTTCTCTTTTACTTGCCCGCCAGTTGTCCATAACCTTCGCTCGGTAGCGAAGTTGAATTTCCCAACGTGCTAAGTCGGCATAGATAAGAACGTCACCACTTGCGATAAGTGAGGCTCCGAATCCGATGACCACAATAATGCCGTCATTCACCTCTGCTATCTCGCTACGTAATTTGTCGACTTTATCCGGCTGGTAAAACTCATCTATATGGAACGGTGCCATGTACCCGAATACGCGATCGTCCGACATATAACTCTCGACTTTGCGATCAACCTCATCTGGGTCGAGTGCTGCCTCTTCAGATCTGACAATCATTTTCGGCCTTAGGGAGACTGCCAATCCCTCGAGAATTTCCTCCTGTCT
>NZ_WHOA01000057.1 GCF_013141715.1 Paenibacillus phytorum | reverse complement strand
CACGTTTACTGAGCGTCAGTTGTCCCTTCCATTTCCCAGAGCTTGCTTCGGTCAAATTAAGTCCTGCGTGGCGGAGTAGGGCATTCCCGTGCGCGTAACCTCTAAGATCTCCAGACTCTCCTAAAACACCAGCTAAAGCAATTGAACTTATACCTGTAATGGCAAGAATTTTGCCTGCATAGGGAATACGTTCAACAACGTCTTTGGCTTCTTTTTCGATCCTCTGCAGCTGTTTAGTGGCTAAGTCATGCTCCTCAAGAAGCTGCTCTAGATGGAGTTTGTAAGCATGTGTAGCCTGTTTGGAACCAACGGTTTGCTTGGCAAGATCGATGAGTAGATGAGCTCTACGCACACCAGAATGCCGTTTCATGTATTTCTGCCATCGTTTAATGACATCGTCAGGACTTAGTTTACATAGGTCAGCTGGAAGAGGAAAAAGCCGAAGGGTTAACAATGCACCCTTGCAAGTTAAGATCTTAAAGACTTGTCTCAGTTCAGGGAAGACAATGTCGACCCAGCGGTGGATCTGATTAACGGCACTTACAAGCCGTTTAACGACTGTTTCT
>NZ_WHOA01000056.1 GCF_013141715.1 Paenibacillus phytorum | reverse complement strand
GAACGATAGTGAAGGAGCTTGCCTCGCGGCAACTCCTTTTTAGTGAGAAAATGAGCAAATCGGTGGGGTCATTTTTCAAGATGTAGCCAGTTCATTTCTAATTTACGGAATTCCTTAGGTGTAATGTCACGATGTTTTTTAAAAGACTGGATAAAATGATTTACATGATTGAAACCTACTCTCCGGGCAATTTCGGTTATCGTATATTCAGTAGATTCTAACAGCTCGCAGCTCCTTTTAATACGGTACTTAACCAAGTAATAATAAGGAGTCATATGAATGCTTTTTTTAAAGCTACGAGTGCACTCCGAAACACTCAAATGTGCTGCCTCGGCAATTTCCTTCAAAGTTATATTGTTTGTATAGTTTTGGTGGATAAAGCTAAGCATTAATTGCAGTCTCTCTTGTTGGAGTCTGTTATGTTTAGAGGACTCCTCTGAAGATAGGGAAATATTGGATATCAGAATTAACCATAACTGAACCGTTTTGATGGAAATCTCATACTGCCATCCCCAATTTTTTTTTATTTCAAATTCCTTCTTCATATACCAAAGTATTTGCAGGATTTGTTTTTGCCACTCCGCATCTCCTTTGATTACTAATGATAATAAGAAAGAATTAGTATAAGGAAGTACATAGCTTTTTTCCATGGCACTATCTGAATAAAAGGCGAGCAGCTTCTCCGGAAAATTAAAACTGACATATTGGCCGTCATGGGTTAGTTGTGTAACAACGTGAAGGACACTCTTATTGATAAAAATGGCCTGACCCGTTTCTAAATCATAATCGATTCCGTTGATTTGTATAGTTAGTTTCCCATTGGTCACTAAAGTAATTTGCAATTCTTCGTGCCAATGTAGATCGTTAACTCCTCTGCCTTCAGGAATAGATCCATGATTAGTATGAGTGTATATGATGTATGGAAATGCCTCGTCAGGATACTGAATGGCTTCGTGTAATTGCTTTTTCAAAGTACAGGCTCCTTTATTTGACGATATATCAATATAAATTAAAGATATAGTTACACAAAATAAACGTTGATGATGATATTATTATATCAAGCTTCGGCTTATCATTACAATTCTGTGCACAGGTAATTGTCTAACAGCTTGGAGGAACTATGGTTAAATTAAATAAATCTTCTTTACCTTCTCATCCGTTTATTTTGTTATTAATCAGTATATTGGCCGTTTCAATCTCTTCCATCATGATAAAATTTTCTGATACACCCACTTCTGTGGCTGGGATGTACAGATTGTTTATTTCCGTAATGATCTTGCTCGCTTTTGTACCTTGGAAAATGCTTCGCTCCGTAGATATGAATAAAAAAGATTGGAGTATCGTTATTTTAGCCGGTCTTTTTCTAGGGTTACACTTTTTATTCTGGATGGAATCATTGGTCTATACCTCAGTTGCAAGCTCCATGGTCATCTTGTCGTTACAGCCATTATTTGTAATGATCGGTTCATACTTTTTGTTCAAGGAACAAGCTAATCTGCTCACCGTTTTTTGCTTGATAGTTGCTCTTTTTGGTTCAATCATTATAGCTTGGGGAGACAACGGGATTTCGAAAGAAGCGCTAATTGGAGACGGCTTATCGTTAATAGGCACATTCTTCGTTTCAGCATATCTGTTGGCGGGGCAGAAAGTAAGCCGCAAATTGGATGCAAATGTGTACAGCATTTTCGTTTTTTTTATTGGCGGCATCATCATGCTCATCTACAATTTGTTGAATAATTACTCTTTAATTGATTACAACTCATCCGAGTGGACTTATTTTTTGTTGCTTGCAATAATCCCAACTATTTTTGGACAATGTATTTTTAATCTATTGTTAAAATCAATTGGGGCAACTACTGTCTCAGTAGGTATTATTGGAGAACCTGTTCTTGCCATTATTCTTGCGTATCTATTACTAGGAGAAACAATTTCTTTATTTCAGTTCTTAGGAGGTATGATGACTTTATTCGGTATGGGAATGTATTTTTGGTCAAAAACTTTAAAGTACAACGTTCAAAATAATAACTGATTAGTTGTGAATTTAGTATAGTTGGATAGGGGAATGAAAGATAGCAACAATTGATGATTTTTTGAAACTTGATATTCGTGTTGTATTTCTGCCATCCTTTAAAGACATCGTCAGGACTTAGTTTATATAGGTCAGCTGGAAGCGGAAAAAGCCGAAGGGTTAACAATGCACCCTTGCAAGTTAAGATCTTAAAGACTTGTCTCAGTTCTGGGAAGACAATGTCGACCCAGCGATGGATCTGATTAACGGCACTTACATGTCGTTTAACGACTGTTTCT
>NZ_WHOA01000055.1 GCF_013141715.1 Paenibacillus phytorum | reverse complement strand
CTGAGATCACCTGACTCACCTAAAACACCCGCTAAAGCAATCGCACTTATGCCAGTAATGGCAAGGATTTTGCTCGCATAGGGGATTCATTCAAGTACGGCTTTGGCTTCAGCTTCGATTCTCTGCAGCTGTGTGTTTGCTAAGTCATACTCCTCGAGAAGATGCTCAAGATGGAGTTTGTAAGCATATGTTGCCTGGGTAGACCCAACGCTCTTTTTGGCAAGATCGATGAGCAACTTAGCTCTACGCACACCTGAGTGTCGTTTCATGGACTTTTTCCATCCCGCAATCACATCATTAGGTTCTAATTTAGATAGATCGGCGGGGAGAGGAAACAACCTAAGAGTCTTCAATGCACCTTTGCAAGTTAAGATTTTAAAGACTTGTCTAAGTTCAGGGAACACAATGTCCACCCAGCGGTGAATTTGATTAACTGCGCTTACAAGCCGCTTAACAACGGTCTCTCGATTTGCCATAAGGACTCGCAGCTCTTCGTATTCTGCGGAATGAAAACGGACAGGGGAATAGTAGCCGTTTTTTACCATGTCAGCAATGACAAGCGCATCTTTTTTGTCACTTTTAGATCGTGTATTGTCACGGTTTTCTTTGTTCTTTTTGACTAGGTGAGGATTTACGAGTACAGCCTCGATCTCGGTATCTTTAAGCCAGTGTGCAAGGGCAAGCCAATAATGTCCTGTTGGCTCCATGCCGACGATTATTTGGCTTAGTTTGTACGAAGCCAACAAGTCTCGGATCCAGCGATCAAGAGATCGGAAGCCGACTTCATCATTGCTAAATTCCAGTGGATTACCCAAAGCGATACCACGGAAATTAACAGCTCTAGCAACGTGGGTCTCCTGAGCAATATCTACACCGACAACAAGGTGATTAGCGGTAATGTTTTCAATGAGTTGATTTTGTTTATCTTGTGCTTTAAACTTCATAGTAGAGCGACCTCCTGATGTGGGATTTTAAGGGCTGTAGACCCGTTACGTACTCCCATCGTACAGAGGCGCTCTTTTTTATGCAAACTCCAAATTATTCGTTCCACAGGAATTCTAACGGGAAACGATAGTTGAATACGAATACCACAACAGGCTACCGCAGATTTATCTCAGTAGCCTGTTCCGCTAACGGGCAGATTAATGGAGAAACCTCCATTAATTTGTATTAAGGGAATGCAACGTTTTCAGACACGATACGTCTATATTGTAATACCCCCCAAGAAGGAGATACCCCAATTGTCTAAGAAATATTTCATTGTATTTGCGATATTGATGTTTGCTGTTCTATTGTTCTTTCTCGGGAACACCATAATAAAATCAAGGTTCTACTTACCTGATTTACCAGTCGAGGGCTTAACGAAGAAGGAAGCGTATGAGAAGATATCAAATAGACATAATGATATCAGGTATCTTACTAATAATGACAACTTCAATTGGTATATTTATCAAGGAAGTCAAGAAACTTTTGGGAATGAACTCATAAAACAGTTCAATACATTAGGTGGATTTACTTTTTTAGAGCAAATCGGCTCTGGATATGTATTTGAATCAAAGGGAACAGGAGATAAGCTCATTATTGAATCACAAATGTGGACTGCTAATTACATTATTTTTAAGCTACCTGTTGAATTAAGGTTAGAGCATGGTAGTTCTAAAATGACATGATAGTTAAGAGTCTTGAACTAACGAGAAACGATAGCTCAATAGATGGTGACGTTTATATAGCCGAAAGGATTTCGAATAGGCGTTTTACTAGTTACAAAGGGTTTGAAAAGCAAACTTCCGTTGTTGATTAGAACAGGAACATGTTCAAAATAGTTCAGCTTCTATGTCGTATTTTCGCTTGTATTGAATAAAAAGCGGTCCTATGTTCAGGACCGCTTTATTCCAATTCTATTCTTGAAAATTACCCCAAAGGTTGTCCGGATGCTTTCCGTAAGGCATTTGCCAATCGGTGTACCTCATCCTGGGCTAAACCAGCGTTGTATAGACCCTTTAGTATTTCGATCAGTTTGTTTGCATCTTCAGCTGTCATGGTTTGTACCTCCTCCTTTAAAAATTGATTATAGTACTTGGTTACATCTTGAATTACGTCGGCCCATCTTTTACCGTGTTCCGCCAGATAATCGATGGGGTCAGTATGAGTGCTTTCGTGCCATTTTTCAGTACATTGTAAATGGGAGTTCAGTGTCTCGTTATCTATTACATCCAACGTTCTTTGATATAATTGGTACGCCGCTAACCAAACCCATCTATCATAAGCAGCAAGAAACTTTTTGTGATCATGGGTTTGACAAAGTTCATTACCCAGGTACCGCTCGTTTGCAGTATGTCCCGCATTCCACGAGATATAGTTAAAATCTGCGACCTGAAGAATCTGCGTATCATCAGTAAACGTATGAACGAAAGCATCTTCAAAATGTGTCGTTTCGTAATTCCTTTCTCCTGCGGGAGTGTCATTATAAACGGCTGTAGCATGCATAACTACGCCTTCATATTGCACGACACCCTTCCTAAAAGGTATCTGTGGCAAATTGGGGATAAAGTTTTGATTGATCTTATACTTTTCTATTGCGCGCATTCTCTTCATCTCCGTAACTAGTTTGTTTCTTTTATTCTATGAAGATTTATTAGATTGTGACTGGACAATCCTTGATTTAAAACTAAAACGTAAATCGTTATCCTAAAAAAAATGGTTCTAAATACATTGTAAAAGGTGTGTGGACGGGCAGGTTAGTATAGTAATAATCTAAGAATTGTATAAGGAAAGACTTTAAACTCTGAGGGGATATTATTTAACGATCAGGACCAGGCAATTAAGGGAAATAAAAGCGAAGGACTTTACGTGGAAGTGTACAACGATAAAGTTGTCGTTCGCGGACGCGATTTCGCTAAATGAAGCTGGAGTGCGGCAGCGCAGTATACTGTGGTGTTATAAGTAAGTAAAATAACCGCTGAAAACTAAGCAATATTACTGCATAGTTTTTAGCGGCTTTTGTTTTCAAACCCATCTTTTCATTTCACCACAATGCTGTTAATTAATCCGCCATAACTGCTGCCGCTTAAAATGACTTGGAAGGTAACGGTTCGGCTCTCACTTGGCAGCAACGCGAAGCTGTAATACTTCCAGTTGGACTTGTTAATTGCGCAACCACCAGTGCTGCCCAACACTTCGACAAACACATTCGAAAAGAAGTATGGCTGGGCTACCACTAGATTTACGGTACGGCTCCGATCCGTATCATTAGTTACGGTAAAGGTATAAGTGTTGCGGATGCCCCAGTTTCCCAAATTATCACCGTTGGCACACGTAAACGTTGTGTAGATTGGGTTGCTCGTATCCGTCAGTGGGCAGGTTATGCTTACCATATCGCTTCCCGGACAGTCATTTGTTTGCCAGGCGGCACTCTGCTGTAATAGAGACGACATGGGTTTGTTTAAGGCAGCGGCAGCAATAAATCCGGTTGCGATTCCTTTGTAGACAAGAGCCTCGTTTTGGCCGCTCGGATCGATTCGCGTTACATACCCCAAATATGTGGCTGTACCGTCAATATTTGCGAATTCGTCATATGCGTAATTAAATACATATACGCTGCCACCCGATACATCAAAGCCGACTGCGCCGTTAAAGATCGCACCCGGCGAAATGGAATTGTCGTTACGTTGGATCCATAATACTTCTTTCGGTTTAACCGTAAATGTACCTACCGTTCCCCCGCCTCCGCTCGTTTTGTTGAAAAACTGCGTCCAACATGTAAATGCGTTGTTTCCGAATCCGACCCCAGTCACTCGAATGCTTATAGGCGTTTCGTTCGGATTATAGATTTGTAATCCATATCCAATCGTGCGTCCTGTCATATTTTCATGCTCATAATAGGCTTGGCATTCTCCCGTCACCATTGACCATAAAAGATAATGGTTGCCAAATCCGGTTGCTTGATCGCCAAGATCGGAATCAAACAACTGCTCGGGATTGTTGCAGTACACAAATGTTCCATTATTGGGCGTGAAATTTAGAATTGTATTGGGCGCCGTTGGTGCTTTACGCATTCTCGTTCCACAGGACGAAAACATGGATTTCTACCTCCTTCTGCTCTTCTCATAGTATTTTATTAAACGTTCTAATTGCCTGAAACGGTTTTATATAAGGTAGTTATTGCACATTATTTGACTGAAATAATTTACTGTTGTTATTAGCGCGTCAAAACTGGGCCTCTTTCGTGGTCTCGCATTATTTTGCAAAATTAAGGTTATATGGGAGCAGCGTTACGCTAACGGGAGAACGTTTTCTTTGCCCCTAGCCTTACTTTGTCAACAGTCCCCGAGTGGAAGAGTGTGCATGTCAGTCGTCAATAGTACGCCGTAGTCTCGAATATCTATATTTGCTTGATCAAGTGCATTTTCTAGGTAAATATTCCCTTTTGATTCAATGAGATTTTCGGTATTCTTAGTAAAGCCCGTTAAAAAAGGAGATGAATTTATGAAAAAACGGATTGGAATTATAGGTAGTGGTGCAGCAGGACTGCAGCTTGCCTATTCCCTTAAAAATGATTTTGACGTAACGCTGCATCATTTCGAGGAACAGGATGAGGTTCGCCGTGGAAGAATACGATCGACCCAGGTTCATTTTCGTACGACGTTGGATCGCGAGAATCGCTTTCAAATGCTGGAAATGGATAAAGCTCCTTCCATTAAATCGGTCCACTTCAACATGGGCCAGCAGAAGCTATTTGTAGGGAGGCTGAGGGGCGAGGCAACGTCTGTCGATCAGCGAATGGCCTTCTCCAAGGCAATGGACGATTTGACGCAACAAGGTGTGCGTATGCGTAAGGCCCGCGTTTTGTCAAACGAGATTAAGACATTGGCTGAGTCTTATGATATCCTGATCGATGCCACCGGAAAATCAGGCCCGCTGCTTCCATTCCCAGTTGAAGCCGAACTGACGCCATTTCATACTCCGCAGCGTAAATGCATCGTCGGATATTTTAAGGGAGTAGCCTCGGTTCATCCTGAGGGGGTTTCGATAACGGTGCTTCCCGGGGCCGGTGAAATGTTTGAAATTCCCGCATTAACCGAACAGGGAACAGTAACCATTTTATTCATAGAGGCAGTGCCCGAGGGTCCGTTGGATGCTTTCAAAGGTGTAAGATCCGCTCAAGAATTTGAGGAAAGGATGAAGTGCATTCTAGTGGAACATTTCCCTGGGATTTACGAGCGCGTCGATCTGGATCGGTTCTCTCTGGTCGATGAAGCAGCTTATCTCCAAACAGCGATTACACCGTTTATTCGCCGGCCCTATCTGATGCTGAACGGCACTTTAGTGCTTGGATGCGGTGATAGTGTCTTCCTTGCAGATCCAATTACGGGTCAAGGCTGCAATACGGCCTCCTATTGTGCGGAACAGTTGTTTGAAACCCTTATGGCACACAAGGAATCCCCGTGGGATGAAAAAGTCGGAATCGAATACTGGAGCCGCATCCGCCCCTACTTGACTGCAGTGACAGAATGGACCAATGCTATGACAGGACCACTGCCCGAACCTATCATACAAATACTTTTGCAGGCAGCCATGGATCAACAGATCGCTGACCAAGTGGCCCATTGGTTCGAGAACCCCCCAAAAGCTCACGAAGCATTTTTCCGTCAATAAACGATAAATCTACAACAGGCTGCTGGTATTGGCAGCCTGTTGAGCTAACGCGGAACAAGAGTTCAATAAATAGACGCTATCGGCAGATGGGATTGGTGTTTAATTGAAAAGAATATTAATTAATGCACTTGGAGGAGCTGTTGCCTTTGGATTGGTTTGGAGTTTGTTATTTGATGATAAGCAAACCAATTACTCAGGCATTTACGGGGGCATATGTTATTTTGTAGTTAGTATGTTGATCGCCATTATTCCTAGAAGAAATTGAGCTAACTGTATAAAAAAGGACCAACTAACGGAATTGATGTTAAACCAGATCAACCAATACCGTGAAAAATACGGTCTAGGACTAGTCTAACATATCCCAAATTCATGAGTAACGAGGAACTTATGATCAAGTAAATTCAGTTAGAGGGAACGCGGAGTACTGGGAAACTAGTACGCTCCTTGTGGAGCAGGGGAAAAGCTGGAGATCACATCAAATGCTTACCTATTGCAAACCGATAGTTGTATAACAAGTTCTAGCAAGCTGCCGGTGATGAATTCGCTGGTTAATTCCGAGGGACGGGGCAGTTTAAAGCAAGTTTCTGACTGCTGGAGGAGTCAATAAAGATGTTATGAAATAGATATCATCAGAGCAGGTGGATAATTTGAAACGTTTACTCTCCCTGATAATGGCTTTTACAATGGTCTTTTTTTTTTCAAATGAACAAGATGTTAAAGCTTTGTCGTGCGTTGATGTGGGAAGTCCCCAAGCAGCTTTAGAAAGGTTTGGTGGAGCTGTTTACGGTGAAGTTAGGCAAATAAAGGCGGACTTGAAGCAAGAGGGGTTTACGGGGACAAAAGAGAAAATTAGATATATTTTAGTTGAAGTTGAACGAAGTTGGATTACTGAAGTTGATTCGCAAATTATTGTAACAACTGATTACACCTGGGGCTATGAATTCAAGGAAGGGAATAAATACTTAATATACATTAGCGAAGTGGATGGCGAATTAATCAGCAGTCCGTGCAGCACGACAATTGAAATGAATAACCCTAAGCAAGCAATTGAACTGTTCGGTGAAGGATTACGACCAAAACTACAAGTAAACTTAGAACACAAGATGTGGTTTATGTTTGAACAGGATATTGATGTGTACATTATTGTAGTAGCATTGGTGTTCGTAGTGATCGCTGTCAGTTTCATGAGAAGAGCAAGAAAGAAAAAAGGTTAAGGGTACGAACCGTAGCGAACATTGCGCTAACGGAAAACTTTCGCTCAATGAATATTAGGGAGGAGGAACTATAATCGAAACGGGAAGATGTATACTTGCCAAGATAAAAATTGATGATTTCGAAGACGTGAAAAAAATATATGTAAATGAAATGGTCAGAAGATACTTAGGTGGTGCGATCCCCGAAGAATATACAAGAACTAAGTTTATAGAGATCTTAAATCGCTCCCAAATTGATTCACACTTTTGGGTTGTTAGGCTAAAATAGACAATGAATTTATTGGCTTAGTCTCTTTAGATAAACATGTAGATGGTGGCACAGAGGTATCTTATGAATTTCTCCCTACTTGGTGGAGGTCTGGATACGCAACTGAGGTACTCAGTCAAGTAATTAATTTCTCTTTTAATGAGCTGGAATTATCCAGAGTAATAGCTGAGACACAGACTGCCAATGCTCCATCCTGCAGACTTCTAGAGCAGCTTAACGGGAAACTTTAGCTCAATAAACGACAATTCAAGGCTTCGGTCATCGGTAACTTTAAATGAAACAATCGAAATTGTAGTTCAGACAATACGAATCATTAGAAGGGAGGTCGCGTAAATAGGGGATAGCCACTCTTGATGATTTGTACAAACTAAAAGAAACCAAACCTTGGTAAAATGGATGTCTTGAGCAACCATCTTACTCATTGGAGAGGTTTCTTTTATTAGTTATAAACCAGGGATCTACATTTCTTGCCAATGAATTTGGAGGAAGATATTCCTGCTTAGCATCCTTTATACCCAAGCATTAGACGATGTACCCCTTAATCATTGTCCATTGAACTTGGAATTGTTCATCTAACAAGACAAGATCAGCATCAAAACCCCTGGAGATCCTACCTTTATTATCCAGGCCTAGTATTCGTGCAGGTGATCTTGAAGCCATTTTAACCGCGTCTATTAAAGAAATGCCGGTTTCTATGGTTAGACGAAGTGCCTCATTCATCGTAACCGTACTGGAGGCTAAAGTCCCATCCTCTAGGCGTGCTACACCTTCGGAAACTGTAACATGATGGCCACCGAACATATAATTTCCATCACCAAGTCCCATGGCTTGCAAAGCATCTGTGATAAGTACCATGCCATCTGGTCCTTTCAGACGATGCATCATTCGAACGATTGCAGGATGCAAATGAATGCCATCTACAATCGCTTGTAGGCTGACATGTTCTTCTTCAAAAGCGGCTACAACCAGACCGGGATCCCGATGATGAATCGGACGCATGCCATTGAAACAATGCGTAACATGACTCGCTCCTGCTTCAAAGGCTTGCTTGGCCTCCTCGTATGTGGCATCCGAATGCGCGACGGCAATAACTACGCCCATTTCCTTCAGAAAAGAGATGAGTTCCATCCCACCAGGTAATTCGGGGGCTATTGTAACCATCTTAATCAGTCCATCTGCTTCGTTAAAAATTTCTTTCATTTCAGTAAGATTCGGATGTCGTAAAAACCGTTCATTTTGCATACCTTTACGCTTCGGATTCAGGTAAGGACCTTCTAGATGAAGCCCTGCAATTTTGGCCCCGACTTCATGTCCTATGACACGTTTCACACTACGAATCATGGTTAATAATTCTTCAATAGTAGAGCTGACGGAAGTGACCAGAAACGAGGTGCAGCCGGTTTCTGCACAAGCCCGAGAAACCTCCTGAATACTTGTCTCACTTCCATCCATCATATCGAACCCGTTGGCACCGTGAATATGAACATCGATCATGCCTGGTATTAATAAATGTCCTTGACCATCCATAAGTTCATATTCGCCCTCAGGAAGAGAAGATAGGCCGCTTTCTATCTTTTCAATAATTCCATCTCGTATCCAAAGTATGGCAGATAGACCAGGGTCATCTTCTTGAATCACGTTTACATTGTGTAAAATTTTAAGACTCATCTCTGTTTTCCCCCTCGAATTTGTCTTTCTCCTCACATTGAATAATCGTTATATTTTTATTATGAAGTACTTCTCTTATTTCGATAGGCACCTCTTGATCGGTAATTAAAATGTCTACAAAGTCAAAATCTAAACGATAAACCGACTTGCTTGTAAACTTTGTGAAATCTGCCACAACAATGACCTGATCCGATCTGCGGGCCATCTCTTTTTTAACAGAAACATCATCTTCGTAAGGAAAGTAAAGCCCATCGGCTCGTATAGCTGTAGCTCCGATAAATGCCTTATCAGCTCTTAATTCTCTCAGCTTATCAATGACGGAGGGTCCAAATAACAACCGATTTTTGGCATGTAAATAGCCGCCGAGTACATATACTTGCAGATTTTCCCGACCTGATAGAATCCCTACAATGTCTATGGAATGTGTAACAGCCGTAATATTTTTAGCTGAAATTTGTTCTGCTACAGACTGTACCGTAGTTGAAACGTCTAAAATGACTGTTTCCCGATCTTGAACCAGTTTAGCTGCTAACTTCCCAATTTTTCTTTTACTGTCTGTTTCGTCAATTAAACGTTCCTGATAAGTGGCTATTTCCTTCTGCAATTGAGGCAGAGCGACACCTCCATGTGTACGAATAACGACCCCTTCTTGTACTAATTTAACAATATCTCTTCGGGCTGTATCCCTAGATACATCTAGAAGAGAACAGATATCCATAACACTCATCGCGTGGTGTTTATTAATATAGTCGAGTATTTTCAGTAATCGTTCTTCTTGATACATCAATCTCACCTCTTATAAGTAACTTTACCATATAATTTAAGTATATTAAAGTAATTTATAAGTATATATAAGCATTATATTGGATTTCCCAATTTCAATTGGCCGATATATGCTTGAATACCCATGGTTGGGTAATTATCACGAAAAAAGAAATGAGAAGAGAGTGTGGAGTTCAATGCATAATATTTCACATTTAAGCAGTGTTATTAAACCACTTCAAATACTATTTAGGGACGTCATACAAGGTATCTTTTGCCGTAAATATAGACAAGAACAAAGTATTATTGCTACAGCGTGAAATGGATCAACAAGCCTGTATATCTCATCAAAGCAATCTGTGTAGGTTGGTGGCAGGTCGGTAAACTGTTGAGCTAACGGGCAGGTTAGCGTGGAAATACCCTTCTCATGGGTATCCAAAATAAGGTAATATTGTAGGAGTGAATGTTCGCGGTTGACGACTTTAAACTGTCGTTGGAACAACTGTAGTAAATATAAAAGGTTAAGAACGGAGGTGCGTGGTAGAATGAAAATTATGTGCGAATGTGGTCATCCAATATATGATACAACTGATTACTTGTCATATAAGGCTCACTTGATATCAGATCAAGATTGGTTTGATTTCTTGGATGAGATTGATTCTGCAATCGAAAAATCAGGACCATCAGAAATAGATAAAGAAAAAGCATTAATGAAAATTAGAACGTTATCATCCAATCTAACTAAAAAAGTATATCAATGTAATAAATGTGGGATTGTGTTTATTAATAATAATCGGCTGGAAGTGTTTAGACCAAGTAGTGATAGTGTCAATAAGAAATTATTACGCTCAGCTCATGGCGATAAATGGAAAGGCTTTTTAGATGGTGATTGGATGGATAATAATCCAGTATGGAGAGTTAAAGGTTTTATAGCTGCATCATGCTTAGCTGAGGGAAAACAATATGACGATTGGGAAATTCTTGAAAAAGAATATTATTTAATCTTTAACGAGTTGAGGGAGAAAAATCTTTTGAGGTCAAGTAGCCTTAAAAAGAACGGTAATGTATTGCATGCATGGAAATTAACTGACGTAAATTAGCACCGTCTATGGAGATCGTTCAACTAACGGAGAACTATAGCTCAATGATTCATAAAGACAATTCTGTTAGGGAAGGGGAATACACTTGGCTGAAGAAGTAGTTATTGAAGAATATAAAACAGAGTGGCTCCAAGAGTTTGAGGATGAGAAGACGAAGATAAGTCAAACTTTACAAGGCAAGGCAGCTTATATTGAGCATATAGGAAGTACTTCAATAGTTGGGTTGCCCTCCAAACCAATATTGGATATCGCTGTTGGGGTGAACCATCTTGATGAAGCAGACTCGTTTATAGAACCTTTAAAAAAGCTTGGCTACGAATATGTTCCAAAAGTGGATTTTCCCAATCGTAAGTTTTTTCGTAAAGGAGAAAGGAGAAAGGGAACACATCACCTTCACGTTTATGAATTAAGCAGTGACGAATGGAACAATAACCTTCTATTTCGGAATTACCTCAGATGTCATCCGGAGAAAGTAGTAGAGTATGCGCAACTTAAGAAGCATCTTGCTTCCTTATATTTAGAAGATAGATCGACATATACCCAACAGAAAGCACCATTCATTCAATCAGTTATTGAATTGGCGATAAAGCTAACGAGAAACAAGTGTTAAGTAAATGTAACATAATTGAAATCTTATTTTCATGTGGCATTAATTAATCAAGCCTATAATAAAAGTCGACCCCCTTTAAAATATAAAACTTAGACCCTCAGCCCGTTGCTGTGGGTCCTTTTTTTGCTATTCAACTAAAGGGCAGGTTAGTTCCAATATGTGTTAATATAGTTTATGTAAGACCAATAAATTAACACGGGCTAACCCAGGTGATTTGTATTAGTTTAACCCACGAATTTTTCCTTCTAAGCAACGATTTTGATTTGAATGACAGATATGAGATTATACGGGGTGTAAAAAAAACGCCGGTGACCTTAAGCAGGTGGCCGGCGTTTCCATATTAGCGTTTCGGCATTTTGCTCTCATCCATGTACAGCAGGTTCCAGCGGTGACCGTCCAGGTCGGCAAATCCTGCGCCGTACATCCAGCCGTCAATTTCACTCGGTTTGCCAAAGATGCTTCCTCCGGCAAACTCTACTTTTTGAATAAAGGCATCTACTTCTTCTCTGCTTTCAGCGCCAATGGAAAATATTACTTCTGCGCTATGGGAAGTATCTGCGGTTTTTGAACCTGTAAATTTCTCAAACGCCGCATCCGGGAACAGCAGAATCGTTGTTTGGCCTATGGCAAGCTTGGCTCTCTCGTTACCAACGCTCACCGCATGGAATCCAATCTCATTGAAAAAGGCAGTTGACCTCTCAACATCTTTGACCGGCAGGTTAATCCAAATCTCCTGTGACATGGCTGTAGCCTCCTGGAATATATTTTCAACTACTCCTACTATACTCTACTTCTGGCAGCAGAAGCGAATCTTATAAAAGAAACCGCAAGGTATGACATTCCTGTCATGCATCCTGCGGTTTCTAAACTTATTTACTTGTCTGCTCCAGCATCGTCTCCGTCAAGGTATCTGGCAAAGAATGGATTTCGCATCAAAGTAGAAGTACGTTTTGTAATCCAGCGGATTGACATTGCCGTTCTTAACGGCCGGAAGTCCTTGCCAGATTTTGCTTTCTTTAAATTATAAACTGAGCGTCAGAGAATAAGCAGGGATAAAATGAAAAATGGAGGTATTATGAATAAACGAGAACGGATTAAAACAATCTTTTTATATGGTGTTTTCATTTGTTACATAGTTTTTTTAATTAAATTATTGTTCTTATCAAGAATTTCAATTTTGGAGATGTTTAATAGTCAAAG
Source organism: Paenibacillus phytorum (assembly GCF_013141715.1). GTDB lineage: Bacteria > Bacillota > Bacilli > Paenibacillales > NBRC-103111 > Paenibacillus_E > Paenibacillus_E phytorum. The sequence continues at coordinate 28,638 of NZ_WHOA01000055.1, read as the reverse complement.
GACTTTAAATAGGTCAATCAATTTTATTCCTTTTTATAGTATAAAGGAATATATACTTGGCGGTTCTGCGACTATAAAAAAATTCGCTTTTAGTAATGTGGTTGGTAATATAGTTATTCTTATTCCTCTTGGTACTTATTTGTCATTATTCAAAAAGGACAAAAGAGTAATAACCAATCTGTTGTTTATATTCTTTGTGAGTTTATCTGTTGAAATCACTCAGGGGCTCTTAGGCATCGGAACATCAGACATTGATGATATAATTTTAAATTGTTAATCACAATAATATCTGCTATAGGATTACCTGTTATATTATATTTAATATTCATGGTGACATTGAGACTCTGAATTGCGCTAACGCAGAACGTTAGTATAAAGGGGATCACCGGCTGCAACGCAGTCGATGATCCCTTTGTTTTTGTTGAAGACGGGCAGATTAGTTTAATACCGAAAGCAGGAAAGATAACCTACTAATCGAACTATTTAAGTGGTAACAGCATTCATACGAATCAAGGAGATTCTCAAATGAGTTCAAATAATTCTACTGTGAACCATACACCTAGCAATGAAAATGAACATATTTAAGTTAGCCTTTTGATAAATAAAACAAGACGTGTTATTGGAGAGTTAGTATTGTTTGATGAGTCTCCAGTGGATCCAGAAATGGTTTTTCTCATAATCTCAAAGGGGCACATCCAAGAATGATAGTTAAAATTAACTACAAAATGAGGCTGCCGCGATATTGTTAGGCAGCCTCATTCCGCTAAATGGCAGTCTTGTCCTTAACTTAGATTTGATCTTGAGCTGTTCTTCCAATTGTTGTCTAAGAACGGAGCGTGATTTAAAGACAGTCATCTGAAATTTGAGTGAGTCTGACAAGCTTTTCTTTCACTTAACGGATGAAAATCAATTGGTTGCGGCATCCGCCGTATGCTTAAACGCGAAAATTGCCAATGATATTCGTCTCTCGGAAATGCTCATTCAGAAACAAGCGATACTCGATCCGAATGACTTAGTAGCAGTTGGAATCGAATTAATGACGGAACCATAAATGGACCTAGATTGGACGTCCAACAAGCCTTATGGGCTATGGAAGGGTTAGGAGAGAATGGTGAAGAATGATCCTTGGAGCAGAAATTCGAGGAAATTGCGGAAGCAGGATTCAAAGGGGTTAGCTATTTGTTGCCTTCTCTAGAAGACATGGATACTTGGCACCGTTTACTTGATCGCTACAAGCTAAGTTTCAGTGCCATTGCTTACCCTGCGAAACCACAAGATATGATTGGTATACTTCAGCATGCCAATCAATTTGGCAGATTGCAATACAGCAACTCGCAGGTGTCAGACTCTTTCGTCATTGATAAAGAAGCAGTTCATTTATTAGAGGGCTTGTTAAAAGTTTCTGAGGAATTTATAATTCCACACTTTATCGAGACTCACAGGTGGACTGTCACCCAAGATTTAATCTGAACAACTGGCTATGTAGAGGCCCTACCGGAGCTCCGATTGATGATCGACTTATCGCATTATGTAGTTGCGGGCGAAATCTTAGGAACTAGTGATAAAGTGGAGGACTATTTCGATAAGCTTCTAGAACGTTCAGCGGGTATGCACGCACGTGTCTCGAGCGGAGAATGGATCCAGGTAGATATAGGTGTGGACGGCGATCATCCTATGCTGGAACATTTTACACGCTGGTGGCGTAAAGGCATGGTGCATTAGCTCAAGCAACCGTAGCCAGGGGAATTGTTCCCGCTGGCAGCAAGCTTCACTACTTAAGAGGATCATAAGAGCAGTGGAGGAAAGCGCAAGACGAGTTATGAGATAAAATAGAAAAAAGCCCAGACATAGTGATGTTCCATTCCCGTAAATCAGGATACACTTCGCTTAAAGTAGATCATGTAAGCGCAATCAAAAGTTTAGTAAGATTACTCATATAAACCTGCAGCCGAAACATGTAAGCGTATTATTAATTGCTGCAGCAGTCTCTTCTATTATGAAAAGGAAATGAGTTGGGAAGGGAGAGGCTCTCACAACAAGCGTAAACATACGAGGTAATCGATTGATTTAGCAAACGAATCCGAAGAAAAAACGAAAGGGGTTTTAAAGAATGAAAAGGAAATTTGCAATGGCTCCTCTGGCAGCCGCCATCCTGATAGCGGGAGTATTGACCGGATGTGGCAGTTCCGAGAATGATAAGAAACCTTCAACTGGAGCATCAGTTTCCAGCGAGCCAACTAACTTAAAGGTGCTTCTCATACAACCAGGCGATCCGCCTAAATTGGATTTAAACAAAGCGAAGGAAGATATCGAGAAACGAGGCAACGTCAAGCTTGAACTCGAACTGGCTATCGAGGATGTATACAAAGATAAAATCAGCTTGGCAATGGCTAATTCGTCCACCTACGACCTCATTTTGTTCGATAACGGAAAAGACAGCGTGTTTGCCAATTACGTGAAACAGGGCGCTTTCCATGACCTTACCCCTTATCTGAAAGACAAAAAGAATCTGAGCCTGATCCCTGAAATCACTTGGACCCAAACGAAGGTTGACAACAAAGTATACGGTATCCCCCGCCCGCGTCAAATGTATGGTGCGCAGGGAAATATAGCGATACGTAAAGACTGGTTGGACAAGTACGGTTTGAAAACGCCGGAGACCCTGAGCGAATTTAACCAAGTAATGAAAACTTTCAAGGAAAAGGATCCGGCTGGTGGAGGGAAGACCGTGCCGATCGTCACCTACCCTACAAACTCGTATACGGTTTTCGGTTGGCTCGCACCGGTTCAGTTTGCATTAGGCATGCCTAATGGATGGAAAATCGAGAATGGCGCTCCTAAATATGCGATTCAAACACCGGAATATTTGACTTATTTAGATTGGGTAAAGCAAGCGTGGGCGGATGGACTTTTCGACAAGAACGCTCCAGTATTAAAATCCTCTCAGGCCCAAGCTCAATATCTTCAAGGTATTGTCGGATCCAGAGCCACGAATGTTTCGGAATTGAATGACAGCCCGAACGGCAACATGGCCCAAATTCGCAAAGCCGATCCCAACACGAACTTGGAACTCATTCCTGTGTTGAAGGGGCCAGATGGAAAAGGCGGTATTCAAAAGTCTGGCGGTTACTATGGATTATGGGCGATTCCGAGTACGACGCCAAAAGACAAGGTTCAGAAAATCGTCGATTATCTTGATTTCACGGCTAGTGAGGAAAATCAAGCGTATAGCCAAGCTGGGATAATCGGGATGCATTCTACAAGTTATAAGGACGGCAAGGTGGAGCAGTCGCCTGAGCAGATAAAACTGTACAAGGAAGAACAGCCAAACCTCTGGGCGCTTGAAAATCGTTATGATCCCTATTTATACGTCAAATCAGACGCTTCTGCTCCGGTTAGACAAATTATGAAAAATATCACTGACAGTTTTGAGAAAGTCGCTGTAGTGAATCCATTCGACGGATTGATTTCGGAAACGAATGCCAAAAATCCCGATAATCTGAAGAAGCTCAGTACTGCCGCATTGAAATATGTCATCGGCGAAGGCACTCTAGATACGGTAAAGGCCGAAATCGAAGGTTGGGAGAAAACATACGGTAACCAGATAGCGAAAGAGTATATGGAGCAGTATAACGCCCAGAAAAAGTAACACGGATCTTGGAGAATTGTCTTCCTGAAGTTGAGGACGGCAATTCTTCACTTTCTCATACCGGATGCAGATGAATAAGATAAGATTACATCATGGAATTAAGGAGGGCTGCAGATGGCTTTACAGGTGGGCGAACAATCGGCGCTACAAATGAAAGCGCAATATTCAGGCGCCACAGAGAAGTCCTATTTCAAGAAAAATGCAAAAAAATACTTGTGGTTTTATTTACTGGCTGCGCCGGGTATGATTTATTTTATAGTTTTTAAATATTTTCCGATGTGGGGCATCCTGCTCTCTTTTCAGGACTATAGTCCGTTTTTGGGATTTTGGAGAAGTCCATGGGTGGGCTTTAAGCATTTCCAGGAGTTTTTCACAAATGAAGCGTTCCTTCTTCTTCTAAAGAACACGCTGATGTTAAGCCTCTATAATTTGGCCTTTTATTTTCCGTTTGTCATTTTTCTGGCGATTATGTTGAGCGAGCTGCGTTCAGTGCTGATGAGAAAAATCGTGCAGACGGTCGTTTACTTGCCGCATTTTCTTTCTTGGGTCGTTGTCGTAGCGATTACGCTCATTTTCTTCGGGCCGTCAGGTGTCATTAACCATTATGTTGGGGAAGCCATCGGCAAAGGAATCGGGTTTATGACAAGTAATGAGTGGTTCCGGCCGCTCGCGGTACTTCAGGGGATTTGGAAGGAAGCGGGTTGGGGAACGGTCATCTTTCTTGCGGCGATTGCAGGCGTAAATCCTGACCTTTATGAAGCAGCCAAGATGGACGGTGCCGGAAGATGGCAGCGAATATGGCATGTTACCCTTCCCGGCATTAAGAGCACTATTATCATATTGTTAGTGCTGCGCATCGGCAGCATTATGGATTCGAACTTCATGCAGGTTTTTCTGATGAGCAACCAGCTCAATCAAGACGTCTCCGACGTGTTCGATCTCTATGTATACCGGGTCGGCTTAACGCAGTCCCAATTCAGCTACGGTATTGCGGCCGGATTGTTCAACTCGGTTATCGGATTGATTATGGTTATCGTCAGTAACTATTTGGCCAAAAAAGCGGGAGAAGACGGTGTATTTTAAGCCGGATCGAGGTAAACAAACGTGAGGATAAGAGATAAATTCACTATATTTGATGCAACGAATACATTGTTCATGCTGCTCTTCGGCATGCTTGTGTTTATTCCGTTTCTGTACGTCGTGGCCGTTTCATTTAGCGGCGGTGGAGAGTCGATGGGAGGAAATTTTTTTCTCGTACCGAAAGAATTCACACTGGAAGGATACAAGTATCTACTATCGACGAATCGATTCATTCATGCGATCGGCAATACGATGTATATCACGATAGTCGGAACGGCCATTAATCTGCTGTTTTCAGTAACGCTTGCCTATGCATTGTCCAAAAAGTTTTTGCCTGGCCGGCGTGCGATGATGCTGATCATTTTTTTCACGATGCTGTTCTCGGTCGGGTTAATACCGAATTATTTGCTGATAAAATCACTAGGGTTGCTTAATACTTACTGGGCGCTGATACTGCCAGGCGCTACAAATGCTTTCACGATTATGGTGATGAAAACTTTTTTCCAAGCACTTCCGGAAAGCTTGGACGAAGCGGCGCGAATCGACGGAGCGGGGGAAGTTCGGATTTTATGGTCGATCGTGCTTCCACTTTCGATGCCGGTTATGGCAACATTTGGACTCATGTTCATGGTCGGACACTGGAATGAGTTTTTTGGAGCCGTTATTTATTTGAGCAAGAGCAGCATGTGGACCGTACAAGTGCTATTAAGGCAAATGATTATCGTTGGCACAGCAAATATCAATAATGAATTTAGCTTGGAAGAGAAGAATATCGCTCAACTTGGCGACAGTATCAAAATGGCAGCGGTCATCATATCTATGATCCCGATAGTTGCTATTTATCCGTTTTTGCAAAAATATTTCGCACAGGGATCCATGCTGGGATCGATTAAAGAATAGATTGTTTGTCGGATTGCAGCATCGATGCCATTAGTGTCTAAATATGCGCTGATCAGCATCGCCGTACTGAATGCAGGTAAAAACGATGAGCAAGCGGAACAACATGAGGCTGAAAAGGCGGCGATGACAGGATGCGAACTTCGTTTTTAAGCTTTTTACGAAGAAGCTTTTTTGTGAAAGTAATTTTTATATTGTTTCTCGTTTCTGTCGTACCCCTGCTAATTTTCGCTTATTTGACTATAACCCTCTCCAATCAAACGGTCATAGACAAAGTCAAGATGCTCAATTTGCAGGTCGTGAGCCAAACAATGGAGCGTATCGACATCACGATGTCGCGCATGCAACAAGTTAGCTCTCAATATGGGATATCGCCAAGTATTATTAATTTAATGGATTCACAAAAGAACTTTTTCAATTATGTCATGCAAAATCAGGAGCTTCAGCGCGTATTGGATACGGGCAAAACGGCAATCGGGGACATCGACGATATCGTACTCTATTCAGTCGAGTCCGGCGAAGTGGTTTCTTCAATCGACGCGATTGTTCCGCTGAAACAGTCGCGTTACGCAGAACTGATTGAACGATTCGAGCAATCGAACAAGCCTTTTTTACTGGTTGTTGATCAGAATGACAGTGATCCCTTTTTGCAAAACAACAGCTTTTTCATGCGTAAAGTATCGTATTCCAATGGGAGCGGCTTTAAAGGAGTTATAATCATTACCCTGCCGAACAATGCGTTGAAGAAAACGATTCAGAACATCAATTTGGGACCGGAAGGCGCGATCTATATCCTTTCATCGGACAGGAAGATCATCGCCTCGACTAGCAGTGCAGATACTTTTGTCCTGAACGAACATATCGGGCAGCTTCTGGACAGCTGGCAACAAAGCAAACGGAGCGATCAGTTCACGTTAGGGCACTCACTTGTATCGGTGAAACAATCGAGAGATTTTCACGAATGGATAATCGTCTCGGAAATTCCGAATGCTCTTTTGTCGGAGAGTACGCATTTTATAACAAAATCCGCCTTGATCGCACTTTTCGTGCTGATGCTGCTCGGTCTGATCGTTTCGTTGGTAATCGGATACAGCCTATATAACCCTCTGAAAAGGCTTAAACATCATATGCAGCTTATTCAGATTGGCGATTTCACGACGCAAGACACGAAGTATCCAAACAACGAAATCGGCGATTTAGGTGTAATGTTGAACAAGATGGCTTCCCGACTTCAATTGCTTATGGAGGATTTACAGAAATCAGAGGAATTGAAGCGACGTAATGAAATCCGCGTACTGCAGTCGCAAATCAACCCGCACTTGATTTACAACACCTTGAACACGATCAGCGTGTACGCCACGCTTCGGGATTATAACAAAATCAAGTCGATGATGCGCAGTCTGATCTCGATCCTGCGCTATTCGATGGAAAACTACGAACAACTCGTTCCACTTTCCCAGGAGTTGAAATATATAACCGATTATGTGAGCATGATTCAGCTGCGGTATGATCGTCGTATTATCCTGAATTTAGAGATTGAAGAGCTTCTAAACGGAATGCTCATTCCAAAATTGCTTCTGCAGCCTTTGATCGAAAATTCATTGTTCCATGGTATTTTGGCCAAGGAGGACGAAGAGGGGATAATAACCGTTCGGGCTGTACAGGTTTCGAAAGAAACAGTCCTGCTGCAAATCGAAGATAACGGTATAGGAATTGATCCGGATCGGCTGAATGCACTCAACACGAATTTGGTACAAGGTCTGCAGAGTGAGAGCATCGGCGTAAAAAATGTATGGGAGCGGGTTAGATTGCTCTATGGCGAGCAAACGGAATTTCAAATTCATAGCAGTGCGAACGGAGCGATTGTGACAATCTTCATTCCTAGCGGGAAACTGGACTACGAAAGTATAGATACTTCATCTACGGAAGAAAGGATACTCCCAAATAATGGCACCATATAAAGTGATGATTGTCGAAGACGAGAAGCCGGCTCGCGAAGTGTATAAGCAGATGATCACCGAGGAGAACGAGCTGTTCCATGTTGTGGGGGAGGCGGCAAACGGGGAAAAAGGGTTGCAGTTGTGTAAAGAACACAAACCCCATTTTCTGGTAACAGATATCACAATGCCAGTTATGGATGGAATCGAGATGATGGTTGAACTCACCAAGCTGGAACAGGAAATGCCGCTTATGGTCATTTTAAGTTGCCATAGCGACTTTCATCTCGCGCAAAAGGCGATCGAACTAGGTGCTTCGTCGTATTTGTTAAAAGAAGACTGCTTGGCACAAGATACGTTGCTTGCCGAAACGTTAAAGAAGCTTATACCTAAGCTTGAAGAGCGCGTTCATGCTTCTCACAAAATGGAAGAGCGCCCGCCAATCAGTGATCCCGTCCCCGGATATCCGAACGACGTCATGAATGATGTCATTCGGCAGCTGCAAGCTGATGTTAGCAAGTCTTATCGCATGGAAGCAGTGGCCGCACAAGCCGGCTACAGCGCACCATATTTCAGCGCCATGTTCAAAAAAACAACGGGTCGAACATTTACTCAATACATCATGGAGCAGCGGGTCAACAAAGCCAAGCTACTGATTACAACTACAAATCTTCGGACAAACGAAATCGCTGAGCAGGTCGGGCTGGAAAATTACCGGCATTTCAATAAAATTTTCAAACGAATGCTTGGGATGAATCCAAGCGATTATCGTAACGTCGAGTTAAAAGAACAGCAGGGGAAAAAGGTAGATTCTTGAAAACCGTTCTCCCGATTAAGACTATTGAACCAAATGGAGGTCATTATAAAGTGGAAAACCAAACACAATCTGGTCCTCGTGTAAGCGATTACGAATTTTTCACATCGATCAATATGAACTTGCCGGGCCTTGAGTATGTAAAGAAAGCGGTCGAAAGCGAAGACTTCGGAAAGGCGCGCCAATTATTTTCTGAACATGTGCGGAAGTCTTTGCGTTCGGATCTGTATTTCCAGATCCCGTCTCACGAACTGCAAAACCTGTATTATCTTCCGGGTGAGACGATGGAAGAAATGGGCGAGCGCATATTATCGTTAAAGCTTGTATCTTGCGGTACGCCCCACCAATTCTCCGGAATGGTGGACTGGTCCAGCAATCCTACTTTCAATCATTATTTGGAATGGACCTGGCAGTTGAACCGCCATTGGGAATGGGAAGTGCTGGCGAGACGTTACAGGGAAACAGGAGACGAAAAATATGCCGAGGGACTCGTTAACTTGTTTACCAGCTGGGTTCAGCAGGTCGTTGTGCCAGAAAGTGGGCCGGGATACGGGTGGCGGACGATCGAGTGCGGGTTGCGTATGGGCAATGCCTGGCCGTACGCACTTCATGCCTGTTACCGTTCTCCCCATTTCACCGACGATGTGTTGATCGATTGGTATAAATCCTTACTGGAACATGCTATGCGGCTCCGTCACCATCACCGACAAGGCAACTGGCTGCTTATGGAGATGAATGGTCTGTCCCACATTGGCATACTTTGTCCCGAATTTAGGGAAGCGGAAAACTGGAAAAATTATGCTCAGGAGATGCTGATCAAAGAGTTGAACAGACAACTATACCCGGACGGATTTCAGTTCGAATTGAGCACGAATTATCACGAAGTTACGGTAATCAATTATTTTCAAGTCATTCAATTGTATGAAGCATACAGGCTCCCGATTGCTACCGAACTTGTTAACGCACTTGAAAATGCCTGCTCCCTCCATGTCAAGCTGATGATGCCGGACGGTCGCTTGCCGGATTTGAATGACGGCCGTTGGCTGAAAGTGTCGGCCGCAGCTTCCACGCCCGAGGCGGCACGTCGATATCCGCATCGACACGATTTTCTTTGGGCATTAACGGAAGGACAAGAAGGGAAACCGCCGATTGAAACGTCCATACCATTTACCTACAGTGGGTACTATGTCATGCGAAACGGTTGGGACCGACAAGCTGTATGGGCGATGTTCGACGCGGGGCCCTTCGGGAAAGGTCACCAGCATGAGGATAAATTGAATTTGCTGATTCATGCCTACGGTAAGCTATTACTAACCGAAGGAGGCAACTACGCTTATGACACCTCCGAGATGCGGAGCTATGTAGAGTCCACCCGCTCTCACAACACGGTTCTTGTAGACGGCTCGGATCAAAACCGGAGAGTGGCTTACCAATGGAAGGAGGACGACATCCATTTGCCGGCAGACGCAAAATGGCATTCCTCCGACAATTTCGATTATGCCCATGGATCCTATGATGAAGGCTATGGCGACCAGGCACAGCTAAGAGTCACGCACAGTCGAAGCGTGCTGTTTCTGAAAAACCATCCGCTCGTCGCTCCATGCTTTCTGGTGATCGATAGGCTGACGCCGCAAGACGGAAAAGAGCATAACTATGAATTCTTATGGCATCTGGATAGTGAATCGGCGGTTGTTCAGGGATTGAAGAGTGTTACCTTGAACGATGAAGGTCCGAATCTGACCCTAATGACTAACCGAATGGAAAATCTGGCTGGCAAAATCGTACAAGGGCAAACCGAACCGGAGTGGCAAGGGTGGAAAAACACCGATACTTTTGCGCAAGGGGCATATGCGCCTACTCCCACGGTTATCTATGATTTGACGGCTGAAGGTCCGGTTCGCGCGGTTACCCTATTGTTCCCGACAAACGCGGGAGAAAAGTGCCCGGTAGCGGAAGTTGAAGCTTCGGGAGACGTTCGCGATCGACAAATCAGGCTGAACCTGCTAAACGGTCAATCCATTGTGATAGATGAAAATGATTATTTGAAAAATGATATGTAAGATCAAAGAGTTGAACAATACTTTTTTATATACTGCCAAAGGGGTGTTTATCCAATGAAAAACAAATTTGCAGCTCAGTTGTTCACGCTTCGAAACGAGTTGGAGCAGGATTTTCCGGGCGTACTTCGCGAGTTGAAAGAAATGGGATGGGCCGGCGTTCAAATTTCCGGTCTGCGCGGCTACAAAGCCGAAGAAATCGCAGCGGTATTGAAGGAAACGGGGCTCGGCACCGCGGGTCTGCATATCGGGCTTGACCGGTTTCGCGGAGAGCTTGACAAGGTTGTGGAGGAAGCGCGTCTTTTTGGCACGAGAGACTTGATTTTGCCGTATATTCCGGTTCGCAGCGAAGAAGGCTTTCGGGCGATCCGCAGCGAAATGAACGAAATTGCGCGAAAGCTTGCTCCGCAGGGCTACCGGATCAGTTACCACAACCACTCTTGGGAGTTCGATACGGTGATCGAAGGCAAATCGTCACTCGAATTTTTGCTGGAGCCTTCCGCAGACAATGCGCTGCTTGCCGAAATCGACGTATTCTGGGTAAAAAAGGGCGGTAGAGATCCGGTATCGTTCATCGCTTCTTACGCGAACCGGATGCCGATCATTCACTTAAAGGATATGACGAACGACGAACGACAAACGTTCGCCGAAATCGGCACTGGCGTCATCGACTTTGTGCCGATTTTGACTTGGGGCGAGCGGAACGGCATCGAATGGTATTGCGTAGAGCAGGACGAATGCCCGGGCAAACCGATGGACAGCCTGCAAATCAGCTTGAATAATTTGAACTTTCTCGCTGACCGAATGATGTAAAAAAAGAACAATCCACCAAATTCGTTGGATTAGCAGGTGGAATCTGGAAGGAGAACTTTTATGTTACGCGTTAAAGACGAAGGAATTCAAGATATGAGGAAATATGACGATGCTCCTATTCTGACCAAATCTTTTTGCGAAGACGAGATTCAATACGTTTTATCGCAAATCGATCGTAATCTGGAGACTTTTACACACAAATTTCCGTCGCCGTCCAGTATAAAGAATGTGTACGAACCATGGGACAATATGGAATGGACCCCAGGGTTTTGGACGGGGATGCTGTGGCTGGCTTATGAAGTTACAGGAGATATGAAATATCGGTTAACAGCTGAAGGGCAGTTGGAAAGCTACCGGAAACGGCTAGAGGATAAAAAACATACGGCCACTCATGACCTGGGATTCCTCTATACGCTCTCTTGTGTCTCTGCCTACAAGTTGACCGGTAACGAGGAGGCGAAGCAAACGGCACTCCATGCGGCCGATTTGCTTCTTGAGCGGTATTTCGAGAAAGCGGGAATCATCCAGGCTTGGGGCAATCTGGATAACCCAAACCAGCGTGGTCGTATGATTATAGACTGCTGTATGAACTTGCCGCTGTTATATTGGGCTTACGAAATGACCGGTGAACAGAAATATTATACCGCAGCGGAAAATCACGTCAAGCAGGCAGCTGCTCATTTGATCAGAGACGATGCATCTAGTTACCATACTTTCTACATGGATGTGGAGACAGGTGAACCGAAATACGGCAAGACGGCGCAAGGATACTCCGATGATTCATGCTGGTCGAGAGGGCAAGCTTGGGCGATGTACGGTTTTCCACTCAGCTACATTTACGCAAGGGATTCCGCACTGCTCGACATAGGGCAAAAAGTGACGAATTACTTTTTGAACAGGCTTCCGGACGATTACGTGCCCTACTGGGATTTAATTTTCACTGAGGGAGACGAAGAAAGAGACAGCTCTGCGGCGGCCATCTCCGTATGCGGTATGCTGGAGCTTGCCAAGCATTTACCCTTGTCTGACATGAACAAGCGTAAATATGAAAATGCCTCGTTACTTATCCTTAAATCATTGGCTGACAAGTATACGGCAAGGAGTGATCCGCGTTCGAATGGGTTATTGCTGCATGGCGTTTACGGCAAGCCATTCCCTGGTAACGGAATCGATGAATGCTGCATTTGGGGGGACTATTATTACTTCGAAGCGCTTGTAAGGGTATATAAAGATTGGAAATTATACTGGTAAACGAAATCGGACATGTGATTGGGGAGATAACCATTGAATCCATCTATAGAAAAGAATAAAAGATCTCTTGATGCAGTAGGCCATAGTGAGTACGGCTTTGAGCGGTTGTATCAATTGCCGGAAAGGTGCTTCTCTGGAGAAGGGATCATCACGCATGAAGACTATCGATACTTGAGAGCAGGTAAGAGCGTTTCCTTGCGCTTTTCGGGAAACGATATCGGATGGAACGCGAGCGAGGGCCGGAGCTACAGATTAAGGCTCACTGGGGAAATTGACCTGCCACCTATCTGGATGACGGAACAGAACCATCCACCGCTTTACCGTTTGATCGACGACAGTTTGTGCGAATCTGTCACCCATCACAGTCGGTTCAGTCTGGACTTGAGATCTGAGGGCGAAGATTACCCGAGAGAAGCTTACACCAAAGTCGTCTGGAACGAGGTCGAAGGTGAACTCCCAGAAATAAGGAATGCCGGAGTTAAATCGTTAGAAATGTCGGTTTGGTGCAAAAAAGAACAAGTGGAGCTGTTGCAGGGCGGCTCACTCGAGATGGTGGCGGAAGTGTTTTATATCAAGGAAGGGAAGCATCCACGGGATATATCGGAAGTGCCTGACGCGACTTATCGGATCGACATTGGAGCAGGCACGTGCGGATGGGAGAAAAAAAACGTCGTCATCCCAGTCGAAGGCAAACTTGCCTGCTTGCTGATTCACGTAACCGGTTGCGACTATTCCGGAAACGTGTGGTTGGAAGATCCATGCTTGCAAGCGGAGGGATTCTGCAATCTGCTTCCTCCGTTTGCGCCGGCGGTTCCGTTCTCCCCTTCTTTTTCCTGGCTCGGGCGAAATTTGTCCAAGAAGGAATGGGTGTCGTTCCGTGTAGATATCGATGGACAGACTGTATTTGAGGGAGAACGCTTTCAGCGGATTTATCGCTGGCCAGTGTCCGAGTTCGAAATTCCACACGGCATTCTTCATTCGGGGAATCATGAAATGACGATCACACTCCAATCCGATTATCGGGATCCGCTTCCCTACAAGTTGAGATCGGTTGAATTCGTCAGCCGGCCATGTGATTTCGGTATTGTGTCGTGCCCGGACATTGTAACCGCTGGAGAAGCTTTTAGCGTATGGGTTCAATTGGGGAAGCCGGGTATCCAGGTTCAGGTTTCGGTGAGCGGTGGAACGCACATCCGGCCAGAACAAAGCGAATTTACCACGGAATGCAAAGGAATTAACGAGATCCGATTCTTCGCGGAACGTGCAGGAGGAAGCGCGACAATTGAGCTATGTACCGAATTCGGTTCATGGAGTGATACGGTAGAACGATCCGTCGAACGAGACGACGATCATGTGCTGACCGGAACGTCAGATGCAGTCTACATACCAGCGGATGCCGAAGAGATGACATATTTCTTCGCTTGGTATATGAATCAACAAATCGGTAACATGGCCACGTTCCGTCCCGTTTACCGGTGGTCGGGTACGAGGTCACTCAGAGAACGGGATTGGATTCAGACGAAGGAACTATGCGAAAAACTGGGTCTGCAATACGCTCTGATCGTCGAGAGCAGGGAATTGCCCGGAAGTGGTGTCAATCCGGAAAGAAAGATACTGGCTGGTCCAAACTTTCTAGGAAGCCAAGCGCATGAACGGGATGGAGTTTCCAGTTACTGGGGCGCGCGTTCTGGCGTAGAACGGGAGTTCTATTACGACCTGTTGAGCAGAATGTCACGCTTGGAAGGGAATATCGTATTTCAAATACCTGTGCGAACACCACATGGCATTTACTATAATTTGGATCCGCATGCGGCGACGGATATGGAACAGGCCGCTCTACAGTTCGTCAAGAACGTCGGGCTCGTTCCGCACTATGCGTCGAGGCATACAGGACCTTCTGTCTTGTTCAAATATTTATACCAGGCCGGCGTTTCTTGGCAAGGAGCGGAATTAATGTACGGTCCGCATGAAATCATTATTTCAGCGCTTCGAGGGGCATCTCGTGCATACGGTCGTGACAGTTTCGGCGCGCATCTAGCGGTGCAATGGTCAACGACGCCACATGATACGGAACAACGCTATCGTCGTTATCGGCTTGCTTTATATTTGTGTTACATGCACGGAGTCGATCAGATCAATACAGAAGAAGGACTATGGAGACTGGAAGAGCGTTTTGCTGATCTGGAGAGGTTTAGCGTGGCTTGTCGCCGTCATACGGACGAACAGCGGAATTTCTATAGGTTTGTTCGTACGCATACCCGGAGGGGGAGGCTGCACGGACCGATGGCGTTTTTGCATGGACAGAATGACGGGTGGACTTGTTTTGGACGAAGGAACGTATGGGCTCAGAATGGGGATGAATGGGCGTTTTCCGCTCCGGAAAAAAGCTGGGATCTATTAAATGTCTTCTATCCACGGTCTGTTCTTGCTCCAATTTACAAACATCCGTGCCCTGCTGAATCGACGGGCTACTATACCGGTACTCCGTATGGCATCGCGGACATCGTTCCCGTTGAGGCGGATGATCAGATACTTGGAAGCTACGCGTACATGGCCTTTCTTGGCTGGAATACAGCAGATGCGTCACAAATCCAAAAATGGATCAGGTACGTGCGGGAAGGCGGAACGCTACTCATCGGGTTGCCGCATCTGTACGCGTCCACAAGTCGTCCGGATGCTTTTGGAGATGCGCCAACTCTGGTTGATTCCTCAGACATTCAGCAATTGATCGGCGCCGAGATTACAGGATATCAAAGCACGAAGCTGGATACAGGGGAAACGCTCGAAATTGGAAGCTTAGAGAAATTGACTGCCACTGTCCTGATGACAAGCGTGAGTGGAGACCCGTTGATTCTTGAGCATCTGTTTGGAAAAGGAAAAGTTCTGTATGTAAATGCAAAAGCGTACCCTGCAGATCAGCGGGTTCGGGGATGGTATGAACAGGTGTTGCATAGCTTTGGGGCGTCTATAATGGAAATGGAACGTAAGCGAGGCTGGCTAGCCGGCAGCCCGGACATTGGGTTTACGGTATACGATCGGGAGGACGGCTTGCGCGTGATTTACACGCTTAATATCAATTGGTGGGAAGAAAGTTCTGCTCCAGTTGGAACAGCCTTACTGTGGGGAGACCAGGGGATCGAAGTTTCCGTCAATCGGGACAAGATGCATATGATCACCTTGTCCGACAATGTGGGGATCATGACAGCCGACAATGAAACGGACGTCATTGACTTGCGCGAGGACGAACAGGGAGCAAAGTTGACGGTTCAAGGCAGCGGAGACACAGAACTTACGGTGTTCGTTAGACATAATGATTCAAATAGCGTTCTGTATGCAACGACTGAATCGGGAGAAATGCTGCCGGTTCGCTGCGAATGTTCCCCGCATACGTGGAAACTGAACGTTCATCTGAAGGGAACTGAGATTATCAGACTGAGTTTGGAAGTGTGAGGAAGAAGAGTGGATTGGATATTGGGTTTACCGATCTTGCGGCTAATGTGGTTGACAAGTACATGAATAAGTTTATTCCGCAAGCCTTATCATTGTCTGAACGTATGGCAAGAGATGAAGGACGGTCGAAATTTATTTGGACAGTTGGGTCTTGGTTGATTGAGGAATATTTGCAATCTGCATCGGAAGAGCAGCGAATCCAAATGGAGCATGCGATTAGCAGAGGAGAAATTGCGTGGCACGGTCTTCCTTTTACAACCCATACGGAATTGATGGATAAAACACTACTTGAATATGGAACTTGATTAACTTAACAATAAAACCTATCCAATATTGACTGCTTTTCGTTATATTAGCATTGCCGAATTCTTCGATTAAATTGGAAATTTATTAATAACCTCGTTATATTCATTTTGCGCATCGGTAATCGCAAGCTTTCTGAAGATATTGATGTAAGGGGTCAAAGTGTATGTATCATTAAAGATGTCGTCACAACAGGAGTGATTCGATGAGCCAGTCTTCAACGGGAAAGTCTAATATTTTATTGTTCACGGTAGACCAGATGAGGTGGGATTGTCTAAGTATCATGGGGCATCCCGTAGTAGAAACGCCGAATTTGGACCAATTAGCTAAATCCGGTGTTTTATTCGACAGCGCTTATGCGGCTACTCCATCCTGCATTCCAGCGCGTGCGGCGATTTTTACCGGTATGAGCCAGCGCTCGAACGGGCGGGTAGGCTATCAGGATCGAGTGCCGTGGAGATATGAGCATACTCTGCCGGGAGAGCTTGCAAAAGCGGGCTACCATACACAATGCGTTGGCAAAATGCATGTTTATCCGGTACGCAATTTATGCGGCTTCCATAATGTCGTTCTTCACGATGGATACTTCCATCACAATCGCAATCGAACAGCCACTGCCTTTAGTTCTCATCTGGATCAATGCGATGATTATCTTGTTTGGCTTCGTCAGACCGCAGGAGCGGAACATGATCTTCTGGACCTGGGACTTGACTGCAACTCCTCTACTGTAACGCGCCCATGGCACTTGCCGGAGAGGCTTCATCCGACAAATTGGACAGTAGAACAATCTATTGACTTTTTGCGGCGCAGAGATCCGGATAAACCGTTCTTCTTATGGACGTCATTCGTTCGTCCGCATTCACCGCTTGACCCTCCGCAGGCCTATTTCGATATGTACAAAGACGTTGAAATGGATGAACCGCCGGTGGGCGACTGGGTGGATGAGGAGTTGGCTGCTGAAGGCGCCTACGAACCTACGACGATTTTTGGAAAAATACCGAAGCGCCGTCTGGATAGGGCGCGTGCCGGGTATTATGCGCTAATCTCCCATATTGACGATCAGGTTGGCAGATTGTTGAAGGTAATGAAGGAATACGGCTTGTATGAGAATACGACTATTTTGTTTACCTCCGATCATGGGGAGATGATGGGCGATCATCATTATTTCCGCAAGGCGCTCCCATATGAAGGAAGCGCAAAGGTGCCGTTCTTGCTTTACGATCCTTCCGGGAGGCTGGACTTCAAGGCTGGCAGCAGGGTTAGCGAGGTGGTTGAGCTTAGAGATATCATGCCGACTTTGCTTGATATCGCTGATGCACCCATTCCTTCCAACGTCGATGGACAAAGCGTCCTGCCTCTATGTCAGGGTGAGAATCCCTTCTGGCGCAATTATATTCACGGCGAGCACGCTTTTGGCCGCTTGTCCAATCATTTTGTAACGGATGGTCGAATCAAGTACATTTGGTATTCTCAAACCGGGGAAGAGCAGCTATTTAACCTGACAGAGGATCCTTCCGAAAAAATAAACCTTGCCCATTCGCCTCTGTATTCTTCCAAGTTGAGCGAGTGGAGAAGCTATTTGACACAGGAGCTGGAAGGCCGTGAAGAAGGGTATGTGCATCAAGGGTGCTTAATCGTGGGAAGAAAGCCTACAGCGGTTCTTAGTCATATTTTGTAAAGCTCGGGAAGGACAACATGAAATACTTGGAAATTATTGATAATGAATTATTCGATAATATTCTGAATTCGGCATATAGGGAATCGCTAAAGAATAAAGCCGTAATCCTGTCCTATGGACTGAGACTGGTAAGCAACCATACCTAGGAGGATGTAAACAAATGATCATATCGAAAACGAAAATTGGCGTTATTGGTGCCGGATCGATATCCGGCCTGCACTTGCAATCGTATCAGAAGCTGGAAGATGTAGAACTGTATGCGGTTTGCGATTTGAATCAAGTGCGGGCGGAGGAGAAAGCAAAGAAATATGGGATTCCTCATGTGTACACGGATTACAGGGAGCTTTTGGCTAATCCAGAAGTAGAAGCGGTTAGTATTTGTACGTGGAACAATACACATGCTGAGATCAGCATTGCCGCTTTGCGCGCTGGTAAGCATGTGTTGGTAGAGAAACCATTGTGCCGTACAGTCGAGGAAGCGCTTCAGATTCAAGAGGCGGTGCGTGAGACTGGCAAGACATTACAAGTTGGCTTCGTGCGCCGTTACGATGCAAATGCACAGCTCGTGAAACGGTTTATCGACAACGGCGAGCTGGGGGAAATATACTATGCGAAGGCTTCCTCCCTACGCAGGCTCGGTAATCCAGGAGGCTGGTTCGCGGATCAAGAGCGCTCTGGCGGGGGGCCTCTCATCGATATCGGTGTACATTTCATCGATCTGTGCTGGTATCTGATGGGGCGACCGAAGCCTGTTTCTGTCAGCGGTAATACATACAAGAAGTTGGGTAATCGCGCTCATGTTCGCAATCTGTCGTTCTACAAGGCTGCAGACTATGATCCAAACACGAATGGTGTCGAGGATATGGCAAACGCGTTGATCCGTTTCGAGAATGGGGCCTCTCTGCTCGTAGACGTTAGCTTTACGCTGCACGGTACGAAAGGTGAGTCTACTGTGAAATTATACGGAGATCAAGGTGGCGTAGAGTTGGAGCCAGAACTGATTTTAGTTACAGAGAAGCTTGACACGATTTTGAATGTATCACCGCAGACAAATGATAAATCGATCAATGTTTCAGAAGCGTTCTTTAACGAAGTTAGTCATTTCGTCTCCTGTTGCCGTACGGGGAGTACACCGATCAGTCCGGTTGAGGATGGCGTTACGATGATGAGAATGTTATGCGCTATCTATGAATCAGCAGACAAAGGGATAGAGATTCAGCTGTAACCAACCAATCATAAGGAAGTTGAGGGTGAAGAGGATGAAACTAGGCGTCAGTACATATAGTTTGTCCCGTGCTTTGAAATCTGGAGAATTGGACATTCTGGGTGTGATCGATTGGATTGCCGAGCAAGGAGGCGAGCATGTTGAGATCGTGCCGTCCGGATTCGAACTGGCAGGTAAGCCAGAGGTAGCTGATGCGATTCGGAGTAAGGCACAGTCGCGTGGAATCGATGTATCGAATTATGCGATCGGGGCTAACTTTGCAACCGACACACAGGAAGCCTATGAGCAGGAGATTGCGCGTGTGAAGGAGGAAGTCGATCTTGCGGCGAGACTAGGTGTTAAACGGATGCGGCATGACGTTGCGCGCAGTAGTGACAATTCCATAGGCAACTTTAACAGAGAGTTGGTTCGTTTAGTAGAGGCATGTAGGCAAATTGCGGATTACGCTGCACAGTACGACATCGTGACCAGCGTCGAGAACCACGGCTATTTCATACAGGCAAGTGATCGGGTGCAGGCACTGGTTCAAGCGGTCGATAGACCGAACTTCCGCACAACGCTGGATATCGGCAATTTCCTGTGCGTCGATGAAGATTCGGTCGCAGCTGTGAAGAACAATCTACCCTATGCCACTATGGTGCATGTGAAAGACTTTTATCTCCGTCCTTCTTATCTGAATCCGGGTGAAGGCTGGTTTAAGACCATAAGCGGCAATTATTTGCGCGGTGCCATTGTCGGTCACGGGGACATCGATATGAGGGAAGTACTTCGAGTGGTCAAAAACTCCGGCTATGACGGGTACATTTCGCTTGAATTCGAAGGGATAGAAGAATGCAAAACCGGTACGAAGATCGGTCTCGACAACATCAGAAGATTGTGGGAAGAGGTCTAGCGTGAAGTTACAGAATCCGATTGGTATTAAGATCGATAGACTACTCAGCTATGTGGGTTATAGTTATTCAAGCAGTTGAAGTGTAGTAGGAGAGCTTTTATGCTACGGGTTAAAGACGTAACGGATACGTTACTTAAATAGGGATCGCCGGCTGCCGCGCAGTTTGACGATCCCTATTTTGCTGAAGTAACGGGCAGATTAGTTGAAGATGAAGTGCAGGGAACCGTATCATAAATGACGGCTAAATTTTTTTGATAATTGAACAAAGAAACACTGCAATGTAGATTGCAACAATGGATCTTGAGGTTTGAATAGTTATATCAAGTGATCTGAGTATTTCGTACTGAGGTCTCTAGTTGTCATTTTGCAAATATAAGAATTTCAATGATATTTTAAGTCGGTTTTTCCTAATAAAGAATACCAATTTTCGATGTCAATTAAAAATCCCATGTTTCGTAATTTTAGCATCTACCTTTACTTCAAAGTTAACATTCTGGTATTCTTCTTTCCAATTGATTTTTTCCCAAGTATCATGATGAAAGGCGATAATTTGTCTCCCAATACTCAGGCTATCCGAATTCGCTTTTTGCATTTTTTTAATAATTTGATTTGCATTTTTCGTCATCTCTTGGGATATTTTGTTATTCAGATCATTGATTTTTTCCTCCGATTCTAGATGGTCTTCTGAATCCTCCAGGATTTCGACTTTTATATCTAATCGTAAGTTAACGGAAAAATGATCGGGATTTTGAGCGGTTACTTTTAACTCGCGTTTTGATTTTAACACATTGATATAAATGAAGTTTTTTCTCTGTGGTACTTGATTTTCATCGACTTTAACTTTGATCCATGCCTTTTTGCTCTTATGATTGGCCATCAACATATATAAAATTGATTCCTGAAGTGTTAAATAGTGCCCGGTATAATGACGCCCATTAAACATAGCCAATCCAATGATTTGCGCTTCTTTTTCTTGTGCTTCTATAAGGGGTAATACGATATCGGTTCCAGGATCAAAAAAATCGGAGAACATAGGCCTAGTTTGCCGCGGTATGACGGTGTTTACTTGAGCGCTTTCAAATACACCGTTCAGGTATTCACTCATGCTTGACTTCTCTTTGAGGTGGAGATTGAGCAGGTCAGCAGCTTGTCCTTTTACAACCGCGACATTTGCTACAAGGGAACCTCTCGGATCTCTGTAAAATACGTCAAGCCCGGAGTAAATGTCCTGCTTTGCGAATTCTTCTCCCACCAAGAGGACAATGAGTTTGGACGCATCAAATTCTCCTGAGATTTTAAGATTAATTTCTCTCCTTATATCCCTTGATGTATCGCCCTTCCCCGATACGACATGACTCACTGTTTCTTTCGTTCCTTCCCCGCCTCCTTTAAAAGTAGGAATGGTAATCGTATTCATTACTTTACCGTCCGATGTTAAATCGAACCCGGTCGTCATCACCAGTTTTACATCCTTTAGTATATTTTGATCCCAGCAGCCGGTTAAAAGGGAGACACACAGCCCAGCTAAAAGGAGCACTTTCGACATCTTCATGATTGAACATCTCCCGATAATTTTTTTTTACCCCGTACCATGGAGACGATTAAAAGGATGCAAGGTAATACGAAAATGAATACATATCTGGCTAGATCGATCAATTCACTTAATGATTTAATCACTTTTTCGTCCGTGGGTAGCGTTAGAGCACATATAATCATTAATGCCGCGGCGTAAAAAACGAGTAGGGAATGGTTCTTTTTACGAAACAAATGGGTTAAACCATTGGAAGTTAAATAAAGATACATCATAAACGAAGTTGCAACGGAAACAATCCAAATTGAAAAAAAGAGTAGATCCACTCTATCAATGATTTTGAAATATTTGAATTTCATGATGTATAAGATAGGTTCAGGGATGAACTTCATTGCCGAAGGGCCGAAATAAGTGAGAACAACCATTGTTAGATAGGTATAAAAGAAGGTGACAAATCCGTTTGCCAGGAAGGCAACCTTCAATTTCCCTACCCCTTTTCCCAAGCAATAGGGGAATACAACTAACAAGAGCTCAAAGCCTTGATAAGCGAAAGTTGCATTTGTCGCCCCTTTTACCATGTTGGGTAGGCCGCTTTGTCCTACTGGAAGAGTATAGAGATAGTTAAGATCCTTTAAAACGACCAATGTAAATGTGAACAAAACAATCAATAAGATCGAAACCACCACAAAAAAACGGGCCATTACTCTTAAATTTTCTTTTACACAAAGGACACTTATAACGATTAGGAGGACACTCACTATCCATATCGGCGTACGTGGGAGTATCCAAATATTGACCTTTTGTCCAAACTGTAAAATGATTAATATGGCTGTTGCGAAAAAATAAAAAATATAACCGATTTCCAACAAAAAGGCCACATGTTTTCCGACAATTTCACTCATCATTTCGAAAATAGTTAGAGCTTGGAATCGCCGATATAGTAACCAGATTAGATAAATAGCGATCTGCATTAGGCATCCTGCAACAAACACCGAAATCCACGCATCACTTTGTGAGATCTTAAACACATCATAGGGTAAAGATATCACCCCAATTCCAATTTGTGTTTGAATGATAATAAAGAAAAGTTGAAATTGCGTAATCTTGTTTTCACCTTTTATCATTTTTTTCCCACTCTCTTGATGCAGATTGTTGCTTCATTTTTTCAGGGTGAGGGTCTTTAGGTCTGCTATCCATCCGCCATATGGGTACTCTTACCACCGCATCCTTTAAATCTTTCCAGCGAAAAGGAGCAATGGGGGCGAAATAAGCGGACCCAAAAGATTCCAATTTACATAAATGGATTAACAAAGCCATCAGCCCAAATACAATTCCTACAAAGCCTAACATTGCAGCTGCAATCATCATCGGGAACCTCAATAATCGAATGGCAGAACTCATTTCATTCGAAGGCACGACATAGCAAGCAATAGCTGTCATTGCGACAACCACAATCATCGGATTCGATACTAATCCGGCCTTCACAATCGCATCTCCAATAACGAGACCTCCGACAATGCTTATGGTGGGTCCGATTGCAGAAGGGAGCCGTATCCCGGCTTCTCTGATCAATTCAATGGTTAATTCCATGATGAGGGCTTCGATTAATGGCGGGTACGGAATCTTATCAATCGATCCTTTGACGGTAATGACGAGTTGATACGGCAACACTTCAAAATGATAGCCGACCACTGCAATATAGATAGCGGGTAATGTAATGGCAATCATAAAACTGAATAGTCGAATGACTCGAATGAAAGTCCCAACGTACGATCGGCTGTTATAATCATCAGGCGATTGATAAAACGAAAAGAAGGTTACGGGTATTATGAGTACCGTTGGGGTTCCTTCCGTAAATAAAGCTATTCTACCCTCCATTAAATTGGCTTCTACTCGATCTGGGCGTTCCGTATTTAACATTTGAGGAAATGGAGAAGAAGAGGAGTCTTCAATGAATTCTTCTAAATATCCTGAGCTGAAAATCATATCTGTCGATATACTTTCTAATCTTCTTAGAGCTTCATTCACTACTTCTTCGTTAGCGATTCCTTTCATATACGCAATTGCAATTTTTGTGTTGGTTTTTTTGCCAAGGGTTATGTATTGAATATAGAGGTTTGGATCCTCAATTCTGTTACGAAGAAGGTTTAAATTGATGTTTAAATTTTCTGCAAACCCCTGATGAGAGCCCCTTATGACCTTTTCGTTCTGAGGCTCATCCGTGCTTCTCGCAATATTTGCAGCCGTGTCGATTAAAAATGCATGTTGGTCTCCATCGATATAGACAACTGAAAATCCGTTCAGCATTTTTCTGGTAATCTGATCTAAATTCGTTGAATCAGGAAAATGACCGAAGGTAAAAAAGCCTGCGATATTGTCGTTTGAGCATTCAGATAATGGCACAAAAAATCTTTGTTCAAGCTTGTCCTGATCAACAAGGGTTTCGAAATAAAAAACAATACACTCTTTCTGTTGAAACATAAATAGATGGGTCTTTAAATCCTGCGATTGGAGAAAAAATTCTTCCATGTAGGTAACATTTTCTATTAATGAGGGGAAAACTGGAGTGATTTCGGATTCAGATTTTTGTATCTTCTTATTATGATTACTCAAACGTAGAGATTTTTGTTTATGAAATCTCACATTTACACATCCCGGGGAATCAGTATGTAACGATTTATCATATATAAATTGTTACATTTTAGGGGAAATTATACCTATTCCTGTCCTGCAATTGGCATTATCGGGCAGAAAGCAGGCCTGTAATCGGATTAATCATGTGCTCGATCAGGTTGGGGATCGCTTTGCGCCCTTAGATATATAAATCCTATGCTCAAACATAACTTTGTGCTTGAGTATACAGCGGTGAACGGTAGGGTGGAGGAAGGAATAGATGAGGCCCGATTAGATTGTTTGGAGGCTAATACGGGCCTTATTATTCGAGATATTAATCTGAAGGGGAATTCGAGGTGTCGGACCTGCTATTTTTGGTTTGCAATTGCAATAGTTTTTCTCCCGGATAGTGAATGATTATTATTTTTCGTTATTTTTCGCACTTGTTTTAATCTCTCAATTTTTTAAAAATATTGATTTAGCTGCTTATTGGTCATTCTTATATTTACGACAATTAAGTACGATATATGTTCTTGTCAAAAGCCAATGACAAGAACATATATCGTTTGCCGAATGATGACAAGAACTTGTATTGTTATGCGTAACTGAAAAACTTTCTCAACACCTGTTAAATTGGATGAATTTGACACGTAAGCTGGAAAGGGGCAACGATTGAGCTAACGGCAGGATTGTGTAATCAATTCAACGAATACCAATTATTAAAGTTGAATAAGGGGTATTTCAAAAGAAATATTACTATACGTAATATAGAAAGGACGATATATAGGTAATGGAAGTAACTTACTGTGATGTATGGTCAATTTTACAAAAGAAGTAAGTGAGAGAATGGACTGCCTAAAAATATAATTAGAGTTTCGAAGTGAAAAATGGAAATAAAATCTTTTTAAGAACATGTCGGGTGACAAGAACATTGTCCCATTAATTGCCGCGTAAAACGCGGTCTTTTTATTTTATGAGATCAGGTCGGAGACTTTTTGTTGGCCAGTGGATCGACTGCCTTTTCTCAACTAACGGGCAGGATAACGGAATAAGCCAATCAAGCGTAGATGTATTATAGCCCGGTTTTATTAACTGGGGCTTGATCATTTAAGATGATATCTGAATTCGTGGTTTCAAAAAAAAGCTACAAAACACTGGTGAACTTTCTAATCCTGACAGACTATTGTCTACAATGAAAGTTTATTATACAAGTAAGAGCCTAATTACCCACAGGAGTTAAAGCATCGTATTCGTGGAACTG
The DNA here is from genome assembly GCF_013141715.1 of Paenibacillus phytorum. Lineage (GTDB taxonomy): Bacteria > Bacillota > Bacilli > Paenibacillales > NBRC-103111 > Paenibacillus_E > Paenibacillus_E phytorum. The sequence goes on along the minus strand of NZ_WHOA01000055.1, from coordinate 3,187 downwards.
AAACATTTTATTAACCAGTTACCTTATTGAATTGGGGGGACAACAGTGAAACTTGAGCGACTTATGGCCATTACGATCCTTCTATTAAACCGCAAACGCGTACAGGCCCAAGAATTGGCTGATCGTCTGGAGGTTTCATTGCGTACGATTTATCGCGATTTGGAATCATTGAATCTAGCAGGAATTCCCATTATTTCGTACACGGGAGCAGAAGGCGGATTCGAAATCATGGAAAACTTTCGATTGGATCGGCAAATGCTTTCATTCAATGAACTTATTTCCCTCTCTACAGCTTTGCGAGGCCTTCAATCTACACAGGCATTTAGCAACCAAAATTTAGACGGGCTGCTCGACAAAGTTGGCGCATTGGTCTCGAAGGCAGAACAAGGTCGTATGGCTGGTGCTGATCAGGTCATCATAGACTTAAATCCGTGGAAAAGTAGCTCTTCAGAACGAAACAAGTATGACACGCTGCATAAAGCCGTAAGTGATAAAAGGCTGATCCGTTTTACATATACCAACGGACAAGGGGGAGAAACAGAACGTTGTATTGAACCTATGGGGCTGGTGCTCAAAGGCTACACGTGGTATCTTCACGGTTATTGCTTAAACCGAGATGATTACCGCATGTTCAGGCTTTCTCGGATCCGGAATCTACTCATTCTTGAGGATACGTTCCAGCGTCGAATGGTGACGCTGTCTGAGTTGAATGAAAATTGGGGTCCGCAGCGCGATTCCAAGATGGTCGATCTGGTGCTTAGATTTACAGGACCGGCTAAGGTTCCAGCAGAAGATCATTTTGATGCGGATGAAATTGAACGGCAACCCGATGGTTCGCTTATCGTTCGGGTCCGATACCCGGATAACGACTGGTTAATCGGCTTTTTACTTCATTTTAGAACGGATTTATTCATTCTTGAACCCTCGCATATTGCTGCAGCTGTACGGAAAAGTGCCTTGGAGATAGCTAAACTTTATATCGATTGTTGACACACTGTTGTCAATAAGCATGGTTTATTATGAGTTTAAATAGAGAGAACACATTAATCAGTTACAAGAAAATACAAAGAAATTTGAGGAGGCTTTCCAAAAATGACTCATTCAGAACAACAAAATGTACGCAGTGGCCACCATAGCACTGAGATCAAGCCTTTCCGTATCGATGTTCCGCAGGCTGATCTTGATGAATTACGAGACCGTTTAACCCGCACCCGTTGGCCGGATGCTTTGGCCGGTGTAGGCTGGGACTATGGTATTCCCGTTGATTACCTCAAGGAACTGGCGGAATACTGGAGATCCAAATATGACTGGCGCAAACACGAGGAATCTCTTAACAAATTCCCGCAGTTCACCACCACCATAGACGGACAGAACATACACTTTCTGCATGTACGTTCCCCTGAACCAGATGCAATGCCGTTGATCATCACACATGGTTGGCCCGGTTCGATCGTTGAGTTTATGAACATTATAGGACCGCTCACCAATCCCCGTGCTCATGGCGGTAATCCGGCAGATGCTTTCCATGTCGTCATACCTTCGCTACCCGGATTTGGCTTTTCTGGACCGACAAACGAGGTAGGGTGGAACATTAATCGAGTAGCCAGAGCTTGGGCTGAACTGATGCGTCGACTAGGTTATGAACGTTACGGCGCTCAAGGTGGTGACACCGGGGCAATGGTTTCTCCAGAGCTTGGACGATTTGCGCCAGACTCTGTCATTGGTATTCATGCAAACGGGCTTACAACATTCCCGTCCGGAGATCCCACAGAATCGCTTGATTTAACTGAAATCGAGCGAGCGCGCTACGATACGTTGACTCAACAAAGCTATGAGACAACGGGTTATGCAATTATACAATCTACACGACCTCAGACGCTTGCCTATGGTCTGACTGACTCGCCCGTCGGTCAGCTTGCTTGGATAGTAGAGAAGTTCAAGGAATGGACAGACCCTACAGCAAATCTTCCGGAAGATGCCGTTGATCTCGACCACATGCTAACAAATGTCTCATTGTATTGGTTGACCGGAACGGCAGGGTCATCGGCACGGATTTATAAAGAGGAGGCGAAATCCTGGGGCATGCCTGCTCAACGCTCTACGGTTCCTACTGGTGTCGCGGTTTTTCCGAAAGACATCTCGATCCGAGGTATTGTCGAACGTGAGCATAATGTCGTGCACTGGTCGGAATTCGATCGCGGTGGTCACTTTGCGGCAATGGAAGCACCTGACCTGTTAGTTAATGACATCCGAAAGTTTTTTGGTCAGCTTCGCTAAGACTACCCGGAATGTTGTTATGAAGCTCGAATCTAAAGTTAGAACATTCGAAATTAAATAGTAGGATGGAAGGAAGAATAATATGAATCTACAGGGGAAAGTTGTTATCGTTACCGGAGGCGCTAGAGGAATTGGAAGTGCTGCATCAAAATTATTGGCCCAACGGGGTGCGAAAGTCGTTGTTAATTATTTAAAAAATCAAAATGCTGCTGAAGCGGTGGTCTCCGATATTCGATCCAGCGGGGGAGAAGCCATTGCTCTCCGGGCGGATGTTCGTGATTCACACCAATTTACAAAGCTCGTAGACGCTACTTTAGAAGCTTTTAAGAAAATTGATATATTGGTCTGCAACGCGAATATGAGTTTCACTGCGAAGCCCTTTGCCGAAATGAATTGGGAGGAGTTCTCTCAGAAATTAAACGATGAACTAAAAGCAGCATTCGTGACGACTAAATCCGTTATTCCGTTCATGATCGAACAAAAGTTCGGACGTATCATTTATGTATCCAGCAGTTTAGGTAAGGATCCCTCGCCTTACATGATCGCTCATGGAACGGCAAAAGGAGGGTTGAATACCTTTTCCGACTATATTGCCCAAGAATTCGGTCCACAAGGGATTTCAGCCAACGTGGTTGCACCCGGATTAGTGCAAACCGATGCGACGGCCTTTTTGTCAGAGGAAGAGAAACAAACCATTAGTAGCTTCACACCACTGAGGCGTGTGGCGGAACCTGATGATATTGCAGGTGTTATTTCGTTCTTGGCAAGCGACGATTCGCGTTTTGTTACCGGATCGTATACCCCTGTTACTGGGGGGCTGTAACTGGAGTCCAGTGTCATCTGATACTACCAATGCCAAAGTACGTTTATGAGACACCCGAGAGAATGATAAAGTTAGCTAATCAACAGT
>NZ_WHOA01000054.1 GCF_013141715.1 Paenibacillus phytorum | reverse complement strand
CTGTTTTATGCGACAAAATGATAACTCGCGTTAATAATTTCCTTTATTTTACCATATTTAGTATGCTATATGGATATTACATTCAGTTTTTATTTCCCCTTTATTAAGCATTCCTGCCCGTCCCTCGGTATTAAGGGGTTATCTCTCATATACTCACTCATTCGCAGGATTTCGTCGCCTTGGAATACAGTTGCGGTTCGAATAGCAAGCTCATTAGACATCATTAGACACCGTTGTTTCGATTTTAGGCATGCGGGAACAGAAGAAGCGTGTGGAACATTTCTCCAAGTGTTTTTCTTCTGCACGCATACTCCACAATTTCCTTGGGGGTTCACCATCCCAAGACTCTACGGGTCTATGCCCTCACATTCCTTCGTTACACCTGACCAAGGCGTGGAGACCGATAACGTTTAGCTGACGGGTCTGAGCCCTTATCGGGCAGGAACTCGGTCCTCCGTGCTTTCTTTGTAAAATCCTGCGAATGAGTCAATATACGTAATTGATTTAATCAGTCTTAGGCAGCTTGAATGTAGATAGGAGCAGCTTTTTCAGGAGAAAACGCTTCTCCCCTTTGAACAATGCCTACGATGATTCGTGCCAATTTTCCAAGCAATTTAAATACCGACTGTTGCTTTTTCATTTGCTTGACTTGAACATTATTCTCATGCAGCTGACGGAACACAGGATGATTTCCTACGAGCCCTAGCGTAGCCAGATACAGATATTTTCGTAGCGTAGCATCGCCCCTTTTAGACAGAACGATCTGTCCCTTCCGTTTCCCCGAAGTGCTTTCGGCTAGATTTAAGCCTGCCTTACGCAATAATTGACGTCCATGGGCATACTGACTAAGGTCGCCTGCACCTGATAGTATGGCTGCAATACAGATTGTGCCAAGGCCGATAGATCGAAGATGACCGGCCATAGGAATTTCGCTGAGCAACACTTCTATATCTTTTTCTATTCTCTCTAGTATCTCAACAATCCGTTCGAACTCTTGTAATAGCCATCGTAAATCCTGCTTCGCTTCATTTAGCGCAGTCGTTTCGCCTATACTGTTCTTAGCTTGAGCGATGATCTGCGCTGCCTTTTGCATGCCAGTGGAGCCACCAGCTCGCTTCATATGCTCTCTCCATCCCGTGATCACCTCTGATACGGATAGAGACTCTATATCCTTCGGAGAAGGAAATTTCTTAAGAGTAGCTAAGGAACGTTTGCAGGTCCAGTCTTTAAACACCGAGAAATACTCGGGGAACCGAATGTCTAACCAACGAATGATCCGATTCTGGAGTCGCACACTATTCGTCACCCAAAATTCCCGGTCACTCATAATCGTTTTCAACCTCTGAAAAACGATAGCCTGTCGAGAGTATTCATAGTAATAGCCCCGGCTGATCACGTCAGCAATGACAAGCGCATCCTTCGGATCACTCTTGGAGGGAGAATTATCCCGGTTCTCCTTGTTTCGTTTGGTGGTGGCCGGATTCACCATGACAACGCTCTTGCCCTTATCGGCAAGCCAATTCGCCAGGTTATACCCGTAGTGCCCGGTCGGCTCCATGCCGATTATGAGTCCCTTTAAGCGGTGCTTCTGCCCGATTCCGTCGATCCATCGTTCTAATTTTTCAAATCCTTCAATTGTATTTGAGAATGTAAGATGTCGTTTACTGAGTACGATACCGCGAAAATTAGTTACTTGTGCTACATGAGT
>NZ_WHOA01000053.1 GCF_013141715.1 Paenibacillus phytorum | reverse complement strand
CTGATCAGCTTTTTCTCGCTCCGGGTCAGTGGACGAACCTGTTCGTACCCGCTAAGGAAAGCAGCCATATTCGGAAGATTAAATTCTGTCGTATTGGTTAGCGCCACCACTAAATCCAAATAAGCCGATCCCGGCCGCATTGCATCCCAGTCAATTAAATAGATACGTTCTTTTGATTTAAGCGCATTTGGAATAGTAACATCCCCGTGCACAAGCGGAGGGTGCCGGCTCTCCTTTTGCAGCCTGGAGCGAATCCTCTCTGCTTTTAAAGAATCCAGGGCATCCCATCCCAATTTCATGCATTGATCCCCACGGTCTTGAAACCATTTTCCCGCTTTCGAGGATTTACGCCGGAGAACCTTCAGCCGGCTGCAAAACGCAGCGTGGCTTTTCCTAAGTTCTCGGACTAGCGAATCGGACCGGGGAGCGAGCCCGAAGCTTCGGGAAACGGAATGCAGCTTTGCTAACACGGCCCCCAACTTGGCAAGCTCCTCCTTGTTGCTTAGAATGTCCCTCCCATCTATCCATTCCGTTACGTAATAGAGCTTTCCACGCTTCTTTACCCAATGCTTCCCCGAAAGGGTTTTAAGCCACTTCGGCATGCCGTGAAAACCTTTTCTGCGCAATCTTGACGCATAAGAGGAAAGCTGGAAAAGACGGTCCCGCGAACCGATGAAAGGCTTGATCATGTAGTTTCCTTTATCGGTTGATATCCGGAATGCGGCAATGTTTTTAAATTGTGAGGGATAGGGACGGATTTTTCTGATGTAGAACCCGTAAGAATGAGCGATCTGTTCTAATATCAGTTTGCTGCTGCTAACCATACTGGGCAAGAAACATTCTCCTTCCTGAATGGACATTAGAATGTACACTTCCTATTTTATTAAAATCGATTCGGATTGGTGTCCCGATCATTACATACGTCCAAGCAACCCGCTCCCCGAATGTATATTTTATTATGGCTACACATCTATTCGGAAAATGCCGTCTAATTAACTAGT
>NZ_WHOA01000007.1 GCF_013141715.1 Paenibacillus phytorum | reverse complement strand
GTATCCAAGTTTTTCATTAATTTTTACCACAATAGAAAGTTTAAGTTTTCGGTTCCCGAAAACGTCTTTCTATTTGGCGATAAAACCTACCTATAAACGCGGTCGCTCATCCATGAATGGCCTCGATAGTGGTTTTCTCATATTTTTTTGGGTAAATAGGTCTTTATCGGTAGAGTGACCAAGAATAAAGTTCCCTTACCTTGATCGCTTTGAACCTCAACCGAGCCTTCGTGCATATCGATAATTTTTCTGGCAATAGCAAGCCCGAGCCCGCTTCCACCATCACGCTGCCTAGACTGATCTACTTTGTAGAATCGATCAAATATTCGTCCTTGATCTTCTTCTGGAATCCCAATTCCATTATCTTGGATCCATACCTGTACACGATCTCTTAGAGGAACAAGTTTCACGTAAATGTGTCCATTAGGAGGCGTAAATTTGACTGCGTTTCCAATTAAATTCATCCAAACCTGACTTAATTGATCCGCATCCGCCGATATTTTCACTCTTGGTAAAGACAAATCCATATCAAGCTGTTTCTCTGACCACTGGGGTTCATAAAAAACAACAATTCTACGCAGCTGTTCATCTAAATCGTATGTGGTTGGGTGAAAAGGATGATGCTCCGACTCCAGAGATGCCAGCTTCAATAAATTTTCACTGAGGCGAGCTAACCTCTCACTCTCGCGTTCAATGATTTCCAAGTAACGTCCTCGCTCCGACTCATCAATTTCTGAACCCCTAAGTGCCTTGGAAAAGCCTCGAATCGACGTAAGCGGGGACTGGATTTCATGGGAAACGTTCGAAATAAAGTCTTGCCGCATCTGTTCCAGCTGTTTCAGTTCGCCAGCCATATGATTAAAACTTTGAGCTAGCTGCCCTAGTTCATCCTTTTGCTTCACAGAAACATGAACATTAAAGTTCCCTCGAGCTAATCGTTCCGTAGCCAACGTCAACTTCTTTAACGGATTTACTAGATAGCGGGAGGCGACGAGAATGAGCAAGCTGCCTACAATGAGTACGATGAGGAGTACAGTAATGATGGCTGTCTGCCCTTTACTACGAGCTGCTTCAGAGATGTTTTGATGAATGAAAAGAGCATATGTCGTATCACCCACACGGAGCGGTATCCCTACCTTTATCTGGTTTATGGGATCTTTAGGTATGCCATAGTCTAGGCTTTTATACATGTTGCCATGTAAAACAAAGTCTACTTCCGATGCTAAAATACGAGGATTCCCTTTTTTATCCTTAGAAATTTCTGTAGCAGACTCGCCGTTTGCGTTAAATAATGTAAAAATGTAGTTCTCATTTAGTTGATTGCTCCCAGCCACAAAAGAATCAAGATTACTCGGCTGTACGTCTTCAACGAGTTTGACAATTTGCCGGCTTTTCGCCAACATCTCCGTTTGATTATCCATCGCAATCCTATTCATGAAAAAGACCGTTGCCAGCCAAAAGGCGACTGACAAACTAACCACAACGATAGCCAAAAATGTCAGTACAACGCGAAGATAAAGCGACTTTATCTTAATCATGCATTCACCTCGAGCCTGTACCCAAGTCCGCGAATGGTCGTGATACGAAACTCCTCCGTCAGAGGTTCGAACCGCTCTCGCAAGCGTTTAATATGAACATCAACCGTTCGGTCATCGCCTTCATAATCGATTCCCCAGATTTGCTCAATGAGCTGCGTCCGGGTGAAGATTTGTGTTGGATAACTGGCAAGCTTGTATAGAAGCTCGAACTCTTTTAAAGGAAGCGCCAAACGTTGATCCAGTAAACGGACTTCAAATGCTGTACGATCGATAATCACATTACCGAGTGTGATCGTTTGAGAGGCGTTGATCCGATACCGTTTAAGCAGAGCTTTTACACGCATCACCAACTCTACGGGGTCAAAAGGCTTCACAAGATAGTCATCCGTGCCAAGTTGAAAACCTTTCACCTTGTGGACAGACTCGCTTTTGGCTGTCACCATAAGGAGGGGCAAGTCTGCATATTGGACCCTTAATTCGCGACAAAGTTCCCAACCGTCCATCAAAGGCATCATGACATCCAATACGACTAAATCCGCCGGTGTTGTTTCAAGCATGCTAAGCGCTTCTTGTCCATTGCTTGCCTGCATGACTGTTAAGCCTTCACCAGCCAAATAAACGCGAATCAGCTCTCTGATATCTGCGTCATCATCCACCACCATGATTCTGGTCACGAAACGGTCCGCCTTTCTTGCGGGAAACTTAAGCTAGATATGCTATCGGATCTTTTGAACCCGCTTCTTCAAAACCTTTCAACCGTAAACGGCAGCTATCACAAACGCCGCAAGCTTCCGCTTTTCCATTGTAGCAAGATGTAGTTAGCTCATAAGGAACGCCGATCTTCAATCCTTCTTGCACAATTCGTGCCTTAGTCCAATCAATGAGTGGGGTTTCAATCGTGATCCCTTTCCCTTCAACACCGACCTTGGTAGCAAGGGCAATCACTTCTTCCACTTTATGAATAAATTCCGGACGACAATCCGGATATCCGCTGTAATCGAGGGCATTCACTCCGATATATATGGCTTCTGATCCCGTTACTTCTGCATAAGAAGTAGCAATGGATAGGAAAAGCAGATTGCGTCCAGGTACATACGTCACTGGGATTTCAGATTCCTCTGACCCTTCCGTCAATCCATCTACAACATTCGGAACATCAATGTTATCATCCGTTAATGCGCTGCCGCCGAAATCACGCAGGAAGTCCAGCTTGATGATCTTATGACGACCACTGACACCGTAATGCTCAGCAACTTGCTTGGCATTCTCGATTTCGATCTTGTGACGCTGACCATAGTCAAAAGAAATCGGAAATAACTCGTATCCCGCTTCTTTGGCAAGTCCCATGCACGTCGTACTATCTAATCCGCCACTTAGAATGATGACGGCTCTTTTCTTATTTTCATTGCTTGCGCTCATAATAGACACCTCTTTTTCTTCTTGTGAAAAATAGATAAATAAGTAGATACGCTCTTTAAACGCCGCGCATCGCTGGATCCCAAATGATCTTATGCAGCTGCATGTTCAGCTTCACCTTAGACAACCCTGCGTCAAGCATATGCTCGACGAGCTTGCGCGGCGGCATGGTCTCCCACACTGGGCTGAACAACGGCAGCGCCTTCGTCGGATGCTGCTCAAGCACTTCCACCGCGGTGCGGAAGTCGTGCTCGCTGCCGATGACGAACTTCAACTCGTCCTGTTCGCGCAGCAGGGCGAAGTTGCTCATAACCATCTGCTCCATCTCGCCAGAGTCGGGCAGCTTAAAGTCCATGATGTATCGCACCTTCGGCGATGCGACACGCTCAACGAACAGTGCGAGATCGATCGCACCGTTCGTCTCGATATGCAGGTCATCGACCTGCTCCAGCTCTGCGAGCGCGTCGATTAACGCGAGCGACTTCTCGCCGTACAGGAGCGGCTCGCCGCCGGTAAGGCAAATATGCCGGGAGCGGTACGTTTGGACCTTGCTGACAATTTCAGCAATGGTCATGACGTTCTCCGCTTCCGCAGGCGGGTAGCTGTACTTGGTGTCACACCAGGTACAGCGCAGGTTGCAACCAAAAAGACGGACGAAGACCGTCGGGAACCCGGCACGGGTCCCTTCGCCTTCAACCGTCTCGAAGATCTCGACCATCGGAATGCGGATATCTCGCATTACACATCCTCCTCCATCATCGAGCGTGTGATGGCCGCATAACTAGTCGGCGTTTCCCACAGCCGGATTTCTTCCAGCATGATCGCTGGATAAAGTTGTTCCTCAAGCAAAGCTTGATGAATTTCCTCATACATCCAGACGACCATATTTTCAGCGGTTGTATTCATAGCAGGCAGCACATCATTCAAATATTTATGGTCCAATCGGTCAACGACACGTTCTTTTGCAATACGTTTAATATCACCAAAATCTATAGCGATCCCCCGGCTATCCACTTTTCCGCGCATAATAACTTGCAGCTTATAAGTATGTCCGTGCAGATTTTTACATTTTCCTTCATAACAATGCAAATGATGCGCACTGTCAAACGTAAATTCTTTGGAAATCAAGACGGATTTGTGATGATATTTTAATTGGTTCTCTTGGATGTCACGCCCCAACATTTGCACATCTCTGGGGATATCATAGCTCATATCTATCACCTCATAATTATGAAAAAAACAGTACTCTACATTCTATCACGAAGAGACCGTTTTTCACAATCAATCTTGCTGTTTTCGTCTTCCCTTTTGAGACCAGTCCAAATGACCGCGAATCTCCTGAATCCGTTCATTCTCATTACGTAAATCCGATTCAATTAGAGCTGTAAGACTTTCAATTTGATCGACCACGGTATCGGGAAGCTCAACCTCTTCAACTGATTTTACAATATAAAGCAAACATTGCAGTGTCTCTTCCATAAGGCTCTTCTTCTTGCCGGTTAAGACGACTTCTGAGAGAAAAATAAGGTGACTCAGCTCTTTTTGCGTCATTTTCAAGAGGAACATCCCCTTTCTTGCTTCCATTATCCAACATTTTCCGACACCGCGAAAGACTCTCTTGACAACTTAAACTATAACATTTATGATTACAGTAACCGTTATTAATTGGTTTACAGATTGGATTTTTTTTCAAATGATACAACTGAATGCTTTTAAGCAATGGACACACACTAAAAAGAATTTATATCCTTGGAGGGAAACTTAATGAGTACAGAAGTTAAATCCGAAGTTTTGAAAGTGTTAGAAGAACGTCATTCCGTAAAGCAATATCAAGTTGGTCACAAAATGCCAAAAGCAGATTTGGAACAGCTTTTGACGTCCACTTCACAAGCACCATCATCATGGAACCTTCAACACTGGAAGCTTCTAGTTATTGAAGATCAAGCGCAAAAAGAGAAATTGCTTCCAATCGCATATGGACAAAAGCAAATCGTAGAAAGCTCCGTTGTTATCGCTATTCTAGGCGATCTTGAAGCTAATAAAAACGCAGAACTCGCTTTTGGTCCAGCAGTTAAAGCTGGCCACATGCCAAAAGAATTGTATGACACTCTTGTCGCTCAAATCGAAGGCGCATATCAATATCCACAAGTTGCTCGTGACGAAGCTATTCGTAACGCATCCTTAGCAGCTATGCAGCTTATGATTGCTGCAAAAGCAATGGGCTATGACACATGCCCAATGGGTGGTTATGATGCTGCTAAATTCGTTGAAGCTTTCAACGTTCCAGCACGCTATGTACCTGTTATGTTGATTAGCGTAGGTTTGGCTGCTTCCCCTGCAAGATCCGCAGGTCGCCTTCCTTTGGATCAAATCATCGTTTCCAACACTTTTTAATTAAACTGAAAGGCATGACTTCCATCTAAGGAAGTTCATGCCTTTTTTATTTGGTGCTAGCTCAATGATACTGATCCGTTTCGAACCAAATTTCATCAATTAGCTTATTTCTATACAGCATGGATACATTAAACGTTTCGTACTCTTTTTCTTTATCCAACTCTTCAAGCAATAATGTCGCAATTAGCTCTCGATCATCCGAATCACCTGGCTCGCGGAAATCAATGAATCCCGTTAGCTGGCGAGAACTAATATCCACCGTTGCAGTACCAATAGGCAAGCCACCGTAGGATTGCTGATAAATTTCATACGTGAGTGTATCGCCATCATCTCTGGCCAAATTAATCGTGTAATCCTCCGGAAAAAGAGGAATCGAATCTGCTTCTATGTCATCAACCAAATCTAATAAATCAATGTGCGTTAATTCCACCGTATCTACGGTTTCCCCATTATAAATCATGTTAAAAATAAACGTATCCGTTTCATCCTCATTGAAATCTTCGACAATGAGCTCTGATACCCTGTCCATTTCCTCATCAAAAGGATCGAATCTCCATGTTATATCGCCAATCACATCAGTACCATACATATGAAGCGTAATTTCAGCAATGAGCTCCGATTCTTTATCATAAACATGATAATCCACACGGTTTCTACTTTCACCTACAATTACAAGCTCATAGCCCTGTTGATTCTTGCGTTCCTGGATCATCTCCATTTTATCCGGAGCATTCTCTGAGTCGATGTCATCGAATCGAGTTTCGTCCCTCACCCATTCATAATCAACTTCATCGTCATGATCGTGACGGGTATACGAATGCGAGTCCCCTTCGTGCATGGTAGGTTGTAAAGCATGGTCTGTCGCGATAACGAAATCATAATCACTGTAACTAACTAAAACCTCGCACTCCTCAATAGCCAGTGCATCAATGACACTCTGAATGTATGACTGTACGAAATCATACACCTTCTGTTTGTCCACGATCGTAATGGACTGCTTCTCTAGATGAATCGAGCCTTTAAGTCGATCCGATTCCCTGTAGACTAGCGTTAACGTACCGACAAACTCCCCATTGTACACAATATCACAGACTTCTCCGCCTGCCGTTTTCAGGTCTGGTCTAAGCATAATATCGGCCACGACTTTCCTCGCCTCCTCTACAGTTCTTATGATTCTTCTGTAGATTGTCCCAACATCGTCCAAAATATGAGTATTCAGGATAAATGAAAAAAAACGAAGGCTTAAGTATGCCTCCGTTAAATGGGTCTATTCAGTAGGTTTTTCTGTTTTTCAATCATATCCATTCGTTGGGACAAACTTTCGATGTTCGGGTAGCGCTTTGCATGAACTTGATAGATATGGCGAGCTTCTGCCAATTTGCCTGCTCTTAAAGCTAGATCAGCTACTGCCAAATCTGCTTTCCATTGACCTATCTGATAATCAGCTGAGACAGATCCTCTGTACTCCTTGATGGACGTCTTCGCTTTTTTGAGATGAAAATCCGCTTCCAGATATAGTGCATCTGCTTGCTTCATTCGTATTTGGGCGAGTAGGAAATGTGCATCAGGAAATTGGTTGTTATGCTCTAATGCTTTTAGACAAGTTGTTTCTGCCTGTTTCCAATCCTTACGGCTCATATAGTAATGCGTCAGAAGCTTATAAACATCCAGCATTCTACCAAAACGCGGAGTTTGCAAGCCAATCCGCTCTGCTTCAAGTAATGCTTCAAACGCTTGCTCTTCCTGCCCTGCCAACAAAGATTCACGCCCATAATAAAGCCAGTTGCCAGGATCGTTCGGCTCTTCTTCAAGCATCATCTTTAGTAAGCGTAGATTGCGTTCTATTTTATTTTTTTTCATGATCACAGATGGATCGTACCCATCATGAAGAAAGCGAATGCGAACAGCACGACGATAAGTTTCCTCCTGATAGATACCAAGGGAGCCGCTTATCTGTTCATGGATTCTTCCCCAGAACTGAAGCCCTCTCTTCGTTGGAAACATCCGTGTCTGTGAGAAGTCATGATGCACCTCACCACGAATCTGATTGAGATGCCAAATATGAAGAACTGGCGGAATCGGATGATGATGAAAAATACCCGCTATTTCTCGAACACCACAAACATCTTCTTCGAGTAAAAGCTCATCTGTATCCACCCAAAGTACCCAATCACTTTGAATATGGTTCAAGCCCTCATTGCGTGCAATGGCAAAATGGTCCCTCCACTCAATGGGTACCACCTTCACTTTACTGAATTTGGACGCAATCTCTCGGGTACGGTCAGTCGATGAATCGACTAGAATAATTTCATCCACAGCTTCATAAAGCGCAGTTATGCACTTTTCAATTCGTTGCTCTTCGTTTCGAGCCAAAATTGCTGCGGCTACCGTAACCCTTGGAACATGAAGAAGCCCTTCGATATCAACCCGTTCTACACCTTCAGGTGTTTGCTCTAAAGCCTCATAAACTGAATTTACCCAAGCAGCCTCTGGATCGAGGAGCCATGCACGATTGAATACACGCTTGGCCGTTAGACCATAGCCTTGGTGCATCAGGGCTTCTCCCAAGAAAACCCAAGCCTGACCTTCTAATGGATTACTCCGGATTAGATCCTTCGCCACAACCTCCGCTTCCTTGTAACTTTGCTGCTGTAAATGTTCGATGATTGGCGCGTAGGTCGATTGCATTGGTCACCTGCTTACTATGGTAATATCGGTGGCGTGGTGTAAGGTAATGTTAATATTTTCTTACCATGATCAACATCCACAGTTATCGTTGTAGTTCCTGAACCGATAACAAAGTAGTTAGATCCGCTTGGTATCATCGGCATATTTAAATTACTGGAAGATACTTGGATAACTTTGCCGGACTCAATCTCTATTGGGAATAATGAACTGATATTAAGAAAACCATTGAACACTGAATGTTTCAAACCCAGAGTGTCAACGTAAGCTTCATCCGTAGCCGAATTAACTGCGTTAACTTTAAGCTTAGATGAAGATGGATAGTAGTATTCCCCTAATCCTGAAAGCCTTAGATAGTTCTGAGAATTGTAAACTACACTCGATACCGTTACAGAGTCATCAACATATTCATCATTATAATCAAAAGTGTAATTTAAAGGAGCAGATGTTCCAAAAGCATCTGTTAGATTAATATCTAAGGTGCTGCCAACAAAGATAGTTTGAGATTCAAATGGATTATAGGTTGAACTAGTTACAGTGAATGGTTGTGAAACCTCAAGTCCCGCCCTATCAGTTGCCTTTACACCACGTATTTCTGTGATATTCTCCATATTAGGATGTAAATAAAGCTTTGAACCATAAATTTCAGATGACCCGTTTGATCCTGAAGTCAAAATTTTGCTAAAAGTTAAATCACCAAGAGAATCAGAAAAATATTGATTCAAATCAAGCTCAAAACTCGATCCAGGAGAAATAAGATAATTTTTATGTAAAATATCACCAATTTTCGGCACTTGATTATCAGCTAAAACAGTTGCATGAAACGTATCATAGCCCATATCCCCTGAATTATTAACTGCCACAACTGTTATGTCTACACTACCTGCTAGATTAGATGTACTTACATACCAATCCCCATCATTATTAATATCTACAATTTCCGGATTCGAAGAGAATACATAAAAGGTCAATCCATCCTCTACATGACGCTGTTTAAAATATTCATACAAATCAATAAAGCTATTAATGGAAAAATCTGAATTTTTATTCAGCGTAACGTCTGGAAATCGCTTAATTAAAAGATTCGTCGTGCCTTCTCCGGCATTTTCATCAACAATGCTCGGGGAAATGCCAGTTAACAATTGTTTTACTTGAGTTGCTGTTGTGAAATCCTCTGAATGACCATTCATATAAGTTACTAAATTGCCAATATTAATTTTTTCCGTAGATTCCGCAGGGACAACGATTACGTTAAACGATTCTTCAGATATGACTCCATCATCTTCGATGGTAACTGTGAAGCTAGCCTTCCCAGTCACTCCTCCATTCACTTTCAATAAGCCTAATTCTAAAAAATTTGAATCAATTGACGCAAAGGGAGTTGTACCATTTGTAACTGAAAAAGTTGAATCCCTAGATAAGTCATAAAGTTGTCGTAGATTAATAATGCTGGAACTTCCATTTTGAGGTATCACTAAATCTTGAACAAGGTCTAGCGTTGGGATTGTTGTTGGCATTGGGGGTTCTGAACCATTAGCAGCAACCTCGTAAGCCGGTACCCCAACAAAAAAGGGAATAGTCGCAATGGCAGTTGACACTACCGTTGCAATTACCTTTTCTTTCTTTGTCAATCGTTTCTTTTCCATCATCCCTTTACACCACCGTTATCAATTTTCTTTCTCTTATTCTACCATACGGCATATTATGGAAGAACCCCCTAAAACGACAAAAACCCTCAAAAACCGAGGATTTTATCGAATTTTTATATTATAAACAGTATTTCAAGATAGCCTCACGGACACCCTCGTCATTGTTAGATGAAGTCACCGCATTCGCTGCTTCTTTCACACCCTCTGGCGAATTCTCAACAGCGATGCCGAGTCCGGCAAATGCCATCATTTCCAGGTCATTGTAATAATTCCCGATAGCCATGATCTCACTTGGATCAATCTCTAATGTAGCAGCCAAAGCTTTCAAAGCGTTGCCCTTATTGGCTTTTGCACTCATCACATCAATAAAGAGGTCGCCACTACGAATCATCTGTAAATGACCGTATAGCTTCTGTTCTTCCCATTCTTTTTGAACACGATCCAACTCATGCTGGCTAAAAAGTGTAAATTTCACTATTGGCAGCCCGAGCTCTGATACATCAGTCACGAGTTTGGGGTTGATCAGAAACTTTTGGTACATCTGTTTTTCATATTCACCAACGCGTTCAATATACATGTTAAAAGAGGTACATACATCGAAATGAATACCTTCTCTCCGCACATAATCCAACATAGGCTCAATTTCAGGAAGTGTAAAAGCAAATTCATTGACCAACGTCTGACCCCGCTCATCCGCGTGAACAGTCGCCGCGCCATTATGCGTAATCATCGTTCCTTCAAGCCCAAGTTGTTGGAGAATTGGCAGCGTGCTGGCTGGAGCTCTACCGGTACATAGCACAATGTGACACCCTTGATCATGTACCTCCTGAATCGTTTCAATCGTGCGTTCTGATAATTCATGCTCATCATTTAAAAGAGTTCCGTCTACATCCAGTGCAATTAATCGATATTTCAAGGTTTTCTCTCTCCCTTGTACTTCGCCTTTTTATCGATTTATTGTACCATAGGAACATTGTGTATTCATCGATTTACATAAAAAAAAGACAGCTATCCGAAGATAACTGCCTCCAATTATTGAACCCTATGCACTCCGACTGATTTATTGACATTGCCAATGATTTGGACAGGAATGTCCTCCGTTTTCACAACACCGTTGCGGTAACGAATTTGAAAATGAATGGTTTGCAGTCCTTGAGGCAAGCCCTCCGCGAATGACTGGAATTTCGCATCAAATAGTTCTCCGCTAAAAAAGGTAGCATCCCCTCCCGCTGCAACTAAATGCTCAGTCACATAAAGCGCATGCCCATCTAACCCTGTCGTATCAATCCAAGCAGTCACTTCGTCTACAGGTGCAGGTGAACTCTTGCTAGAAACTATGAAAATTTCCCCAGAGTAGAAATCCTTAGGTGCCGAAACTGTTTGATGACCACTCTTTTCATGCAAAATCAACCAGTTGTCTGTATAGGTTACATCCGAATGAATCGTCAAGGGCATCGCAGCAATCATTTTGACTACGGTATTTGAAAGACGTCCATCTGATACGGTTAACGACACCTTATACATACCAGGCTTTAGGAAGTGATGAGAAATATCCTTAGTGGAAAAAGTGGTAGTCCCCCCGTCAGGCTGCTCTAATTTCCACACATAGGTTAAAACATCACCATCTGGGTCGAAAGAGGTATTCATGCTTGTCACTACATCCCCCTCCCAAACCGGCTTTGGAGTCCAGTCAAATTCAGCTACAGGTGCTCGATTGATATAAAACCATGTCTGCGCTGAATAATCTGACCAGGTAACCCCATCAAATACTCTAACTCTGACGCGGAGTTTTTGACCAGCTGGAAGTTCCTGGTTGACCATCCAACTCCCCACATTAGAAACCGTCCCCTGGTAGAACTGCCCAGAGTCCAGCAACAGCACATCGTTAGCCTCATTGGTAATTTGCATTTGGAAATAAGTAAAGGTTGTACCCGGATCTGGATCGGTTTGGCTCCACTCAAAGGTAGGCCGAAGCTCGGAGAAAATGGTAGGCGCAGCTTGCGTCCCATTTGGAATCGTCATGCTGGCTACTGGAGGTCTATTCGTTGTGAACCAACCAGAGTTTGACCATTCTGACCAATATCTCTCATCGTGAACTCTTACCTGAACTTGGAAAGGGCCATTTTGATCTTGGATGTACGGAAGATAAAACCACTCTGTTGCATGAGTATTCCAAGTAGTAGCGATTGTATAGTAATCACAGTCGTTCCAAGAGTTACTTTCGCTATCATAACTACAGAAATGTGCATAGTTACCATATCTTTGAGCATCGTACACATACCCATATTGACTGTACTGAACTTGAACACCATTAGCGTCTAAAATACGGTATTGAAATGTACGGTATTCCGTAGGAACATCTGGATCACTCTGATTCCAAGAAGGTTTCAAAACTCCTTCAGAAATAGGTGTAGGATTGGCTTGGGTTCCGTTAGGGAAAGTCAAGGTAGCCGTAGGAGGGAATCCTAATGCAAAATACCTTTCCGACCATCCAGACCATTCTCCTTGTTCATCCTGTACCCTAATTCTAACCCTGTAAGTTTGATTGGAGTACACAGTCATTGGATAGTTATAGCTTAATGAAACTGTATGACCATCACTGAGTACATTAGAGACTTTTGCAATATTAGGGTTATTCATACTAAACCATTGCCATTGCGGATTATTATAATAATTATAGTAGTATTGTTGCACGTCTATTTCCGAACGTACAATTCGGCTATCAGCATCGTAATCAACCGCATTCCAAGTAAATAAAGGATTGTTCCCTGCTGATCCAGACGGATTATTCATATCCGTACTCGAATGACTCGTGATATCAACGAAAGGCGCATGATTCGCTGGTGGTGCGTCTAGCCACAATATAGCTTCTGCCCAATCAGACCAAGCACCGTATTCATCTTTAACTGCTACCCTAAACGTATAAGCCCCCATTTCTTTTACTCTCGTTAATTTTCCATTTACAGTTGTACCATCTGGCTTTATGTACTCGTATCTTCGCTCAATAATTCCTCGAGAAGCCGAATAATCAATGCCAGTTGGTTCCGTAGAATAAGTCCAGTTGTTTAACCAACGATCCGGATCATAGCTCTGATCATCATAAGTTACGTTATAATAAATATCTTGATTTACATTCAAGACCCCTATAGGTCTACGATGGATCAATACATTTCTAGAATACGGGTCAGATTCAGACAGGTACTCAGCAAAGGCAGAATTCGGATATTTAAAGCCAACAGGCGTAGGGTCATCTGCACCAATAAAGGTTAATTTATAAACCCCTACCTTATCTAGAGTTTTTATTGGATCTCCATTAAATGTTTGATTATTGTAAACAGAAAGGCCACTTCTACCATCCCCCGAATCTAAAAATTTCGTAGAGTTCGTATGCTCGTACTTCCATTTATCCTTACTAATCAAATGATCATCACTTTCAGGATCCACAAACTCCGTAGAGTACGTCAGTTCTTCCCCCGCAATGCCGGTATCACTAATTTTGTTGTTATCTATAATCGGCACTTTGACATAGAAATTACGAAAATGAGAACCATATCCGCCTATGAAAAATCCATAAGTACCTTCTGTTAATGCAAGATCGGTTACTTCCATAATAGGAACTGTACCCATCCGTACCTTTATTTTTCCACCTCTAACACTAACCTTCATGTTGTTAAAAGATGTCGTAGACAACCAGACTGGAGTTGACTGTAACTCGGTACGCACACCACCAACGAGCTTCGATATGCTTATTTTGTTTGTTGTAAACTCTAATCGATACATCGTATTGTTATTAGTTGCCCTGAAAATCAAACCCGAAGGAGCATTCACATTCGTATTCACACTTGATTGTAAGAAATCGAACACGTAATCTGCGTCTGCAATACTCGTATCCTTCTTCATGGTTTGACCAATTTCCGCTAAAGCATAGCTAGAAGGACTAGTCGTTCCACCATTTATCTTATAGTAGTAGAATTTACGTTCAGATTGACTATCATCTTCATCATAGTGTGAAACATAGCTGCCTACACTACAAGAACCACAAGACGTCCATTGAAAGTTCCATCTTCTCAACTTATAGTGCTCTTCTTGAAGAACGACTTGAAACTCTCCATCTGCACTTAATCCTGCCGAGGATACCGTATATCTAAACCTCTCTTGAAGAGTTTGTTCGTGAGAGTAGGTATTAGTTGGTCTAGTTCCTTTGGTTGTATATGAAGCGAGTTGGTTTGCATACTTATCGGCAACTACGATTTTGTTCATACCATCAACGATATAAACATATCCATCCGCCGACACAGAATAATTCACATCGACTAAGGTTGAACTATCGCTATCTGAACCGTCACCTCGTATTACGCTACCATCCTCATACCTAGAACGATTATTAAAGTAGATATCTTTGTATATTTCTAATTTTTTAGTAACACCTGTTTGTTTATTATAAGAAACAAAGTACTCACTAATCGTTCCTGCTCGGTTACTACTAGAACCCCAACTCCCAGAACTATATGTATCCGTAGTTAAATTCATTGGTTGTTCTCGATATAGATATACTTCTGAGTCCTCATAAATGCCCGTTAGATTAGGTGCAGGTATTACTGTATTCGCAGGTACTTCTAAACCAGTCTCTACGTCAAGCCATGTAGTCACTACACACCAACATTGCCATGAGTAGTTACCTCCAAGTGACACCTTAGTTCCATCATTGTTTAGTTTCAAGTTAGCATGAGGTGATCTTACTCCGCTTTCACTAGAAGAACAGTCGCCAGAACAACCATCATAATTGTATTGACCAGAACGACTCCAAGATATTGCACCATCAGCAGTTTTACGATAGATAGCCCATGTCTCACTATAATCATTATCGTTATAATTGTAGGCATTGTAGTCTACTGAATAAGCTCCACCTTTAGCATCATAAGCTAGGAACTTTCCTGGGTTATCAGGTGTAGGTTTAATAGGGATATACTTTTGTTGAACATAATCGTATGTGTTTCCCAACCCTCCATCTATCCTAGTATTAGTCCCGTCAAAAAATGGAATGGAACCAATAGAACCAACTCCATATCTGTTACCCAGAAATTGTGTATTAAATAACTGAGGAACAGGGAAGGTATGCCAAGCGTTATAGGTTGTTTTTTGGTACTGTTCAGGAGTAATCGTTAATCCAGTGGCGGGGCCATTAAAAGGTTGTTTACCATAATGAGATGTTAATCCATTGGAAGCCGTGTTGTAAGTAAATCCAATATCCCTCACTTTATTCAAATTAGGATTAGTTAAAGATGAACCTTGCCACTGATCCCCATAGGCCATAAGCATTTCATTTTCCAATGTTGTATGAAACAAAGGAGGTTCTGGATTCGCACTTGTAACAGTGAATGAAACTTCAGGAGAATCATTTTTGATATCAACCACATAGCTTCTAGTATTCGTTAAACCCCAATCCTCCTTTGTTTTTACCGTTAATTTATACTTACCTACCTTAGGAGCTGTAAGAATAGCCGGCCCACCAACGGATATCGGTATATTTAAAGGCATATGATCGTTGAAAATGCCATCGTCATTGCTATCGTACACATATGTAATTGACGTTTCTACGATTACATCTCCATCGGGACTGTAAGATAAATCCCTGAACTGAACATTTCCTCTTACAGCAAAAATAGGTAAGTTGATGACAGCTACTGGAGGTTTATCCTCTACAACGTTAATGTTTTTAATTGCTATGTTTTCTGGTAAGCTGCGTACTCCGTAATTGTCCTTTACTTCTAAGGTTACAGTCTCTATACCAACATTGGGATAAACGGGGAGATTATTCGTCCAGAAATACTCCGTTATCGTTCTGTTTTTAGCTGGTTTGCTGCAAGCTCCATTAATCGCATTAGCTGCAAGAGGGCGGTTTTGTACGACACGGTTTGGTACGTTAATACAGGGTAAAGGCTCAGGGCGCATGATAGTTATTGTTGCATCCTTCTGCGTACATGCTCCCTTATCATCACACATTTTCGCTGTTATCGTATGGTCACCGGCTGTTGATGCCGTTAACCACGTAAGCTTATCCTCACCCTTTAGGTAACCCAAAGAAGGAAAGCTCTTGATCCATGTACTTGAGCTGCTTGGGAATAACCACTCGAAAGTTACGATATCATCGTCAGGATCGTAGTGGTTAGGGGCAATTTCTGGCAACAACCTCACGTTTAATTTATCACCGACAATGGAATCGGGTAATGGAATCCTGCTATAGTAATCAGCATCAGCAAACCATCCAATCTCAAATTGAGGTGGTCTATTCGGAGGTTTTGGACCAACTGTAAACTTACCTTCATAAAAATATGAAGTTCCTCCACAATTATCCTCAAGCTTGTATTCTATAACCACTTCGCCGCTTGTAATATTGCCTGGATAACCCGTAAAACCCATCATCCCATAAGCAAAAATGGACATATCACTCACAGAAGTACTACTTAGCGAACTCCACCCGTATTGAATATATGCACCTGTAGTTTGGGATAAAATGAACCTTCCTCGAACAGGCGTACAGCCAGAAGGAATCGTCCAGTCTGCTTTAATGAGGTTGGAATCTTTCCAAGGAATTGAGGGCTTATCTGCTGAGGTAGTTCCGCTAAAGTTTCCGCCGCTTGGTGTACAGCTTGGAACCGGTGTAATGAATTGACTTAGCACATTATTGCTGGCACTTGATTCGGGGATATCATCGTTGGAATCTAGATTCATGGTGATGCTCTTCATGCTACTGAATGTATACGGCACTGATTCGGTTATCGTCTGACCTGCACCTAAACCTGAAGAATAAGTGAATGTCTTGAACACCGTGCCATCCGCAGCTAGAGTCACACTGAAGGAATCACCACTTGGAATAGCAACGCCGATATTTTTAAATTTGATTGTAATATTTACGCTTACGTTTTGTGGCACACAGGCTCCGACATCAATTGATACGTAAGCTAGATCTGCTTTTACAGGTGCGGTGTAAGACACATCAATAGATATCTGGTACTTGTAAGTTGTACCACTCCAAAGTCCAATAGCGAACATTTCATAGTTACGCGCTAACCCAAAGTCCCCTGTTGTTTGGTCACCATCTAAAAAATCCTGTATTTGCAAGGAAGGAACATCATCATCAAGCATCATCATGGTCCTGATCATACCTTGACCAGCATTAGTCCCCTTACCAACAGAAATGGGGACTGCACCGTAATCATCATTGGGTTTCTTAGCACCATATATTTCTATGGATCCTTGTTCTAACTTATCGGGATCAGTAATGTCTGCGCCTGCACCTGTTAAATTTGCAGAGGCTTCAACTAAAAACCATTTTTGTGCGCGTTCAACCTCATATGCTGTTGTTACCGCAGCGCCTTCCTTTGGATAATCCTTTTCTAGGTCCCCGCTGGCTTCGTGACCATTAATTGCTGTTTGACCGTCCTTATAGTACAAGGGAGAGTCATAAGAGTATCTCAAATCTGGTCCATAAGAATTAACATCACTATAATTGAAAGAAGTAGTTAAATACCTTAATCTACCATACAATGGTATCTTTCCAGGGTAAGGCGATGGGTTACCACTAGCTCCATCAAATTCAATAGGAACAGTTTTGCTCGACTTGTGCTCCCATATTTTACCTACGGGTTGTCTGTAAATTTGATGCATTGGTTTAGTAACCGATTTACCATATACTGATGTGTTGCCCCCGCTCAAACTTGTTACAGTCACCGAGGTAGCTGTGAATGATGCAGTACCACCAGAGCCCCCTTGATTACTCAAAGTGACTCCAGTTATTGTACCGTCAATTAGAGAGCTAATATCCTTGGTAAAAGTCTTAGTTTGAGATGATGAATACTGTGATATAACAGGTGACGTTGTGTAGGAACCTTGCTCGAAATTATAGTATAGCTTTATTGAAGATACAGCAGATACTCTCTCTGGATTAAAAAATGGCAATACTAGCTCCATTAAAAGCAAGAACAGCATTGCTCGAAGTATAAATTTACGCAAGTGCCAGCCCCCTATTTACCTGCTAATATAGTTTCTTTCCCTAAAATATCGAAAACTATACTATAATTAGCAATTTTATTAGGTAATGCGTAAGCTACATAACCTTCATGAGTTTGTGCCTTTTTGAACTTCATCCACCGCGTTAAAGCTTGTTCAGAAAGGAGCAAGAAGTTTGAAGTATCTAATTGTGTTAAGACTTGAGAAGGAGACAAATCAGGTGCCCCGATTCCAGCCTCGGTTGCAACTACTGTAAAGTTTGCCAAGATGACCTTGTTGTCTGTCTTGACTGTCGATTTTCCCCAAGTACGCATATCAATTAGCTTCATGTGCGGATCTTCTGGATCAGCAGGATCCGCTACGATAAGTTTGTTCAACTTTACAGTAACTCCCTCAGCGTATTTCCAAGTGGTTCCAATCTCCTTTGCCTTCAAACCAAGCATTGTACCAACATTACTACCAGTCTCAGCAATTTCTGCAGCACTGGCAGCATACTTATCAACTGCTAATTTCTCCCCACGTTTCACAGAAAGAATACGCTCAATAATCGTAATCGCTTGTGCACGAGTGCTTGTCCCATAAGGTGCTAAATCAGTCGTACTAACACCATGAATCAACCCTAATTTTACAGAATCAAGCATTGACCCCTTCAGTGCTTTATCCACACTCCGAGCACTTAACATAGCCATTTCAAAACGTTGAAGTGGCTCATTATATCTCTCTGGGAATTCCACTGGAATCACACTTAACTCCTCCAGCCTTTTAACATAAGGAACGAACCAATCATTTCCCTCAACCTTTTCTACTTTTTCACCTACTGCAGAAGATAACATTTTAATAAACTCTGCACGGCTAATTGGTAAATCTGGCTTAAAGCTTCCATCGTCATAACCATCAACGTATTTCTTTTCCATTGCAGTTTGAATAGACTGTTCGGCCCAATGCTGAGATGTATCCGTAAACTTGATGGGACTTTGTGCTGAGGAGTTAATCGCATCATACCCAATGGATGCAGCGCATAGTACCGTACATAAAATAATTGAAAACCTTTTTCTCATAATAATCCCCTCTTTCTATTGGTCACTCATTACATAAAAAACCGCCCAGCAATCGCCTAGCACACAGCGACACATGGGCGGTTCTTCCGCACACATTCCATATTCTTCTTGTTTGAAAATACCATAAACTAGTAGTTTTGTAAATCTCTAATTTTTAAAGATGCTACTTTCCCGCTTAGTTATCCCCTTCCTTGACCTTAAAGTTTTTTGTGATAAATGCTGCAAATCCATTGACATTATAATTGAGAATGGTTATCATTCAAATTAGTAAATGAAAATGAATATCATTATCAATATAACCTTATTCAGATTGGAGTGTGTTAGAAAGTGGGACTTTTGTTTGAAATGGTTAAAAAAAGTGAAAGTCACCGAGATCAAGAGTCGACATATTCTCAAGAGAATACGAAATCCACGAATGTACAAGAACTATCGACATTATTTGATTTACAAACCGAAGAACTTCGTAAGCCGGAAGATGAAATCAAAACAATTAGGGGGAATTAGGATGAGTAAAATAATTATAGTTTTTGCAAGCATGACAGGTAATACGGAAGAGATGGCTGATGCGATTGCAGAAGGATTGAAAGAGGCTGGCATTGAGCCTGTTGTGAAGAATGTTATCGATACGAACGCTGAAGAGATTACCCACTTTGACGGCATCATACTTGGCAGTTACACATGGGGAGACGGAGATTTAGCAGACGACTTCCTCGACTTTTACGATGAGATGGATGACATTCAGTTAGATGGAAAAAAGGCGGCAGTGTTCGGATCATGTGATTCTTCCTATTCCGAATATGGGGCTGCTGTTGATACATTAGTGACGAAGCTGAAGGAACTTGGAGCGGAAGTAACTCTGGAAGGTTTAAAGATTGAACTGTCTCCTTCAAAGGATGACAAAGCACTATGCATGCAATTCGGCAAACAATTCGTGCAATCGTTGGGCGTATAGTCCATCGAATGTAATTTACAATGAACATACAAAATGAGTATAAGTTTGCATTACCGCCGCTACTTGCCGATTACCAACTCGAGAGTTGGATACGTGCTTACTTTTCCGAACATAGCCACACATCTCCCCGAGACTCGGATTGGAAACAATTAACCCAATATGCAGCGTATCACGCTATTAACGAGTGGTATTCCCTGCATCCTAAATTCAGAACTCAGCGAACGCTGACGGAATGGTTTGATCGACGATGGACCAATAAAGTACATAAGTTCGGTTCGTCGGAGTTTTATGGAGATGTCAAACACATGGTGACCGCTCATCTATATGGTTTCCTATCGGACACCGGTAGTTCGGAACGCCCCCTTATGCTGTTCGAAAATATGAACGTTTGGGTCAAAGATCTTGATATTAGGCTATCGATGATCGTTCAAGTCATGGAGCCACTCAAGAGTTCATTCGTTATCCATAAATATATGATAAATCCGAGTCAAGCGGAGATGGAACTATTCATCCATATGACAATCGTATTCTGCTATGAGGCGTTCGGTCAGCTTCCAGAACATCTGAATATATTTCAGTTGATGAGTGGCGAACGACAACGCATATCTACACTGGACTGCGATCTGAGCAAATCGATAGATTATCTTCGACTTGTGAAAGAGGTTTATACGGAAAGCCGCACTTGGTCGTGCTGCGTCACCACATCCAATACTGGACGAATTATCATGTAACAAGTAGGAGGAGCTTCATGGATTCAAATCAGTTATGGCACTCAACCTATGATATGCTTCCGCTCGGCTTTTCAACGTTAGCGACTTCGGATGATGGGATATTATTTGCCGGTACAATAGGTTCAGGCGTGTATCAATTCTCCGCCCTTCGCTCGTGGGAACGCGTTTCCCAAGGTTTCCCTGAAGAAATTCAGATCAATCGACTTGATTGGGTAGATGCACAATTATTCGCGTCTACAAACCGTGGGCTGTATCGATTGGATGATGATGTTTGGCAAGCAACGTCATTACGCGCCCCCTGCTATCGCATACTAAGTTGGGGAGATCAGTTAGTATTAACGGATAATGGATTGATGTGTGGAAGTAATTGGAATTGGCTGCCGTACGCTTATCCTGGGAAGAAAGCATTCGATCTAATGGTCACACCGCATTTTCTTTTTCTTGGCTACGAAGAGGGCATCGCCTACTATGATGTGTTTATGAGCGAATGGTGGAGTGTCTCCATGGATCAGCCGATTAAGAGCTTGGCGGTATACAACCAGATGGTTCTGGGAACAACGGCCGATGGCGGTCTGGTACTGGGAAATAAAAATGGCGGTTTTCAACAAATACGGTTTGAAGGCATGTACATCTATCGCTTGGTAACCACTAACGGAGATGTCTACGCGTGCGCGAACACAGGTATTTATAAAATATCAGATTTAAAAGGGCGCATCATGCTTCGCTCGATGAGCATACAAGCTTCTGTGACGGACCTTCTGATATGGAACAATATGATGTTTATTTCCACGCTGAACTCAGGTATTCGGTATAGTACGTTGAATAGATCAGGTTTTCAAAGCAATTTGTAATGCCAATTATATAGGGCCTGTGAGTCTGTTTGTTTCTTGTTTGAAACGGCAGATCATAGGCTCTTTTTGCTATAACTATTGTCATAAGTCTGCTAGATTTAGAATAAGTAGTAATAGAGAAGAAAAGGAGGACCGCTTGTATGCTAACTTTAAAATCATGGACTAGTTTTTTTAACAGGGAAACACCTGAATTTTATAAAACCGTTAAAGTCCGTGCGCCTCGCGATTTTTTTAATCGGGCAGAAGTTTTTATTGAAGATATCCAATACACAACAAATGAAGATCTACTTGGTATGAATATAACGTTCCTCGTAAAACTATTATTTGATAATTTTCTTGATCACGTACGCCAAGATAAAGATTTGTACGATTACCTGTTGGATTTGAGAGAATCCTACAGTCATTTTTTAACCACGAATACTAACCTTCTAGGCAACAATCTGAGAGAGATAAATAGAGTTGCGAAGTTTCAATGGAGTTTATCTAACGTGTCTAGTATGACCGGTGCAAGAGATTATTTGACCCTTAACATAGACATCCATCCAAGAGAAGTCAACCGAATAGCCGTATTTTTCGATGATTGGGATTGTAAATACGAGATTCCATTGGATATGGACCTGAATGAGCTTTTGTCGTTGCTCTTTATTGAATTCATCACAGAAATAAGGAACGGACTTGCTGAAGAGACCAAAAAGGAGATTATTGCATCCATCTTAAAGAAATGGGAAGAGCATTAGCAAGATTCAAAATAAAACACGCACAATCCTTTTCGTACAATCCGGGACTGTGCGTGCTATTCGTTATTGACTTTAATTGGCATTTTGCAAAGCAAGAAGTTCATCTTTACTCAACTCTCTCACTTGCCCCAATTCTAAACTTGGATCTAACGCAAGTGGACCCATCGAAATTCGTTTCAAGTATACAACTTTTTTGCCTACGGCTTGAAACATCCGTTTCACTTGATGGAATTTGCCCTCCATGATTGTTAGCTCGATTTCCGAGGGCTCATTTTCAGTCTCTTTGCCGGTCTTCAAAATTCTCAAAATACCCGGAAGCGTTTCATAGCCATCGTCCAATGTAACACCTTGGGAGAATGCTTCGCGGTCCGATTCGCTTACCTCCCACTCCACTTTCGCGAAGTAGGTTTTGGGTACATGTTTGCGTGGAGAAAGAAGATTATGGGCCAATTTCCCATCGTTCGTTAGCAAAAGGAAGCCTTCTGTATCCTTGTCCAGACGTCCGACAGGGAAAACCTCGAATGGCGCATATGCCTTATCCAAAAGATCCACAACCGTGCGGTCGCGATTGTCTTCTGTGGCAGAGACGACCCCTTGCGGTTTATTCATCATGAGGTAAACGAACTCACGGTATAACACCGGTTCACCGTTTACAGTGATGATATCTGTATCGGGGTTCACCTGCATACCGCTGTCTTTGACTTTCACACCGTTGACGAAAATCGCGCCTTCTTTGGCGAGGCGCTTGAGTTCAGAGCGTGTGCCGATGCCCACATGGGCGAGTATTTTATCGAGCCTTTGTGTTTGTTTCATGACCGCTTAGGTCCACCTCCAGCCGGGCGGGTATTCGTTCTTCAGCATCCCGTCGTGCCATTTGCCCCAGCCGACGGGATGGTCTTCAATGCAGACCAGGCAGTAGCCTTTGGCTGCCTTGGTTACTTCCGGGTCGCGGATGATCTCGCTCTCCGCGACTTCGAGCGTCTCGCCCTTCAGGTACCGAAGGGCTCGCTCGTCGCTCGAAGCCAAGCTCAGCGCTCGCTTGGCTTCGCGCATGCGCAGTCCCATGGCTAGCGCATGGGACGGTTCGAATCGGCCGCGGTGCAGCGAGCCGATGTACCAGCCCGGCCGCACGACTTTCAGTCCGTGCAGCTCGGGCAAACCTGCCGGCGACGCATAAGCGTGCTCGCCGTAACACACGAGCCGCTCGGCGGCGAAGGGCTCGCTGCACAGCAGCTCGCCCGAGAACGCCTCCAGCGGCTCCAAGCTCACAGCCGCGCGAGTCGACGTCTCCGCGCGACCCTTCCGCAGCGCCTCACGGCCGCTGCGCTTCCCCACTACTGATGCCGACACAACGTCAGGATCACTCCCTGCATCTCCCTCAACAGTTGCCCCGTCCCGCCGCAACACAGCAACAAAATGCCCCTCACCCCGCAAACGATGCGGCCAAAGCCGAGCAGTCCCAGCCACAGCCTCCCGAGCGCGGTCAGAAAACTCCTCCTCACACCAAGGCGCCCGCAGCCAATCTGGCCTTCCAGCACCAAAACTCTCTACCGGAACCACATCAAACGCCGGATACTTGTCCAAAAACTCTGCGATCTGCGCTTCATTCTCCTCCGGTGAAAACGTGCAGGTCGAATATACAATCATTCCACCTGGTGCAAGCATTTGCGCAGCCTGACCCAGCAGCTCTCTCTGCATGCTAGCAAATTCCTGAACAGAATGACGCTCCCACTGCTGCATCATCTCTTCTTCTTTGCGGAACATCCCTTCACCTGAACAAGGCGCATCAATTAGTATTTTATCAAAATAGCCTTGGAAGACCTTTAACATCCGCTCCGGCTTCTCATTCAAAACAATAGCGTTTCTAACACCCAAGAGCTCAAGGTTTTTAACTAGTGCCTTCACACGATCGGAATGAATATCATTGACAACAAGTACCCCTTCGCCTTGAAGCTTAGCGGCTATTTGCGTTGATTTCCCTCCAGGCGCAGCACATAAATCGAGTACACGTTCCCCTGGGCGTACTTGCAGCAATTCTACAGGCGCCATCGCGCTTGGCTCTTGAATATAGTAAAGCCCAGCATGATAATAGGGATGCTTCCCCGGACGTTCACCTTCTTCATAATAAAACCCCTCGGAAGCCCAAGGCACTGCGCTTAGCGCAAACGGACTCTTAGCCAAAAAATCCGCCTTTTCCACCTTCACCGTGTTCACCCTTAAACCAAACGATCTCGGTTGGTCATACGATTCCAGAAATTTCTCAAATTCATTTTCACCCAGTAAATCAATCATTTTTTCTCTAAATAGGGCAGGCAGCTGCTTCGTCATCCGGACATCTTCTCTTTCATCTTTTAATATCGGTATTATAGCTGACTTGTCACCAAACAGCCAATTATTTTCAAAATACCAACAGGATATGCTATACTTTTTATAGAAGATAGTAGAAAGTAAACATTATAAAGAGGTGCATTCATGAAGAAGTTGCTTATTTATCTAGGCATTGTTCTTGTTTTATTTGGAGGCTTATATTTCGTTAATCAGCAGTCTACCAAATCTTCGGACAAAGCTAATGCAGGCAATCCCTATGGCGTTGCCGCATCCAAATTAAATCCGGAAACAGTGAAACAATTAACGGATCCGAACTACCAGAACCTTATTCTACCGAAGGATTTGGATCAAAGACTGAAGAACAAAGAAACATTTTTCCAATATTATTACGCTTCGACCTGTCCACATTGTAAAGTAACGACCCCAGTTCTTGTTCCGATACAAAAAGAGCTAGGTATTGATGTTAAACAGTTCAACTTGGAGGAATTCAAGGATGGTTGGCAGAAATATAAAATCGAATCCACACCTACACTTGTCTACTACAAAAATGGCGTAGAAGTCGAGCGCATTGTTGGCGGAGTTCCTGAGTCAGGCTCATCCGGGGGCAACACTCCTGAAACTTTCAAAGCCTTTTTCCAAAAGTATAAAGGTTAATCCTAAGTTAAAAGCAGCGGAGATCCCGCTGCTTTTTCTATTTTACTATCTTTTTTTTCGAAAAATAGCCAAAACGAGTATTAACAGAGGGATGACAAGCCCAAATGTCCCCGAATAGAAGACCCATATTTGGGTCGCGAACTTAATGAAATAAGTCGCATTAGGGTACGCAATAACCGAAAGCACGACTAATATCATCCCCAAAGGCAGATAAAGCTGCCGAACATCCCTCAGATTAAATACTTCACCGAAAGTCATCGTAGCTGCATAGAAGCATATGGAAAGCTTGAAGTAGATGGTAATAAACCAGATCCCTGCCATGAAGACCTCTAGACGTTCAAGGATGGAACCTATACTAATTTTTTTGGCTAAACTATAGCTCGGATACATTTGAACGGCTGTTAAACCATCTCCTAATACGAGAATGGATAAGAGCGATATGATACTTAATAAACTTCCACCAATGGAAACCCCGACTAGAAATGACCTCCCCAGTTTTTTCGTTGGTTTCACGAAAGGAATAATCATTAAGAAGACAACAAGCTCCAAATATGGAGTTCCAATAAGTGGAATTGCTGCACGTACGATAGGCTTCAATCCGTAGCCGAGAACGGGCTTCAAATAGTCCAATTTCATTTCGGTGGGGAGAAGAATGCACATAAGGAAGAAAAAAATTAATACCCATGGTAGGAAAATTTCCGAAGTCCGAGTAAATGTCTCCAGCCCATTTCGAATGCCAAGAATAATGACGCCTAAGAAGAAGATATGTGTGAATTGCAGTGGCGTGTCCACCAATACCTGTGTTGAGATAAAATCCCCAAGATTGCGAAGAACGAGTGCCGCAAGAATGAAAAAAAAGCAAAAGTAAAGTAAGGACACCGCTTTTCCCATCCACTTCCCCAGAAGTTCCTCACTATAAGCAACCAATGTTTGTTGGGGGAAGCGTTTTCCAAGTGCTTGATACAGGATAACTAACAATAAACCGACAAGTAGACCCAGAATTGCGGCAATCCATGCATCCTGCTTAGCCTCATAAGCAAGTCCCGAAGGAGCTATGAGAATGGAGCTGCCAACTGTAAACAGGATGGTAAGTATGGTAAATTGATGGACGCCAATTTTACCTTTCTCGATCATTGGATACACCTCTACTTTAGGATACCAAAAACAAATTCGCTGACAGGTTTATAGAAGTAGGTAATCAGGTCAAGCGGGTTAGGAAGTTTTACTCTAAGTATTAACAGGATACTGAAAAGGGTACCTGCAAACAGGAGAGAAAAGAAAATCCAGCTTTCTAAGACTAATTTTTCACGTATTAAAGCAGGTGCTTCAATTAGAGCGATGATGGAAGCAATGATCATATTCAAGAGAATCATCAACACTCGGATTATTCCTCCCCTGACCGCTCGATGATCGAATTATTCGTTGTTCCCAAACCACGAATGTGAACATCGGTGTCGATATTTACTTTTAACTTGGAGAATTCGTCCTCCCAATCCGATTTTACTTTCAACCAGGTCTTGGGGGAGACATCTTCTATGGCTTCTCCAAAGCCGAAAATATCAGCTTTGTTCTGTTTAGCCTTTTTAATTGCAGAAGTCATAAATTGTTTTAGCGTAGTTTTGGAGATTTGTTCTAATTCGTGGATGGTGTTAGGATCCAACAAATCGATCTGGCAATGAACTTCACTTATATTTTGCTCTATGAATAAGTTTATGTTAATTTCGGGCTTGCCGTTTACAATATGACCTTTAACTTTGGCATTTGTTCGGATGACTTCAATGGATAATGTTTCGCCTTGGGGACAGTTGAGATGCCCCATCGTACTTTTAACGTTTCCCATGATGTAGTTAAATCCTTTACTTTCTTCTTCGTTTAGCCAGTCGACCAGCTTATCCTTCTTAAATAGAGCAATTCCTGAATACTCCAAATAAGAGGTAGGAGTCGTTTCTGATAAATTAGTTTTCGACTTTCCTTTCTGCACTTCTCCTCGAATCCGAATTCCAGTCAGTACCGGATTTCTTGTAGGTTCTGCAAGGTTGGATATAAACCGATCCAGCTCAACGCTAACGGTCGGTGCCCACGCTTTTTCAGACGACTCTAGTGTTTTAAACATTTTATTAGCTGGAATTCTTTCTATTGGGGTCAAAATTTTAAGAACACTGGCTGCCGTCGTGTCTCTGGCAACAATGATATAGAAATCAGATCGAATTTCATGGTCTCTGGCGAGGCCATCCAAAACCTTGGAAACACCTTCACGTGCAAGCTCTTCACCAATTACGAGAATACGTAAATGAGAACCGAATATCTTCCGGGGAATCAATGTCGTCAACTTTCTTGCTGCTTCTAATGTTGAAACCCCCGTCGCTGAAAAGGTTGTAATTGAAGTCCCATAGCCACTCCCTTTTTTAGCTGCAACTTCGCTTGGGTTCACAATCTGTGCTGTAACTAGATAATCTTTTCCACTTTTATCGAATCCTACACCAACCGTGATAGCAAGATCATTTAATTCATGTCGATCCCAACACCCGGAGAGCACGACGCCTACTAAGATAAGTGTACAAAGAATACGACCTAATCTTTTCATCAGGCAGAGCCCTCCTCCCTTTTACTTCCTTGTTGGTTTCGTTGTTGGGGTATTATTTTCCCGAATGTTATTTTTTTGACTAATGAAACGTGGTCTAGAGAATAGCCCCCATTGAGGGAATCTAAGAATGGTATCTTTCTGATCATCAAGGACAAAAGGCGCCATAGGAGCCATATATGGCACCCCGAAGGAGCGCAAGCTGCATAAATGTTGGACCATCGCGATTAAACCAACGGTGATCCCGAATAAACCAAACGTTGCGGCAAAAATCATCAGAATAAACCGAATGATACGGATTGGAATGCCCATGCTAAAAGCCGGGATTACAAAGTTTGAAATCGCTGTAATGGCAACGACAATTACCATTGCCGGGGAAACTAGCCCAGCATCCACAGCGCCCTGCCCAATAACCAAGGCACCTACGATAGATACTGCTTGGCCTACTGTTTTTGGGAGACGGACACCAGCTTCGCGCAAGATTTCAAAGGTAACTTCCATAAGAAGTGCCTCAACAAAAGCTGGAAATGGTATGCCTTCTCGCTGCGCGGCTAAGTTAAACAGGAGTGAGCTGGGCAAGAGCTCTTGATGAAATGTTGTTATAGCGATATAGAACGAAGGAGCCATCAAAGAGATAAAGAAGCATATATATCGCAATATGCGGATAAGTGTGGCAAATTCAGCCCGTTGGTAATAATCTTCAGCGGATTGGAAAAACTGGGTGAACAGTGCTGGTGCCTCAAGCACGAAGGGTGTTCCATCTACCAGGATGGCCACGCGACCCTCAAGCAATCCTGACGCGATTACATCGGGGCGTTCTGTATTGTATAGTGTTGGAAACGGCGTGAAGGTTTCATCCTGAATAAGTTCCTCGATATTTCCGCTTTCCAAGATCCCATCAATATCAATTCGTGCAAGCCGGAGACGTATCTCTTCAACAATTTTGTCATTTACGATTCCATTTATGTACATAATGGACACTGTGGTTTGAGTAACTTTGCCAATCACCATGGTTTCTAACCATAAATTGGGGCTCTTAATACGTTTGCGAATGAGGGATATATTCGTGCCGATCGATTCCGTGAATCCATCACGAGGACCTCTTACTACGGATTGCGTTGAAGGCTCTTCCACAGAACGCATATCTCCGCCAGCTGTATTCACTGAAAGTGCAAGTGCATAGCCATCGATTAGAATAACAGTCTCACCGGATAACATATTCTGGCACAATACTTGAAAATCTTCGATCGTTTTGACTTCCCCACAGGCATGAATGCTGTTCCTAATCAAATCTGGTGAATCATAGAAACCGGTATTTATGGCTTCGATGAGCTGGGTTGTTCCTGTAAGTAGAGCATTTGTCACTTCTTGAAAAAATGATTTATTAACCAATTGATCTAAGTATACATAGCCAATTTTATTGGTATTTTCGGCATCCAGGCATAACTCTCCGGTTACTATATCAGAGCTATGTCCAAAAATCGATTTGATCTGAGCGATGTTCAGTCCAATATCAAGATAAAGGCTTTGGTGCAAAATAGGCTGTTCCATTGGCTCCCTCTCCTGTGGAAGGGGGAGAGTGGTTTTCTTTCTGTTAAATAGTTGATGTAGCGTTTTCGTCCAAGATTTCATGAGCTCGCCACCACCAAATTCATAGGAATAACTATGTCTTATGGAAAAGTTTTCCCACTTCCCTTAATTTTATGTATGAAAGGCCAGGTGACTCATTCTACGCAAAAAAGAACTTCTTACACCGCAAGGTGGGAAGTCCTTTCTCTATTTTCGCCTCAAAAACTTAACTACTCGCACTGGTATAATGGCGTAAAGCGATCTTCCATAACGCCCTGGTCAATCCGAAACAAACTATTGCAATCCCAACACTCCAAAAGACTTGCCATCCACTGATTCGACCAATGAGCGCTGCTGCTGGGAATGTCGTTATGAAAGCAATCGGAAATATATAGGTTAATGTGAATCGTAATAATCCTTTATAGACCGAAACTGGAAACCGTGCCGTTTCAAAGAACGAACTAAATAAATAGGACAAGTTATCTACTTTAACAGCCCAGAAAGAGAACATCATCATGCCCATCCAAAGCGAATAGACCACAACCAAAGATGCAAGGAAAACAATGACAAAGCGAATAAGCTCCACAACACTAGGAACAGCGTTCAGCTCCACGAGTGCGTAAGCCGTCAAGCCCAAGCCAAGAATAATATCGGCTAATCGCCAGAAAACCAGATGTCTAAAACTAATGTAAAATTGGCTGTCAACTGGTTTCGTAAGGATGAAATCCAAAGTCCCTTTACGGATATGACTGACGAGACGAGACATATTCGGCTGAAGGATAAACTCAATAAATCCATGTACAGCATTGAAAATACCTAGAAGCACCAACACCTCATAGAAACCCCAGCCGCCAATCTCCTGTGTTCGATAAAAGTATACTTGAACGGTCAAGATCGCCATGAAGAGCCAAAATACAGTGGATAGGAGATTTGCGGCAAAATTAGCTCTATACTCGAATTCTTCGACTAAACATGCCCTCATAAACTCCCTAAATAGTCGTATGTACTTGATCACTTCGCACCGCCCTTCCTCATCCGCCCACAGCGCCATACTTCTTCATGCCTTGTCTCCACAACAAACGAAACGTAACAAGAAGGACAATTAACCAAGTAAGCTGTATCGCAAAGTTCTGAATGATGGCTGATGAGCCAAGCTCAAGCTTGCCTGTTAGCAGCTCAACTGGAAACCCGACGGTTCCATAGAAAGGAAGCCATACTGCCATTTTTTCAACCCAAGAAGGAAACATACTCAGTGGGGCTAATCGTCCAGCAAGAAACAAATGAACACCCTCATACAAACTATAAATCGCATTCGCTCTATTCGTCCAAAAAGCCATCAGACCAAACTCGAAACCAATTAGAAAGCGGATTGCAGAGGAAAGTACGATAGCGAAGAAAGAGAGTGCAATTATTTCCAAGGAAATAGTCAACCTAAACATAGGGACAAACGCGGCAGCTATCGCCCATGCAGGTATTAGCAAAACAGCAAAAAACAACTTATATACGAGGTTTTGAGAGATACTCCAGTGAACCGGATGGAAGGGTCGTACGATCTTAGTTGAGAGCGACCCGTCCTGAATGCTGGCATCCAGCTCCCACACATCCCATGTACTCGTCAATCGATCTACAAGCAGTACTCCCAGGAAATACACCATATAATCATGAGCTGTATAGCCACCAATGGAATTGTTATCGCTTATCGAGAGCCAAACAGCCATACTGACAAGCGGTTGAATGAATGCCCCTATCATCCAAATGAGCGATTCACTCCGGTAGGCAAACATAACAGCCCATTCAACTCGAAGCAGCATGCAATATTTTTGCCAAAATAAAGCTAACGCCTTCATGGTCCTTAACTTCCCCCTTCGGTCCCCGCTTCAAAGGCTTGTGCGATCACCGATTCCATGGAAGGATCTTCAATGGTCAAATCCAATACCGTCAAATGGGTTAATAATCGAGCTGAAAGTTCAGAAACTTGCTCTCTCGGCACATCTATTTCCACATTTGGAAACGCATAATGAAATAACGTCCCTAACCCTTGGGTTACATCGATTAGCTCTGACTCCTTAACCCGCTTAGCCAATTGAAGACGAATACGCTTATTAGGCGCATACTTGTCAACCAGTTGGGAAATAGCACCATCGTAAAGGAGTCGACCTTTTCCAATCACCAACACTCGCTCACATAATGCCGTAACATCCGCCATATAGTGGCTTGTCAGTAAAATGGTTGCCTTATATTTACGGCTGTAATCCTGAATGAATCGGCGCATCACTTCCTGCATATTCACATCGAGGCCAATCGTCGGCTCATCTAGAAATACAATGCGTGGGCGATGCAGCAGCGCTGCTGCCAACTCACACTTCATCCGCTCCCCCAACGAAAGCTGTCTAACTGGTTTGCGGATAACTTCTTCCAACTGGAGCAACTGCACTAAGTCTCCTAAGGTTTCTTCATATTCCCGATCAGGTATCTCATAGATGACTTTATTAACAAGAAACGTTTCCGCTGCGGGTATGTCCCAGATAAGCTGACTTTTCTGTCCCATGACTAGCGAAATTTGTTTCTTAAATTCTTTTTTTTGTTGAAAAGGAACAAAACCGCCCACATTCACTTCACCACCTGAAGGATGCAGCAGTCCAGTTAATACTTTCATTGTAGTCGTCTTACCAGCCCCATTCGGGCCAAGAAAAGCCACAATTTCACCTTCAGGTATGGAAAAGGAAACATCGTCCACAGCTTTAACTGTGCGGAACTTGCGGTGAAACAAGCTTTTCAAAGATGCCATGAATCCAGGCTCTCGCTCATGTACTTGATAATATTTGCTCAGCTGACGAACCTCAATCATGGCCTTCCTCCTCTTCATGCCCAGGGGGGTTCAGCTTCAATTTCGCAAGAAGTTCAACCAGCTCATCATCTAGGATATGAATATTGAGGTCATATGGAGCGAACGGTTCTTCCTCTATACGCAGAAGCTTTTTTAAGTACTCCCCACTATCTCGGATCAATCTTTCCAAATCTATGCCGAGCGTATGTGCAGGGTATGGCGCTAGCTTATTTAGTCCTGCGCTAAAGAGCTTGATGGAACCGCTTACGTTTCCATTCGCATGATGATAAAGGCCCACTGCAACCTGCAGTAGACCTTGGTATAAGGGGCTTCGGCCTTCCTCCAGCCAAAGCTCCTCCATCACTTCATGACATTCGAAATAGTCTCGCTGATCATTGAAATAGTATAAGTAAGCCACATATAAACGATCATAGGTACTCATAGATCAGTTATTGTCTCCTTTTTTCGCTCTGGCGATTGCAGCCTCAATATCGGACGACAGATCACTCAAACCTTCTTCCGTCTCCCATATCTCATTAAACCTCAGCTGAAATTGAGCGGCTTCCCGAACTCTATGATAGAAATAAAGTTCCTGAATGTTATTGAGTACGATATTAACCAAATTCGAGTTATCCTCAAACATCTTCTGAGACGCAACAATCTCACCACGAATGCTGGACATTTCCTGATCTAATAGATAAGCAGCCTCGGCTGCTTTACTAAGGCGAGCTCTAACCTCAACTGGCAATTGTTCTTTATATTTATAATTCAGAGAATGCTCGATCGTCGCCCAGAAATTCATGGCGAGTGTCCGAATTTGCACCTCAGCTAATATTCGTTTCATACCTAAAGCGGTTTGAACGGGATATTCGATAATAATATGAAAGCTGCGATAGCCACTCGGTTTCTTATTGGCAATATAATCTTTTTCGTAGACTACATTCATATCCTGTCTGCTGCGAATCAGCTCGGCCAAACGATCAATGTCTTCTACAAACTGACACATAATCCGAATCCCAGCGATATCCTCGATACCGGACTCTAATTGATCCATCGGGACACTCAGGCGTTTCGCTTTCTCCAGTACACTTGATATCTTTTTGACTCGTCCCGTTACGAATTCAATAGGTGCATACTCTTCTCTACTCTTGAGTTCGCCACGCAATGTCTTGAATTTTACTTTTAGCTCCTCCACCGCTTGTTCATAAGGCAGGAGAAATTTCTTCCAATCTCGTCCATCCATCCTTTTATCCTCCATTCTGAATGAAGTCAGTGCTGATCTGCGCCGATTGCCTGGGAAATATGTGTATATCCGTCTCTCCTCAGCAAATCTAGAAGACCTTTATTCAAGCTTGTAAGCATCCCAGGTCCTTCATAAATAAAGCCCGTATACACTTCAACTAAGCTTGCTCCTGCCCGTATTTTGTCATAGGCATCTTGCGCAGTAAATATCCCTCCGGAACCAATAATCGGCAGTTTGCCTTCCGTCAGTTGATAGACACGTCTAATGACTTCCGTTGTTCGCTGCGTTAGAGGCTTTCCGCTAAGTCCGCCTGCTTGCTCGCGATTAGGGTGGACTAGTCCTTGTCTGCTGAGCGTTGTGTTCGTGGCGATAATCCCAGAAATACCGCTATCTTTAATCGTATGCACGGTTAATTCAAGCTCTTCATCCGTGAGATCCGGCGCAATTTTAACCAATACAGGTTTACCTGAATGACCATTCTTCTTCTCTTGAAGCTGCATTTCCGTTGTAACTGCATCAAGCAATCGCTTCAAATCGTTCCCATGCTGTAAATTACGCAAATCCGGTGTATTTGGTGAGCTTATATTCACAACAAAGAAATCACCATATGTATATAACTCCCGAATACATGCTCGATAATCCTCTTCGGCCTGTTCATTCGGTGTCGTCTTATTTTTACCTATGTTAATAGCTACGGGTATGTCACGTTTACCTGTCTTCCTCAGGTTTTTTGCCATCATGTCTGTACCTACATTATTAAAGCCCATTCGGTTGATAAGCGCCTTGTCTTCCGGAAGACGAAATAGCCGCGGCAGCTCATTGCCCGGTTGTGGCTTTGGTGTAATTGTACCTACTTCCATGAAACCAAAGCCTAGTTGTGAGAATCCCTTTACAGCCTTGGCATTTTTATCTAAACCAGCTGCCAGACCTATTGGATTCGCGAATTGTAGTCCCCATAATTGTTGGGCCAAGAGTGGTGAATAGGGCACTCCATACATGGATTTAAGTAATTGCTTCCCACCTGGTAAGCTCCCTAAAGCACTTAGCCCGTCAATCGTAAGATGATGCGCCTTCTCCGGATCCATTCGGAACAAGATTGGTTTTCCTAACTTCTTATACAGCATGTCCTATGCACTCCGTTCTCTAATGACTCTAACAGTCAGTTTAGCTGACAACGTACAAATATGCAATCCACTGAAAGGCATTTCGCCTCTATTTCAAACAAAAAATCCCTGCTCCATGAAGGTTGCAAGGGAATCCAGATTAGCTATTTAACCACCTATGCTTCGGTACGTTGCAGCAGTCGTTCCAGATGCATCGTCAAGTAACCCGTTTCATCGTCAGGCACTTCTAATTGGAGAGAATCACTCAGCATGAGAGATAATACCTTCGCCTTCACATAGGTGTCTCCATACTCCTCTTTAATCTTTTCAAGCAGCGAGTTCTGGAGTGTCTTTTTTTGTTTGACCCGTTCAATAACACCTTTTAAATGACTAATGAACCGCAGCGTTGAGAATGAATCATCGAAATTAAAGCCCAATTCTTTGGCTGACTCAATCGTTTGCGATACGACTCTAACTACCGCTAAGGAATCAGAAGCTTGCTCTTTTTTGCGTGCGCCATTGAAATGCATGGCCAAGAAGGCAACTTCATCTTCCGGCAATTTCACATCCAAATGATCATTGAGGAAATCTACGGACTTCTTGGCTACTTTGTATTCCTCAGGATACATATACCCAATTTCATAAGCAAATGGATTCGTGATGAAAATACCGCGCTTTTGTCGTTCGACCGCAAAGTTAATATGATCGACCAACGAGGCGTGGATCGTTTCAGAGAAGTCGCCTTCCAGCATGCTTTGCGCATAAGCGATGACTTCCTCCGTAATCCCGATAATTTTCAAATCAACCGCATTCAGAATTTGTTCGTAGTTTTTAAGAACTTCGGATGTATGCAGGAGAAATTCTTGTGTGATTTCGCCTTCACTAATGAGCATTCCTGGCGTTTTTTTGAATCCAATTCCTTTACCAAAAGCAATTGAATTTTTCCCTGATGTCAAATGTGCCATCACCACATTATGGGACAGTACATGAATGATCGTCCGTTCAATCATAAGACACCTCCGCGTTCTTAGGCTTGTCCTGATTTGTCTTTTTGCAGGTGAAGCAAGGGCTTTATACTTTCTCTAATTTGTTCCGATTCCGTACCAAAAACAACGTGTACATTTCCTTTACCAAGTCTGATAACCCCAATAGCACCAAGGTTTTTAAGCTCGCTGTCCATAACTAAATTTTCTTCACTCACCAAGAGGCGTAGTCGTGTAATGCAAGCATCTATCGAGATAATGTTAGAAGGTCCGCCAATATGTCTTAGAATGCTAGTTGGACGGTCTTCTTTCGTTTCTTCGATGGCCTCCGTGGCATCTTCTGTTTCAAACTGAACAGCTTCGTCCTGAGCGGGCACTTTGAATGGAAAGAAATGAAGATAGGTCCGAAATACGACATAATAT
This sequence comes from Paenibacillus phytorum, assembly GCF_013141715.1. Classification (GTDB taxonomy): domain Bacteria; phylum Bacillota; class Bacilli; order Paenibacillales; family NBRC-103111; genus Paenibacillus_E; species Paenibacillus_E phytorum. The sequence continues at coordinate 106,031 of NZ_WHOA01000007.1, read as the reverse complement.
AGGAAGAAGTACCCTATTCCAACTAAAACAATCAAATAAGGATTCGTAGATTGATGCCAGCTGAGAACGAAATCAATAAATCCGGCTGAGAAACCGAATCCCATTTTCACCTGAAGCATATTCATTATCACCATGGAAAAGCCAGTTAAGACGGCATGTATCAGATATAAACCTGGTGCTAAGAACATAAAAGCAAACTCAATTGGCTCTGTTATGCCTGTTAGGAAGCTGGTTAATGCTGCACTAAGCATCACAGGAACAACAAACTGACGATTAGAAGATGAACTTTTAATTAAAGCTAAGGCTGCAGCAGGAAGCCCAAACATAATTACGGGATAAAAACCTGTCATGAATAGTCCCGCTTCTGGATCTCCAGCAAAAAATCGGGAGATATCGCCATGCAGCAATTTACCCGTTGGCGTGATATAATCTCCAATTTGAAACCAAGCTATATTATTAATAATATGATGCAAACCCGTTGGGATCAGAAGCCGGTTCATCATTCCGTAGATGAATACGCCAATGTTCCCGTTATCAACGATCCATAAGCCGATTACACTTATGCCCTTCTGAACTGGAGGCCAGATGAAACCCATCAACACTCCTAGAAAAACCATGACCAAAGATGTAATTAACGGAACGAATCGTTTGCCACCGAAAAATCCGAGCGCCTTGGGCAGCCGGGTATGTTGGAACCTGTTAAAGAACGTGGCAGATAGCATGCCAACGAGCATACCGCCTAGAACACCCATATCCAGCCGTTCCGCAGAGTCAGTCCCCACTTGAAAATGCTTTAAGACATTGTCGAACACTAGATAGCCAACCGCAGCAGCAAGTGCCGCTATCCCGTCTCCAGACGTTAGTCCAATGGCTATACCAATTGCAAATATGAATGGCAAATTATCAAAAATCGCACTTCCGCCTAACTCGAAAATCTGTGCCACCTGCATAAGAAATGGATCACTAAACGTCATTTTCCCAATACGTAAAAGAATGGATGCCGCCGGCAGCACCGCAATCGGAATCATCAATGAACGTCCTATTTTCTGCAATATATACATAGCTCTCATGTCATGTTCCCCTATAAAAGCCTACAAGTTTGGCCGTTTCTTGTTTGCTCTTTCCTATCCCAATTATAGTAGAAAGAACACCCTCCCGGAAGGATAAAATCCTCTAGGATAAGGTGTTTTTTCTATGCAACCGAGTATACAGTTATTTCACAGCACCTGCAGTAATTCCACTTGCAATTTGACGTTGAAAGATCATATACACAATCAACGTTGGAAGTGTCGTTATTAGCAGACCTGCGAATAACGGTCCCCACTCAACTCGATACTGCATCTCTGCCTGCATAACAGCAAGACCGATTGGAAGCGTGTACTTGGTTGGTTCATTGGTCAAGACAACCCCTAGGAAGTACTCGTTCCAGTTATTCAGCATATTTGTAATCATCACCGTGATTAGACCCGGTTGAGACAAAGGCAGCATAACGCGGAAGAACGTACCGTAATGGGAGGTCCCGTCAATAATCGCCGCTTCTTCAATTTCTTTTGGCAGCGATTTGTAGAATCCTACAAGTAAGAAAATTCCAAAAGGAAGATTGAGTGCCGCATAGACCAGAATTAATCCTAACCATGTATTAATTAAATGCAAATCATTCAATAAGAAGAACAATGGAATCAATGCTAGCGCGAACGGTATCATCATGGACGAGATGTAGATCGTTAGGAGGATTTTGTTCCCTTTAAAATCATACCTAGCTAGGATATAAGCAGTCATTGCTGCAAGAATCATACCCAGAAGGGTACTTCCAACCGTTACAACAATAGAGTTCATGAAATAAGTGCTAAAATTATATTTGCTCCAAACATAGGAGAAATTTGACCAAAGCAGCGGGAATTTAGGCAATGCCCACGGGGCATTTAAGAAAAATTGCTCATTATTTTTGAGAGCATCGAGCAGTGTCCAAATCAATGGATACAGGACGGCGACGCTCCAAATAAGAAGAATGATCCAGACAAACATTTTGGCTAACGGGTTTTTGATGATCATACGATGGTTCCCCCTCCTTCAGTATCTATTTCTAGGATGACTTTAATGCATTTCGATTGTTTCTTGGCGCATAATACGCTGCAGAACAAGGGTAGTAATCAGTGAAACGATTAGGATCATGACACCGATGGCTGCTCCATAACCGAAATGATATTGTTGAAAAGCCATCCGATACAGATAAGATCCCATAACTTGGGTCGTATTATCAGGCTGTCCGCCGTTTGTCATTAATTGAACAATGACGAATGACCCATTGAGTGTCGTAATGACAATATTCACAATGGAAACCTTAATTTGCTCCCAGATGAGCGGCATGGTAATGTTGCGGAATTGCGACCATTGACCCGCTCCGTCTATATTAGCTGCTTCATAGTAGGAAGCAGGAATATTCACGATTGCAGCAATCATCAAGATCATATAGAAGCCGATACCAGCCCAAATCGTTGGGGGTAATAGCATCCAGATCGTATGCTGTGGAAATCCTAACCAAGTAATATCAACTTTATTTCCTGTGAATAGTGATAAGAACGCATTCAGGAATCCAATTTGTGGATTATAGATGAAGTTCCAGAGCACACCAATAACAACAACGGAGATCACATTTGGGATAAAAAATATGGCGCGGAAGAAACCAGAGCCTCTCAGCTTGAAACGAGTTAAGGCAACTGCGAAGAACGTCGCCAGAATCATAATGCCAATGACTTTACCTACGACTAAAAAATAATCATTCCCGATGGCTCTAAGTACAATGGGATCCTTAAATAATTCAACGAAATTATCAAACCCAATAAACGTGCTATTCTCTGACATTCCGGACCAATCATAGAATGACTTCTGCAAAGCCTGTATAACAGGGTAGATCGTAAACACACAGAAGAAAAGAAAAGTCGGAATGATGAATGAAGCGATGAACAAATTCCGTTTCCACATTTTCGAGTTGGTCTTCATTCTATCCTCACCGTCCTATCATTAAAATGGCGGAGAACTCCTAAGGCTAATGCCTTCCTTGTTCTCCGCACTGCTTCATTCAGTTCCTATTTCTTTTGTTTCGCTACGACATCTGTTACACGTTTTACCCACTCTTCAGGCGTAATTGTACCAATTGTCAATGCCACTGTTGCATCTTGCATCGCTTTGTCAACGTCTGCCGCGAAGGAGACTGTTGGCACTACAACTGTTTCAGGAGATGACAAGAATTTCGCCGCATCTTTAACGAAGTTAGGTGCTTTGGAGGAGGAGATGTCACCTTTTACGTTAGAAGGAGCACCACTCAACTCAGCCCACTGGGAAGCTTGTGTTTTAGAGAATACGAATTGCATAAACGCTTTTGCTGCTTCTTTGTTTTTCGCTTTTTTCGCAATTGCAAAAGTAGACGTAGACGTATTCGCTACAGCTTTTCCACCTTTATCTTGTGTGATGGACGGAATGAATCCGAAATCAAAGGAGGCTGGTACGTCTTTGGCCATTTCGTTTGGCAGCCATAGACCGTTCGGGATAAAAGCATCTTTATGCTGCAGGAACAAGGATTGGGAATCCGTGTGGTTGATTTGCACGGATGCTTTATCGATGTAACCTTTGTCACGAAGCTGAACGATTTTATTAAGACCTTTAATGATAGCTGGGTTTTTCCAAGCTTCTAGATTATTTGTAGACATGTCTTGCAGCAATTTGTAGTCATTATTGTTAGCAGATACGATAGCTGGAAGTAATACACCACCGTTGATGTAGTATGGATATTTACCCGTATGGATGAATGGATTAATTCCAGCACCTTTAATTTTCTCACTTACCGCTAGGAATTCTTCGAAATCTTTTGGCTCTACCCAACCTTTATCTTTGAACAGGGCTTTATCGTAGAAAATACCCCATGAGCTCATTACGAATGGAACGTTGTAGATTTTACCATCAAACTCTTGTGGTTTTTGAGCAAGCAAATCAATAATTTTCTCGCCGTCAACGTTTTTAGCATCTTTAATCCAATCCGTCAAATCTTCAAGCTGTCCGTCTGTAACCATTTGGCGATCGAACAATTCAGGTCCGTCAATGTATACGAAATCAGGTGGAGTACCAGCGATCCAACGGGGTTTCATTTGCTCGTTGATTTTTGGTCCCGCACTTTCTTTAATTTTCAGATCAGGGTTTGCTGCTTGGAAATCAGCAATAACTTTTTTCCACCATTTGTCGCCATATCCGCCAACAAAATACTGGATCTCAAAATCACCGGTTAATTTTTTGGGACCAGCAGCTGTTGGAGCCGCTGAAGCCGCTGTAGTCGGCGCAGCCGATGCAGCTGGTTTTGTTGTTTCAACTGGTGTAGATTTACCACAACCTGCTGCTACAAGTACCATAGATGCAGCCAAGCCCATTGTTGACCATTTTTTCATATTCATGTGTTCATCTTCTCCCTTTTTTAATAAGTCTGATGGTTATTTATGAAGTAGCGTAGTCTTAAATTTAACTTTCCTTGTAGTTTGCGCTACCAACCCCCTTCAGGTTTCCTCATTTTTGGCAAAAATAAAAAGGGCATAGTTATAGAAGAAGACTTACATTCTTCAATAACTAATGCCCTTACGGTAACATGTTATTAAAACTGACATATTCAATTGATATTAGCATTTCGCGTGATTAAATCTTACAATAAAATGACATGGTCGTCAATACTTGAATTATTATTCATTTAAACATTCATATTCTATGAATGACCCTACTTATGCTATGATAGAACCATATTCTTTAATCCCTAAGGAAAAGGTGATTCCAATGTCCAAACGTAAACCGATCATGTCCAATCGTAGAGCCAAAGAAGAAGTTAATAAGAAAGCGATCATTTGGACAGGATCCATTTTGCTTGTTGTCATCATTACTATGACGTTACTGATCATTTTGGACAAATGATTAGGAAAGAACTGATTGAAATCATCACATTTTGAATTGTAATCGCTTTCTCCATCGTTGTCAAGATTAAAACTTTGGAACGCTAGTACAACATAACAAAACCGTCCGAAGTACATTCAGACGGTTTTGTTATGTTTCCACTGTGTTAATCAAGCCATTTATATTTCTTACTCGGGTTGCTGTCATTGGTCTGCAATGGAAGGCCAAAAGATTGATCTGGCTTCCCTCCCCCAGCTCCAAGACCAGGACTACCACCGCCATTACCATTTCCACCGTCTGAATTAGAAGAAGGTGATAATACCCCTTTACCAATCGTCACTTTCGTTTCATGAGTCACCATGTTATAGAGCTCTTCAACGTCATCTTGAAGCATGCGAACACAGCCATGTGATTCATCTTTCCCGATGCTGGAAGGCTTATTCGTACCATGAATCGCATAAAGTGTATCCGACAAAGTCATCCCACGGCTGCCAAATTCTCCATTCGATTTGCCATTCGGATTTCGCACCTTTTCACTAATGAAGAACTCCCCCTGCGGCGTTTTCTCGCCTCCTAAGCCAACTGGGTAGCTGCGGATGATGAAATCACCACTAACGAGAGCCAAACGATACTTATCGATATCAATAACAATCCTAAGCGGTTCCAACAGTGGGTCTGCGGAAGCTTTCGGTTGCGAACTAGATGGCGCGGCCTGTTCTTTGAGCTCTTGTTTCGGCTGCTCGGTTTTATCCGCTGTTTGTATCGGATCCTGCGCTTTCCCCGCTTTTGCGCTTTCGTTAACCTTACTTACAGCTTGAGGGAACGCCTCCTGCATCTCAGGAGTGAGTCCTGGCAGGAGATTATTGGGGTAAGGTTTCGTAAGCTGTTCAGGTTTCTCTGGCAGCATTCCGGTCTTTTTTTGATAGGCCTGGATTGCACTTTGTAAGACAATAGCTTGCTCACGCTCATGCATCCAATTCGCTATGACTGGAACAAGCGCGGAGCTATCTGCGACCTCGCAGGAGCAAGTCTGAGACTGGTAATACTTTAGTGCTGCTGAACCCCCGCCTCCCCCTTTGCTCTCAACACCGATCAAAGGTTTCACCGACCTGTTCCACTCGTTCCATTTACCATCTGCACTCCGGGGAGCTTCCATGATGACAGATTCTCCCGCTCCTGATCCTGAAGATTTCAGTACTTGCTGCAGCTTCTTACCCCAATCCCCATTAGAGAAATAGAGCTTTAATCCAGAAGCCCCTTCCTGCATAGGAGGTGCAGGTGCATTCCCTGCAGTTTGAGCTGCAGCAACAGTCTCATTCGGGATGTTCCCCATATCGTTCTTCGCTAAATCCATGGCAGCGGGAACAGCTAGCAGGAGTAGAATGACCATTAATGGCATCCATTTCCCCTTACCGCTGGACTTACTTTTAACAGATGTCACGGTAGTGCCTTTATGTAAGGCTGAAGAAGGTGAAGTAGGTAAAGGACCTTCTATCGTTATTTTCTGGCGTTCGAAAGCCTCATAGATCTCCCCAGACTGCGCGAAACAATAGGCCGCTTTGCCTTCCTTTCCTTGCGCTGCGTATTCTCTGCCTAATAAGTACCAAGCCATTTTATGATCAGGATGTTCTTTCACATATTTTTTGAGATAAAGAGGATCTTCGATCGGATTATGTTGGAAAAATCGTTCCAACTGATCAATGCGATTCTTGTCCTTCAATCTAGAAAACCTCCTATCAACTACTGTATAACTCTCTTTCATTTATCGGCAAAAATGACCTAGAGATGAAGTCATGAAAAAAAAGAGCCTGGACAAGGGTTTCCCCTGCCAGGCTCGTCTTGCGGATTGCTTATTTCACATATGATTTCGTGCGTAAAATGGCTGTTTGGTGAGCGGCATCCCATTGGACATCCAAACCGATTTGCTCAGCGAAGAAACGCACCGGCACATACGTACGGTCTTGTTTCACATACGGAGAAGCATCCGTCACTTGTTTGATATCTGATTGACCCGCTTGTTTACGAACAACGCCCGTTTCACCAATCGTTAGCTCGACCGTAACATCACCTTTGATAAGCTGAACGACTGATTTCCCTGCTAACTCAACATATTTGACTTCATAGCCAAATGCTTCACTAATTGCACGAACTGGAACCATTGTACGTCCAACCTGAATCTCAGGCTCTGCATCGAATGAAATCACTTTATCACCATTTACTACTTTTACTTCGTTGTTGTTTGCTAGATTTCCCGGCAATTGATAAGGGGTTATTTTACGAATTTTGTTATTAGAAGAGTCTGCTACCACAATATTACCTTGAGCGGTTACTAGAACGTCACTCGGATTGTAAAACTCAGCTGCTTGTTCCACGCCGTCCGCTTCACCAGTTTGGACTGTCCCAGCAATCGTTGAAACCTTTCCCTTCAGCAAATAACGAATCACATGATTCAAACTATCTGAGATTAAAACCCCGCCTTCGGAGGTAACAGCAAGCCCTTTAGGGAAGTCAAACTTCGCTTTAAGCGCGTCTCCATCTGCAAAGTCTCCACCTGCATATAACTCATTTTTATCATAGATTGTTTGATTGCTTAAAACAGGTGTCGATCCGGCCACCGTAGTCACTGTCCCTGCTTGGAGGTCGATATAACGTATACGTTGGTTGCCAGTGTCACTTACAAATAAGTTGCCTTTGCTATCTAAAACCAATCCAGCGGGTTCATTGAACTTCGCTGTAGCTAAGCTGCCATCTTGAAATTCACCAGCGAAAGAAGCTTCCCCTGGACGTATTTGAATAGCTCGAGTCGCAGCCGCATTCAAAGTAGAAACACTGCCGTCAACGGCTATTTTACGGATAACATGATTGAGTGAATCCGCGACATACACGGTTCCATCTGCAGCTACCGCAACATCACTTGGGTGATTAAATTTTGCCTCAGCACCTTTTCCATCCTTACTTCCAGGAACACCATTTCCAGCCAACGTGGAAACTTGACCATTCGTATCCACTTTCCGGATTGCGTTATTTGCTGAATCAGCTACATACACATTCCCTTTGGCATCTACTGCTAATCCTGTGGGCTCATTGAAAAAGGATTCTGACGATTTTCCATCAACCAGACCCCCTGTTGGAAAGCCTTGGTTGTTCTTAGTAACGACAAGCTCAGGACCAGCGAAAGTTGTTACTTTCCCTCCTGAAATTTTACGAACGAGATGATTCCTAGTATCAGCGACAAGAATACTGCCATCTGAAAGTTGAACAACGCCGCCTGGAGCACGGAATGCCGCACTTAGCGCTTCCCCATTCTTATCTTCAAAATCGCCGATTCCTGCGAAAGTCGACACGTCCGAGAGGATCTGTCCATTGGTGGATAATAGAGCATCCGCAGACAATCCTGCCGCCCATACGGATGAACCTCCCAAAAAGGTTGCAGCCACTAGGGATGAAACGAATATATGTTTTAAGGGTTTCATTGGTTTCTCCTTATTCTATTTATTAATTGTTAGGACCACTATTTGGAGGTAAAGTGACAGTTGTCTCAGGTTTCACAGGAACTTCTATTTTTTGAACGTCTAAACCATTTTTATGAACAATGACGATTTTTTCGACTTTTATTGGATATGTCGTTGGGGCTGGAGATGCTGCTGTCTCTAGCGAATGGCCATAAAACGGAATTGTAACTAACCTTTTAGTTCCATTTATCGCTTCAACATTATTTGAACCTGAACCAAAATTTGTCACTGCATACACAAGCTCTCTCTGTGAACCGTTAAAATATTCTTTAATATGATCTGCACTATTGCTTTGGCTAAAAATATCCGAATTACTTACCCATGGGTGCACTTCATTAACATAAAGAGAGATATTGGAACCATAGGATAAGTGCACTTCTACACCATAAATTGTGTTGTTGCCGACAAAGTCACTCAGATTTACATTTAAATCGAATAATCCGGTGTTGTTAACAGAGCCAGGTGCAAGACTAATACTTGGTGTTACTACCGGTGTCCCTGGATCAGTATCCCCTGAGTTCCCCGAATTGCCTCCTGATCCCGGTACTGAAGTATTCGTCCCATTCTGTTCTTTCAATTTTGCTTCAGCGTCTGCTTTAGCCTTCTCCTCCGCCACTTTCGTTGCTTCGAGAATCTTTTTCTTTTGATCTTCCAAAGCTTTAAGCGCAGCAGCCAGCTTATTTTTGAGTTCTTCTTGCTTCTTAGCTTCTTCCAGTTGCTTTTTAAGCTTCTCTGCTTCAAGCTTTTGAAGCAGCTCTTTCTTTATTTTTTCTTTTTCTGCATCGACACCTGCCGTTTTATCTAATTCTTTAACATTGTTTAAATCTAATTTCTTTTCTTGTTTATCGATTTTTGCATTTGCTTGTTCAATGAGTTTATTCAAAGACTCTTTATCAACCTTATTTTCCGCGAGAGCCTTCTTGGCAATATTACCAATTAAGTTATCTAAGTTTTGTTTCACTTTATCTAATTCAGCCTGATCCTTCACGGATAAAGAAGTCTTATCATCCACAAGTTTGCCATCTTCGATTTCTTTCTTTTTCTTAGAAATAAACTCATCATTTTCTTTATCTATTTCGGCCTTGTTCAAGATAATCTCTTTAATGATTTCCGGTGATGCATCCTTTATAAAATCATCTAAATCAAGGAAATCTACTTTAAGAGACAGATCATCCGTCTCATCCCTAGAATCCAAAGAAATTTGTTGCGTCGGATATAAGTATGTAATTGAAGATTTTTGACTGGAGTCAACTCCATTTATTACAGTCGATGCGGAGACTTTCCCTGCTCCAACCGCCATCTTAATTGCGCCTGTTTTCGGATCAACGGTAACAAAGAACTGCGTTCCACGAACACCCATAACGGCTGTTGGCGTCTCAATTTCAAATTCATCATCTGATCCAGCTAATGACTTCACCTTGACCCACATGGATCCGGCCCATACTTTAAGCTTGGATTTCTTATTTCCATCTGAGGTATTTAGGTCTGACACGTTAATCTCAGCATTTTCGCCTAATGTTACGTCCGCATCCCCATTACTCAAATTAAGCGTGACGGATGAGCTAGCTCCTGTGTAAACCGTGTCGCCTTGATTTAAACTCATACTTTCATAGGCATCGTACGATTTGGAACCTCCGCCTTTCTTGATCGTTACATCACCGGATAATGTCGCAATGACAGCTACTCGAACGGTTTTTGCGTCCACAGGTTTTACAAGCAGCGCCGAGACCAAACTAAACACTAAACAAAAACTTAAGAATAATGACACAAATAATTTCTTAGTTAATCCCACACCGAATTCCTCCCTAGCATTCATTTATTAGAGATTCCCGATAACTTCATATACCGCCACGGGCTTTTCTTTTCCTTTTACCTTAATTTCACCGATGGATTCTATCTCAAAAAGATCTTTGACCCTCGCATAGGTCTGTTCACTGATTAGAATTTGACCTGGTTTCGCGTTCGCTTCTAATCTAGCTGACAAGTTAACCGTATCTCCGATAGCCGTATAATCGAGCCTTAGATCTTCAGAACCAATGTTTCCAACAACCGCAGGTCCGCTGTTAATACCAAGACCGAATTTCACACCGATTCCATACTTTTCAATCAATCTCTGCTCAAGAACCGTAGCCTGCGACTTCATTTCAATTGCTGCTCGCACAGCCATCTCAGGGTGATTGTCATATTCAATTGGAGCGCCGAACATCGCCATGACACCATCACCAATAAATTTGTCGAGAGTGCCGTTAAATTTGAAAATAGCTTTCGTACATACATCCAGATACTCATTCAATACTTGAATAACTTGCTCGGGCTCTAGTCGTTCCGACATAGGGGTAAACCCGCGAATATCTACGAAAATAAGTGAGATATCTTTACGACTGCCGCCAAGCTTAACATCTTCACCTGACTGCAGCAGCTCGTCTACAACCGTTTTGGAAACGAACCTTCCGAAGATACCGGTTACGCGGTTGCGCTCCTTCCGCTCTTCCAGGTAATGACTCACCAACGACCAAATATAGATCGTAACTAAAGCAAATTGCGGGTATACAAGAGGAGCGAAGGTTGATCCAGCAATGTAGAAGGTTAACCATACGCCACCATAAATCACGAACATTCCTAGAAAAATAAATAGAGCTGTTTTGCCTTTATATCTATGAAATAAGAAAATGGCAAGCAAAGAAATAAGTAAGATACTACCTACGCCAAAAGGCTTACTTGTATCTTTATAAAACTTGCTTTCTAATAAAGTTTGAATCATATTCGCATGTATTTCGATCCCGAACATCTTAACAGAGCTGATCGGCGTTGGATATTCATCCTGCATGGCCGTTACGAACGGTCCTACCAGAACAATGCTGCCTTGCAAAGGTAAGGGGTTTTTACTATTAATAACATCAATGAAAGAAAGTGATTCATAGCCTGTAGTTGCATCTACTTTCTGCCTAGGCAGTGTGAAAAATTCAGTCGTAACTTGATTTCTTTCGTTCGTTGGCATTACAATATTGCCGCGTTTCCATTGCCCAGTTGCTTCATCTCGCTTCACTTTGTCCTTATCATCCAGAACTAGATTGGCAAGCGCAACGCTGAACGCAGGTATGTATGCTCCATTCTCATCAGGCAGCCCAACTGGCAGCTTCCGAGCCTTACCATCCTTATCGACAAACACATTAATATGTGCCATTTGCTGCCTACTGGTTGTTAGTGTTGGAGTGGGGTAGTCGATTTTCTCAGGCACAAGATCGCCTGCTTGTTCTTGCTTGGAGGGATAGTTAATTTGGACGGGCATGATGACATTTTGATACTTGGCCAAAACATCAGCCAATGCTTTATCGTCAGCGGGGTTTTTCGAAGGTTCAGCTAAAACCACGTCTATACCAATTGCTGCTGCGCCTGACTTCTCTAGCTTCTCTATCAATTGCGCATAGGTAGTTCGATCCCACGGAAATTTCCCGATTGCTTTAAGTGATTTCTCATCAATCTTAACAATTTTGATGCGATCCTCTGGCTGACGTTCATCCACAGATTTAGCTTTCCGCAAAACATCTTGGAGGGGACCCTCAACAAAATAAAACAAGCCGCTTGAGTTAACCGTGTAGAAATATGTCGAAAATAACATCAACAAAAGTCCTACCACTAAAGTTTGAATCCATTTCTTCTTACCCATAAGATCCTCCCAATGTTTACTAGCTTCATTGTAAGATGGCACGTAGAAAATGGCAATAAATAGTTATATGTAAATACAATTTGTTCAAAAAAAAGAGCCCAATTCCTCTTCAGGAACCGAGCTCTTTCGACATTCTGCGAATCACTTCACAAAATTAAGTTTTAATCTGATTAGCTAAAAGGTGCATCCGCAACTTTAATGGAATCCGTTGGGCAGCCATCTTGTGCATCCTGTAGATCATCAAACAGATCTTCAGGGATTTCAGTTACCCCTTTGTTGCCATCTCCATCAAAAATCACTTCAGCCAAACCTTCATCATCGTAATCATAGATGTCTGGAGCTGTAGCTCCGCAAGCGCCGCAAGCGATGCAAGTATCTTTATCAACAAATGTATACTTTGCCATGATTTCTAACTCCTCCTCAAATTATCCTCAATGTAAAATATAATATAAATACGGACAAAGTTCAAACCTTAAAATTAATAGCTCTGAAAATATTGTTCAATAAAGTCAGCTAAACCACGGATATTGTTCAAATCGAAGGAAGGAAAAGCTGTTAAATCAAAGTTGAAATTGTCCATATCAGTTGCAATTGCAATCGGCCCAGGCTCAAGAACTTGAATTATTTCACTTTGTTCTATTGTACGAAAAACAGCAATCTTTGGATGCTTTTCCTTCTTGAAGCCTTCGATAAAAACATAGTCTAGATGTGCATAAGCACTTAACTGTTCTTCTAGACTTGGATTTCGCTTCTTTTCGAACGCATGAATCCCATCTGGAGATAGGGTTACAACCGCTTCTGCACCCGACTCCACAAAAGTCGTAGAGTCCGTCCCTGCAGCTTCTTTATAATGTCCATGCGCATCATGTTTCATTACGGCTATCCGATAGCCGCGCTGCTTCATTTCTACGATTAGCTTGGCCACTAACGTTGTTTTCCCACTGTCCGAATAGCCAGCAAAGCCAATACAATATGCCATCTTTCGTCACTTCTCCTCTTCTTTGTGAAGGGGATTGTTCCTCAAATGGTCCATTTGAAGGGATGTCCCTCTCGCTTTATGATTTCTAATCAACGTTGCAGGATTGTCACCCATCATCCCCGCGGTTAGAATCGCATTTTCCCCGAATTTATCACGAAGTCCGTCCATAATGCGGTTTAAATTCTCTCGTTTAGGCTGCTTTTCATAATCGAAAAGATCCAACTGAACGAACGTTTCTTCCTTCATTGTTAGATTTTGCAGAGTAATCCCAAGCAGCCGAACAGGGTTTCCTTCCTCCCATTGATGATCATATAACTGGCACGAGGTTCGATAAATATCGTCCATATGCTCGGTTGGCGTAGGCAAGGTGACGGATCGTGTAATCGTCCTCATCTCCGGATCACGAATCGTGATTTGGATCGTGGATGCCATTAGCTCCTGCTTGCGAAGCCTTCTTGCTACTTGATCCGCCAGATTTAAGAATACTCGATGAATTTCTTTGGTATCGGTAAAATCCTGCGGCAGCGTCGTCGTATGCCCAATTGACTTGCTTTGTTCTTGTTCGGGGTTTACAAGTGAAGGGTCAATCCCATTAGCCGAACGCTTCAAATGTGCTCCTAAGATGCCAAAGTGTTTACTTAACAGCAATTCATCCCCTACTGCTAGCTGACCTAACGTATGGATGCCAAGTCTAGTTAGCTTATCCGCCGTCTTTTTACCAATTCCATATAAATAATTGCACGGTTTATCCCACAATACAGAGGGAACATCTCGTAGACGCAGGACAGATATCCCATTCGGCTTCTTCATATCGGAGCCCATCTTGGCAAGTAGCTTATTGGGGGCAACGCCAATCGAACAGGGCAGCTTAAGTTCATTCATGATCTGTAGCTGAATGTTATTCGCGATCTCAAGTGGGGTTCCAAATTGCTTGGACCCTGTAATATCGACGAAACACTCATCGATTGACATGGATTCCACCATAGGTGAATAACTATAAACAATCTGCATAAACCGTCTTGAAAAACTGCGATACAGCTCGAAATCAGGTCTTATCAGGATCAAATCTGGACACAACTTCATCGCCTGCCTAACTTGCATGCCTGTCTTGATCCCTACAGCGCGCGCAGCATAAGATGAAGTAACAATAATCCCTTTACGAAGCTCAACACTACCGGCAACAGCAAGAGGCTTCCCTTTATATAAATCAGGCTCAACAGCCTCATGAACAGAGCAATAGAATGCATTCATGTCTATATGCAAAATGACTCTACCTTGCTTGGGATAATGATGCTGAGTTGTCACCATTTATATTCCCTCCCATTGATAAACAACCAACTATTAGAGCCATTTTCAGCATACAAAAAATTATTCTTTCAAGCAAACGTATTTTTGCGTTATGATGTCTTTACCCATACTATTATGGTATAATCGTAAATTATACATTAGCGCTTTAAAGCAAGCACAAGCACCCACACATCAAGCACCGAAGTCACTTTGCTAGCTTTTGAAGGAGGAACCTATGCCAACATCAGTCAAAATCTTCGACACAACACTACGAGACGGTACGCAAGGAGAAGGCATCAGCTTATCTGTCGAGGACAAAATTAAAATTGCCCGCAAGCTCGATGAGCTTGGGGTTCATTATATTGAAGGCGGATGGCCGGGCAGCAACAGCAAAGATATTGAATTCTTTGAACGCGCTCGTGACATGAAATTCACAAATGCGAAGATTACTGCTTTCGGAAGTACACGGCGTAAGGATTCCATAGCTGCGGATGATATTAATCTGAACAGACTCGTGGAGTCAGGCGCTCAGGTAGCAACCATCTTCGGTAAGTCATGGGACTTCCATGTCACAACGGCCATTCAAACCACACTTGAAGAAAATCTCTCCATGATCTATGACTCCGTTCTCTATTTAAAAAGTTGCGGTCTTGAAGTCATCTATGATGCCGAGCATTTCTTCGACGGTTACAAGAATAACCCCGAGTACGCCTTGCAAACAATCAAAAAAGCACAGGACGCTGGAGCTGATTGGATAGTGCTTTGTGACACCAACGGCGGCTCATTACCTGGAGAAGTTACATCTATTGTCACTACCGTTAAACAGAATGTCACTACCCCCGTTGGCATTCATGCTCATAATGATTGCGAATTAGGTGTGGCAAACAGCCTTGCTGCTGTACAAGCAGGAGCAGGACAAGTTCAAGGAACCATCAATGGCTATGGAGAACGCTGCGGTAACGCTAATCTTAGCTCCATTATCCCTAACCTTCAGTTGAAGCTTGGCTATTCGGTTATTTCAGAAGAGCAACTGAAATCATTAACGCCTGTTTCGAGATACATTAGCGAAATCGCCAACATGCATATGCCTGTTAATCAGCCTTATGTCGGGAATGCGGCATTTGCGCACAAAGGCGGTATTCACGTTTCAGCCATTCTCAAGGATGCTAGCACGTATGAGCATACGAAGCCTGAACTCGTCGGCAATAAACAACGTGTACTTGTTTCAGAGCTTGCAGGGCAAAGTAATGTGCTCGTGAAAGCTCAAGAACTGAATCTAGACTTTAATAAAGAACATCAGAAAACCAAAGAAGTCATTGAGAAAATTAAAGATCTCGAACATCAAGGCTACCAATTCGAAGGAGCCGATGCCACACTTGAGCTTTTGCTGCGCGAAGCATTCGAAGGCCTAGAAGAGATTTTCACATTAGAATCGTTCAAAATGCTTGTTGAGAAATCCGCCAATCAATCGGTCGTTTCCGAAGCCATCGTAAAAGTGAAGGTTCATGGGGAAACGATCTATACCGCGGCTGAAGGCAACGGCCCTGTAAATGCTCTTGACAATGCCTTACGTAAAGCGCTGATCCAATATTACCCTGATATTAAGAACGTCCATCTCTCCGACTATAAAGTACGTGTCCTTGATATCAAAGGTGCTACTGCCGGTAAGGTTCGCGTTCTAATGGAATCAACTGACTTTAAGACAACATGGAATACGCTAGGTGTATCCAGTAACATCATTGAAGCTAGCTGGTATGCACTCGTAGATAGTTTGCGATATGCACTAATCGGAAGAAAACGCGTAGAGCCTGCGAACAAAGATCAACAAGAGCGCTTAGGCTTAGTAAACCATTAAGGAATAAACCTCTATCGAGATTTTTCTAAAAGGACATTCAAGAAAAGCTGCAAAGAGTACGCCAACCATCGGCGCTCTCTTGCAGCTTTTTTCATTCTTTAATGAGACCCGCAATTTTCTTATCCAAATCTCTAGGAGAGAGTACATGAACGACCTCGCGAATGACCCCATTTTTATCGATTAAAAAACTGGTTGGAATGGCAACCACTCGATAGGTATCCGCATTCGTTCCTTGCTTATCTAATAACACCGGGAATGGGTATTTGTAGGTTTCCACAAACTTTGTAATGTTCTCCATCTTATCACCAGGTGTCACATTGACTGCATAGAGATCAAACTGCCCTTGATATTTGTTGTACACATTCACCAAATCTGGCGCCTCTTCCTCACATGGACCACACCATGAAGCCCAGAAATTAACGAACAAAGGCTTCTCTCGAGGCCCACCAATCGTGTAGTCTTTCCCATCAAGCCCTTTTAACGTAAACGAGGGGGCTAAGAAATTCACTTTTGGCGCTTGCTCAGTAGGCATAAGCGTCTCTTTATTCTGACGCTGGGCGTTTTGATAAATCGCAAAACCAGCTAAGATAACCACCAGGGCTATCACAAACACATTTTTTTTCAAAAGCATATCCACCTCCACTCTGTCTATATTATCTCCAATTCCACGTAAATTCCAACATCTTAGGATAAACAACTCCGTCGTCCCACGGGAACGAGCTGATTTGTCAAGGTTGAAGCGAAGCAAAAGTATAAAACTATACTATTTTCCAACAATGAAAATCCAAAGTATGCTTTCAACTTTAATGGGAAAAGTAAACATAACAAAATGTTCTGAAAGGACTCTCATTATAATGACTACAAAAGCAGCCGAGGGCAAAAAATTTTCTGAAAATATATTTAAAGATAACTCTGAAAACAAATCCGAAAAGTCCAAAAACAAAAAAGGTCACATCTGGGAATACGTCGCCATTGCAACGATCCCTTTAGTTCTCGTTCTAGGTAATTCCATGCTAGTCCCTATCTTGCCTGATATGCAGGAAAAAATGGGTATATCTCGTTTCCAGAGTTCACTCGTCATCACCCTATTTTCCATCACAGCCGGACTCATCATCCCTGTATCAGGTTATTTATCAGACCGTTTCACACGTAAAGCCGTCATCATCCCTTCCTTAATCATTTACGGTTCTGCGGGCGTCCTAGCAGGCTTTGCAGCCGTTTGGAATTCCTATCCTATCCTTATAACAGCACGAGCTATACAAGGCTTAGGAGCAGCAGGGACAGCCCCTATAGCGATGGCGCTTGTAGGAGATTTATATAAGGGCGGGACAGCGAGTAAAGCGCTTGGGCTCATAGAGGCTTCTAATGGAGCTGGTAAAGTCGTAAGCCCGATTTTAGGTTCATTATTAGCTTTAATCGTTTGGTTTGCACCATTTTTTGCATTCCCTATATTCTGTGTGTTAGCACTGCTCGCAGTTATCTTTATGATTAAGGAACCGCCTAAAGAAAAGGAAGCGGAACCTCTTAAGGATTACTTGAAGCAAATTCGAAGCATTTTTCGGGAAAAAGGTCGTTGGCTCATCCCTGCATTTTTCGCTGGCTCCATTTCGCTATTTATTCTGTTTGGTGTCCTCTTTTATTTATCCCAAATATTAGAAGAAGAGCCTTATAGTATCGAAGGTGTGCGTAAGGGACTTATTCTGGCTATTCCTTTGCTTGGCATGGTCATTACCTCTTATACCACCGGTGCTAAAATCAAAGAGAACGTCATATTGATGCGCTGGTTAATGAACATCGGACTCATCATGATGACCGTTTCGCTAGCATTAGCCATCTTCCTAAATACCAATCTCTACATATTCATTGGTTTACTTACATTAAGTGGCATAGGTACTGGTCTGCTGCTACCTTGCTTAAATACACTGATTACCGGTTCTGTAGAGCGTGAACAGCGCGGAATGATAACCTCGTTGTACAATAGTCTCCGTTTCATTGGTGTAGCATGCGGTCCACCACTTTTCGGATGGCTCATGAACATTTCGGACCAAGCCATATTCATTACCGTATCTTCCTTGGCACTTCTTATGCTTGCACTCGTGTTCTTTTTTATTAAACCTAAAGGGGAAATGAATAAAAAAGCATGATATACTAACCTCATTCTAACATGCACATTGATTAGGAGGGGGGGATAGATGGTGAATGTATATATAACTGAAGAGCTCTACAAAGGCCTTATCTCCCACAGCTTGCAACAACTCCCTGAAGAAGCATGCGGTTTCATTCTCGGTGGACAAGCCCATGGCAAGGATGAAGAGCTGCAAGCGAATACCTTCATTCCTTTACGTAATATCGCAAGTAACCCAAGAAATCGTTTTGAAATACGTCCCGCAGAGATGCTCCCTTATCTTATGGACAGCAATAACCCCGTGATCGGTCTTTTCCATTCGCACCCAACGGCTCCTCCAGTTCCTTCGGAGCAGGATCTACAAACACTCTGGCATTCGATTCCTACCTATTGGATTTTATCCTTTCAGCAATTGCAACATCCCGAACTACAGCTTTACCAAATAAAAAAAGCCCCACAGACCCCTTATCACAAACTTGCGTTTGTCATCGGTCAGTGATGGCTTAATAAGGCGTAGAGATCACCTAAGGTATCTACATTTCTTGATTTTATTTCCTCCATGAATCTAGACCACAGCTGCGCAGTCATAAGGGAATCCTCAAGTGCATGGTGACGATTCGTTACCGGAATATCATAGGCATGAAGCAGTGAGTCCAAGCTCAAATTTTTCCTCTTCGGCATTAGCCATTTGGCAATCATCATAATATCGAGAACACGATGTGATAAGCTCACTTTGGACGTGCGCCATAGGGCCGAATTCAAGAAGTTTTTATCATGCCCGGTTGCATGCGCAACCAGTATTCTTTGCCCAACAAACTCCAAAAAATCACTTAACACTCCTATTAATTCAGGCGCGTCTGCGGCCATTTCGTTCGTAATACCCGTTAAGGTGACAATCTCATCCGGAATCTTACGTTTTGGATTTACCGTACTATAGAATGTATGATTACTTTGCACTTCTCCGCCAATGACCGAGACGCCTCCGAATGAAATAATCTCATCACCGTTATAAGGAGAGAAACCCGTCGTTTCCAAATCAAAAACAACGATTTCCATCGAGTGAAGCGGTATCTCAAAGAGGGAATCTTTCCTTTGCTCCTTCAACATAGAACGAATAAAAGCCATCTGTTGAGCACTTTGCACATCAAACATGGACGTAAGCGCTGGTGTAAGACCACCCATTTTGTACAAATGCCACATTCGCCCAGCCGGACGCATGTCTTTCATCTCGAATCACCTCTCCCTATCCAATGAAACATAACTTCCATTATTTCTAACCTTTTTCTGTCTCTATGTGTGAATCGATTGATTTTCTAACATACTTTTGTAACTCCATCCCAGTACGCAGGCATTGTTTTAATTCTTGCTTTATCTCTTTGGTCAACTGTTCAGCGCTTAGCTTGCCTCTTGTCGTATACTTCTCACCATCAAGCTGAAAAGGCGTCAAATCTCTAAGCTTAAGCGCAACTCCAAAAGCAGCCTGCCATTCCACTGCTAATTGCTTAGGGATGAAGGAAGATTCCTGCAGCAATCTAATTCTCTCCAACGTAGATGAGTGCATGATCCCTGCTTGAATAGCAAGAAGTCGAACCCCATTTACAATAGGAATATAGGCGCCATATTTAATGTCAAACCCACCTGCATCCTCTCCATATCTCTCAGTAATCAGATGTCCGAATACGCCCAATGTTATTCTGTGATGGAGTGTATTGGATAACAAATACTTCAAGATACTCGGATGTTCCTGAACAAAAGCAAGAAACTCGCCTTTGAGCCGATCTACCATAACTTTAGAACCGAAGATACAGCGCATGTCAGCAAGGATGAGCAAATAACGAACGTTCTCCCAATTCGGCTCCATAAACCATGCTGTCATCATCTCAATATACGATGATAACGGCTTACGCCATTGCTTGTTGCTCGAGATCACATTTCCTTCACAAGGCGGATAGCCTAAAATATCAAGACCACGAAGGATACAATCTACAAGTTTGATAAAATAGTCATCTAATTCTTCCTCTGTGTGATCTTCACTTTCTTCATAAATAAGTCCGTTATCTTGATCACTCCAAAGCGTTTGTTCACGTCTCCCTCCACTGCCCAACAATATAAATGCATAAGAAACAGGCGGTTTCCCGAACCCTTCATCCTCCAACATATGTTCAGCCAGTTCTATCGTCCTGTGAATGAAGGCATCGTGAATTTGATTCACTTTTCGCCCAATTTCAGGTGAATGAGAGAAAAGGAGATGCTCCCGAAACATCTCATGCACCTGATCTCTGGTTATTCGCATCTCATCGAACTGTTCCGATTGATAGATGCGTTCCAGGATCTGTTCCATTGAGAGATGATTCATGTTGCATCCCCTTTGCTCTAGTAGAAAGTGTATGTGGTATTAAACGGACACGCCGTTTTGAGCTGCTTTTTTCATTTGTTCTGGATATCCATAAGAACCATGTTCAGATAAATCCAGACCAATAATTTCTTCTTCTTCTGTAACACGAAGACCAATTGTAGCTTTCAGTATACCTAAGATAATAAAGGAAAGAACAAGTACGAATACAAATGCTCCAGCTAAACCTAGTGCTTGAATGCCCAATTGGTGTAAACCACCGCCGTAGAACAATCCCGCACCACCGACACCAACCTTCGCTGAAAGCTCAGGTGTTGCGAACAAACCAGTGGAAAGAGTCCCCCAAATACCTGCGATACCATGAACGGAGAAAGCATAGATCGGATCGTCGATGCCAGCTCTTTCAAACCATTGTGCTGTGAAGAATGTAACAATACCAGCTACCGCACCAATTACAATGGCAGCCCAAGTATCTACGAATGCACAAGCTGCTGTAATCGCAACAAGCGCCGCAAGAACACCGTTTAACATACTAGGAATATCTGCTTTACCGAAGTACATCCAAGAAATGATAAGAGCCGCAACTCCGCCTGCCGCAGCAGCCATGTTCGTTGTCAAAGCAATATAACCAAAGAACCCATCATTCATTGCACTTAGTGTACTACCTGGGTTGAAACCGAACCAACCAATCCAAAGAATGATAACACCGAGAACAGACAACACTTGGTTGTGACCAGGAATCAAGTTAGGCGTTTTATCTTTATTATATTTGCCAATACGTGGTTTTAACAAGATAGTAGCTACGAGCGCCGCTGTTGCACCTTGTAAGTGAACAACTGTTGACCCTGCGAAATCTTGCATCCCAAGCTTGCTCAACCAGCCGCCGCCCCATACCCAGTGAGCAACGATTGGATAAATCACGACTGTAAACAAAATTCCAAAGATGAAGTAAACTGGAAGTTTTGCTCTTTCTGCAAATCCGCCCCATGCAATCGCTAAGGATACACCTGCGAAAGCTAATTGGAACAAGAATTTAATCCCAATAGGTACATCTGAGAAAGAAAGGGATCCGAATGCCGCTGCCGCTTGATCTTCTAAACCTGTAACGAAGAACCCTGTCGTTCCGAAGAAAGCATTTCCGTCACCGAAGGCGAAACCGAAACCTACAGCCCAGAAAGCGATGGCACATAAGCCAAAAGTTAAAATTGTTTTACCGGCTACGTGACCGGCATTTTTCATTCTAGTAGACCCCGCTTCTAATAAAGCAAAACCAGCTTGCATGAAGATGACCAAAATAGCTGCTAACATAACCCAAACAGCATCGATTGCACTTTGAAGTTGGGGTACTGTTGCTTCATCTGCAGCAAATGCGAGAGTAGGGAACAATAATGCCATAACGCCGAAAGCTAACAACAACTTCTTAAGCATACGACCACTTCCTTTTTAATGTTATATTAAGTAACATGTAATGAAACTCTTAATGTCATTATATACAGGTTAAATGGGTTTGACAATAGGATTTTCTTTAAAAAATTGAAAAAAACGAAAAATAACCTCACATTAAACAGGCATAATTCGTGTTTTCGTTCATAGGTCGAGGGAAATGTTACAATTCCTATCCTAAGATCAATGTCAGGTTTGAAAAGTATTACGTTTGACTGTACGGTTTGTAATCAGGTATCATTACTATATAGAAGAATTCCTACATAACATTGGAGTAGAGGTGAACTTATTATGGGAAAAGAGAAGCTTTATAAAATCGGAGAACTAGCCAAACTTGCCGATGTCAGTTCTCGAACCATTGATTACTACACCAAGTTGAACTTGATTGAGCCCGAGAAGAGATCAGATACGAATTATCGACTTTATAGTGATGAAACTTTGACTCGACTTAAACGTATTGAATCTATGAAGAACGAGAAATATACCTTAGAGGAAATCAAAGCGAATTTACAACAATGGAGTAAAGTGTCGCCAGATGATACAGTGAGAGATAAGCTGACATCTATCCAGATTCATCTAGAGCAGCTAATGAAAGAAGCTAAAGAGCTGGGACCCATCATCCAACAGTTGAAACCAAATCAAATGAAGAAGCTTTCCCGAATACTTACTCAGCCAACCGCGGCCTGTATTGAAGCGCTAATTGTTCTTCTAGGTAAAAATCCGTTCTCATAACGAAATACGGAGGAATGTCAAATGTTTTTTCATCCCATGGATTTTCTAATTATTATTGCATTCGGACTTTCGTTGTGGGCCTCGTTTCGAGTACGGGGAACATTCAACAAGTGGTCCCAAGTTCCAATTTACTCAGGAATGTCAGGAGCTCAAGCGGCAAGACGCATGCTTGATGCCAACGGACTGTATGATGTTCCAGTAGAAGCTGTACCTGGCACCCTATCAGATCACTATGATCCGTTAGCCAGAGTAGTACGTTTATCTGAACCAGTCTATTACGAAAGCTCCATATCAGCTGTCGCTGTCGCCTGTCACGAGGTAGGCCATGCCATTCAACACCAAGTTCACTATCCAATGCTTGTCGCAAGGCACCGCATGTTCCCGGTTGTTAATTTCGCTTCCGGTGTAGCTCCCTTGCTCATACTAGCCGGCTTCTTCTTCCAACAGATCCCATGGCTACTCGGTCTTGGTATTATCTTTTTCGCAGCAGCCGTTGCTTTTCAATTAGTTACACTGCCAGTAGAATTTAACGCTAGCTCAAGAGCCAGAGATTTAATGATCGCCGAGGGCTTCATCTCTAATGAAGAAGAACGCGGGGTAGCCAAGGTATTGAATGCAGCCGCTCTTACGTACGTGGCAGCCGCATTAATCTCCGTTCTTGAACTTCTGAAATATATCATGATCTTTAATGGCCGTAATAGTAACGATTAAACAAAAAAGCTCATCTTGTATGGTGTCATTCACATACACAAGATGAGCTTTTTTTCATTGAAAATAATCACATAGAAACCGTCTGAAAACTTCAGCCACCAAAGGAAGCTTTTCACCTTTTCGGCGAATTAAACCGACAGTTCTAGTGACCACAGGATCGGTCACACGAATTTTGACCGGTTGCATTTGACCACTTTCCATTAAAGCCATAGAAGGAAGTAAGCTCACCCCCATACCCGCGGCAACTAACCCCCGAATGGTATCTGTTTCTTCACCTTCGAACTCAATCTTCGGAACGAAGCCCGCTTTCAAGCAAGCCTCCATCACAATCGAACGCAGCGTATATTCTTCACTAAACATAACGAATGGCTCATTCTTTAACTGCTCCAGTCGTATGGATGTGTAATCCGCAAGGATATGGTTGGAGGGAATTATCGCATACAGCTCTTCGGTTAACAAAATTTCACCCGAAACATGTTCATGAGTTTCTGGAAATGGCGAAATGAAAGCCAGATCTATCTCTCCCTTAGAGACATCTCGGATTAAGGACGTATAAGTCCCTTGACGGAGTCTGAATTTAACGTTAGGGTGATCTTTTTTAAAAGCTGCAACGACAGCAGGGAGCAAATTGATGACCAGGCTATGTGGAAACCCAATGCGAATTTCCCCGGCTTCCGGGTCAAGAAATTCATGTATTTCGCCAACAGCGCGTTCCAAGTCCGTCAATATCCCCTCGACTCGGCTTAAGAATAAATGACCTACTGAGGTAAGATGAAGATTACGACCTTTTTGCACAAACAAATTAATACCGAGCTCTTCTTCTAAAAGATGAATCTGCCGGCTAACGGCTGATTGCGCCACATGCATTTCTTCCGCAGCTTGGGTTACATGCTGCTTTCTTGCTACTTTTACAAAGTACTGCAATTGTCTTAATTCCACTTGGATAAATCCCCCGACTTTTCTTACGTGATTGCGAGCTTATATGATCTTTAAACATTTAAATTATAGCCTTACAGTAACGATTGGACAACCTAAGTTGAAAAAGCTTATAATAAATAAGTTGTTATTTAGTATGGAAAATAGAGGAGGAAACAGTTCATATGGCACAAGAACGTACTGGTGTTGCTACCATTAAAGGCAATCCGATTACTTTGGTAGGACCTGAAATTAAAGTGGGTGACAAAGCACCTAACTTCACAGTTAACAAAGATTTGATGACTCAAGTTTCCCTCGCAGATTATGCAGGTAAAGTAAAGCTGATCAGCGTTGTTCCATCTTTGGATACAGGCGTTTGTGACGCACAAACTCGCCGCTTCAATGAAGAAGCAGCAGGTCTAGGCGATAATGTTGCTGTTCTTACAATCAGTGTTGATCTTCCTTTTGCACAATCCCGCTGGTGTGGTGCAGCAGGTATTGACAAAGTGATCACTTTGTCCGATTATAAAACAAAATCCTTCGGCGAAGCTTATGGCGTATTGATCAAAGAGCTTCAACTTGATATGCGTTCCATTTTCGTTATCGATGCGAATGATACCGTTCAATACGTTGAATACCTGGGCGAAATGACGGCTCACCCTAATTATGAAACAGCCGTAGAAGCTGTCAAAAAATTAGTTTAATACACATAAAATAAAACAGCAAGGAGGCCTAGCTTCCCTGCTGTTTTTGTTATCCTTCAATCTTATAAGTAGCAAGTTTTCTGTCTAATTGTTTATAAATATCTATAATAGTACGGTAATTGGAACCCAGATCCCCCATTGAGCCTCGGGATGCTGAATAAATGTCTACCGCGGTTTTCACGGGATTAATCCCAAATAGCGTTAACGTTACATCCTGTGTTCGTCCAGTCACTGTTTTACGTTCCGCGAGAATTTCACCTACATTTTGAACTTCATGGAGAAGTTTATAGCCCGGCGTTTTTTTCAGAACGGCAGTGACTTCTTCCCATACCTGTTCTTTAGGAAGCTTGTAATATCTTGTTTTAAGCAAAGGATCTTTGGCTTTATCTCCGGTCGTTTCATGACTGCGAAGTAATCCGATTAAAGTTCTCTTAAGCAAAAGCCTTTTCCCCCTTCAATGAAGTACATATAGACCACTTGCCATTTCTACACTGCTCTCTATCTTACCATTGTTTAGGCTTAAGAAAAAGAGGGGAAATAAAAATCGGAAGATTGCTCCCCCGATTTTCCATTTCTATTCCATATTTTATTAGCCAAAAAATGTGGTGTAAAGTAAGTAAGCATTCAAGCCGGCAATCAAAATAGCCACAAACCAACTTAGGACAATCATCCACTTTGGCGTTACTAGCTCCCCCATCTTCTTTCGGTCCGAAGTAAATGTAACAAGAGGAATAACTGCAAAGGAGAGTTGCAAGGATAATATCACCTGACTGAGAACGAGTAAATCTGTAGCGCCGCTCTCTCCATAAATACCAATGACAATGACCGCAGGCACGATCGCGATCAATCGTGTAATTAATCGGCGCAGCCAAGGAGTGAGTCTAATGTTAAGGAAGCCCTCCATCACAATCTGACCGGCTAATGTACCTGTAAGTGTAGAATTTTGCCCTGAAGCTAGCAGCGCAACTGCAAACAGAATACTCGCGGCACCTGTGCCCAGCATTGGCCCCAAAAGATGATAAGCATCTTGTATTTCCGCTACTTCTTTACCTGCCGAATGAAAGGCTGCTGCAGAAAGAATGAGTATCGCGGCATTGACGAACAAAGCCAGCATTAAAGCTACAGTCGAATCGATTGTGGCGAATTTAATTGCTTCACGTTTACCTTCTACCGTTGGCTCGATTTTGCGTGTTTGTACAATAGAAGAATGTAAATATAAATTATGAGGCATCACAGTAGCTCCCAGAATACCAAGAGCGATATATAGCATAGCTGGGTTCGTTACAATTTCCGTTCTAGGAATAAAACCAACGGCAACAGCAGCAAAATCAGGTCTTGAGAAAATAAGTTCCATCACGAAGCAAAACGTAATTAGAGCGATTAGACTAATAACCATGGCTTCGATGTATCGAAATCCCTTTTTTTGCAGCATAAGAACCAAAAGAACATCTAACGAAGTAAGAATGACTCCATAAATAAGGGGTAGACCGAACAATAACTGTAAGGCAATCGCTGCGCCAATGACTTCAGCCAGATCACATGCAGCAATAGCTAACTCACATAACAACCATAGTCCGAATGAAACTGGTTTACTATAATGATCACGACAAGCTTGCGCTAAGTCTCGACCTGTAACAATTCCTAGGCGACCAGACAAAGCTTGCAGCAGAATCGCCATCAAATTTGATATTAAAATAACAGAAAGCAATGTATATCCGAATTGGGAACCACCTGCTAGATCAGTCGCCCAATTTCCCGGATCCATATACCCTACGGCTACGAGATAGCCCGGACCTACAAAAGCAAGCAGTTTACGGAAAAAGCCCGCTTTCTTTGGTACGCGCATACTATGATGGACTTCAGGCAGACTAGGCATCGGCGAGTTGCCTTTCCATCCACTGGACTCTTGCTCTGGTTTTTTATATGCTATACCCATCTGATTACCCTTCTTTCACAAGACCAATAATGTTGTTCAAAGGAAACTTTATTCATGATTATACTATATGCCCCTATCTTATGCTATAGGCAAACAATCATGTGCATATAAAAAACATTTTCCCTTAGGAAAGTTTTTACAAGGAGGTATTCAACGATCATGCTGATTCGCCCAGTTGAAAGCGATACAGATATTAGGAAGGCTTATGAGATCGAGACTGCTGTTTTCTCAAAGGAGGCTGCTGCTACATTAGAAGCTTTTCAGATGAGAAAGCATGTCTTTGGATCCTATTTTCTTGTGGCAGAAAATGAGCTAGACCGTCAAATTATCGGCGTAACCAATAGCGTAAAGATATATAATAAAGAATTAGCAAATGATAGTATCAAGCAAGAGACACAGCACGCTGAGGAAGGACAATACCTCTGTGTGTTGACCATAGCTGTACACCCATCCTACCAACGACGCGGGGTTGCTACTGAACTTCTGCAACGTATCATCGAAATAGCCAGAAAAGATGATTTGAAAGGGATTGTTTTAATGTGTGAAGAGCATTTAATTTCATTCTATGAAAAAAATGGATTTCTTTATGTAGCTCCATCAGCTTCTAAACATGCTGGCATCCAGTGGCATGAAATGAATTTAATATGGAATTAAATATCGCCGTAAGCAGGATTTCCGTTAAATCATGCGAATATAATACTCAATAATCTTTGTATATTTATTAAACAAACAAAGAATATAGAAGAAACTACTTAACTACAACAACTTAACCAACAAAGGGTGAATCTTCGTGTCGTATTTCATGGGTTTAGATTTAGGAACTTCTGCAGTTAAATGCATTCTTGTGGATGACTCCGGTCAGGTGATTGGCAGCCATAGCGTTGAATATCCGCTTAAGCAGCCCCATCCGGGATGGGCTGAGCAGCATCCTGAGGATTGGTGGAACGCAACAGTCAAGGGTATCCGCGCTCTTTTAGAGAAAACAAGCGTCGCTGGCGAAGCCGTCGCTGGTATTGGCTTCTCCGGCCAGATGCACGGGTCGGTATTCCTTGATGAGGCGCAGCAGGTCATCCGGCCTGCACTGCTTTGGTGTGACCAGCGCACCGCGGAGCAGTGCACTTACATCGAGTCGACCGTCGGCGAAGCCGAACTCGGACGACTAACGGGCAACCGTGCGCTGACCGGCTTCACCGCGCCCAAGGTCATTTGGCTCCGGCAGCATGAGCCTGAGCATTACGCGCGCGTTCGGCATCTGCTGCTGCCGAAGGACTACGTCAGGCTGCGCCTGACGGGAGCGTTCGGCATGGACATGGCCGACGCAAGCGGCACCCTGCTGCTGGACGTCGCCCACCGCAGCTGGTCGCAGACCGTCACTGAGCGGCTGGCCATTCCGATGGAATGGCTGCCGCCGCTCTATGAGTCCGGCGACGTGGCCGGACACCTGCTGCCTGAAGCGGCCAGCCTAACGGGCCTAGCCGCAGGCACCAAGGTCGTCGCTGGCGGCGGCGACCAAGCCTGCGGCGCCGTAGGTGTTGGCGTCGTACGCCAAGGCATCGCCTCTGTGGCGCTCGGCACGTCCGGTGTCGTCTTCGTTCACGACGACACTTATCAAGTAGATGAAGCTTATCGGCTTCATTCCTTCTGTCACGGCGTACCTGGCAAGTGGCACCGCATGGGGGTCATGCTGGCCGCTGGCGGCTCGTTCCAGTGGTGGCGCAACCACTTCGCGCACGAGGAGCTTGAGCGTGCGCAGCAGGAAGGCAAAGACGTCTACGAGATCTTGACGTCTGCAGCAGCCACAGCTCCCCTCGGGAGCGAAGGCTTGCTCTTCCTGCCTTACTTATCCGGGGAGCGGACACCGCACCCCGATCCGAAGGCTCGAGGCGCCTTCATTGGTCTAAACCTACGGCACGAAAAAGCACATCTCACTCGTGCCGTTCTTGAAGGCATTACCTTCGGGCTCCGCGATTCGCTGCAACTTATCCGCGAGTCTGGCATTGAAGTCACCGAACTTCGCGTTAATGGCGGCGGTGCCAGAAGTCCGTTCTGGCGTCAAATGATTGCTGACATCTTCGGTATCCCTGTGATCACTGTTAATTCTACAGACGGCCCTGCGTATGGCGCTGCTATTATGGCTGCTTCCGGCGTACTGCATGAGGATATTACTACACTCTGTGAGAAATGGATTCATGTCACCGATCGCGTAGAACCAAATGTTGATAATCAGAAACAGTATGAAGCCTATTATCAAATATATCGCGGTCTTTATGGAACTCTTCAGCATACATTTCATCAGCTAAGTGATTTGGCTGGTCATTAAAAAACAAATTAAAAAGAGGTTGAATCAGGAATCTTCCTGATCAACCTCTTTTTAATACAAAAAAACCCGCCTATGCCGTCCGGTTTCGGTGCTTCAAACCCGCTCTCGCAGGTGGGTGTCCGCAGAGGTGTATTTGAGGTCCCCTTTCGAGGGCATGTCAGCCACACTTCAATGTAGGTCTCCCTAGAAACAGTCATTGGTTTAAAACAACTTAAAACCGTTACGAACATCGCAGGATTCTTTTGTATTTCTTATTATAGTGCCGTACCGGTTGATTATCAACTGGTAGGTTTAGTCTCTAGTCTTTTCATTCTCATCTTTTTTATGCAAGCTAATTTCTTTCTTACTTTCTTCTTCACCTTCAGTTACAGCTTCAGCGTCACTTTGTGCTTCCTCTTCTTGCGCTTCAGCCAACCTCTGTTGTTCCTTCTCTTCTAATTCTTGCTGCTTCGTTTGGAGTTTGGTGAAGCTGCGGTTAAACTGCCAGAACGAGAAGGTTGCCATAATACTTCCCATAAAGAAAACGACGAGGAAGAAATTAAATTTGGTCAAACAAATGTAAAGGATGGCTCCATTGCAAAGCAGCAGAACGATCGAATTGATTGGATTGCCAATGGTAATCAATACAGCATTCTTCAAAATTTGTAAAACCTTCATATGCAAATGAACCATAATCGAGAAGAAATTGAACAAAGAAATGATAATAATGACCGTGAAAGCAATAAACAATACGGCCAATAATTTCAGTGAACTCCCCTGCTTCAAATAAAAGAAGTAGTTCACCGCAATGATTACGAAAATGATTACGAAGAAAATACCACCTACCATGCTCTGCAGGTAGTTTTCTTTATATCCACGGAAATATGTTTTCAAAAGTGGTACATCTTCTTCTCCTGTTACCCATTTCCGAGCTACAGCAAACATCGCGGAAGTTGCAGGAAATAAAGTAAACGGTGCCAAAATGGCGATAATGGGTAGTGATGCCTTCAATGCATCAACGGATGGACTTACCAAGCCCATAAAAGTAAAAAAGAAAACCGGAATCGAACATAGCATCCAAAGCAGATTAATGACCGACAAACGCATAATCCACTCCGATATTCTGTACAGTCCTCCCATAACTCCTCTAAACTCCAAAACAGCTTCCTCCTTAGCGTTTCCTTCCGGAAACTTTCTACGTTGATTGTTAAAACGCATACATCTTAAGTTGTCTTACTTTTACATTGGTTTAATTATAGCCTATTTTTCAACATATAGGTAGACGTCTAGTCGTTCTAGGTTCTTTTACATAGTATAGTATTGTCAATAAGAACTACACCCAAATATTTTTCAGGAGGTTGATACTATGTCTCATCCAGTTGGAACATCCGCCGGTGCCATTTTGGTTCTCTTCATCTTGCTCGTTATCATTACTAGCTCTTTCGTACTGTAAACCATATACTCAAGGTAAAAAGGCGAAGATCCTTCAGGATCTCCGCCTTTCTTTTTTGGGGTTATTCCCCTTATTTATTCACTAATGTATCTTCGCTCTTACGAGGAGCTCTTGAACGATCGCGGTTCCCGGAGTTGTTGCTTCCGTATTCACGGTTTCTGGAAGATGAACTGCTTCCACCTTCTCTGTTTGAACCATAATCTCTGCTATCTTTACGCGGGTAACGGGAGTTTGAGCTGCTGCTTGAACCAGCACCGGAGCTGTATCCGCCACCTTGACGACGATCTCCTGATCCTGAACTTGAGCCGTAGCCGCCGCCAACTCGTCTACCTGAGCTGCGTACATCGAATTTTTTCTTTCTTGCACGAATCGGATCTTCTGGTGTTAACTCAATATTCGTTTCCTTTTTGTCGCCTGTCAGAAGCTTCATAGCTGCTGCAAGGAGATTTACGGAATCATATTGCTCTAACATTTGAATAGCTAGGCCTTTGAATTCAGCTTGTGTATCATTTTGAAGAACATCAAGAATACGCTCAGCTGTCATTTTTTGTTTACCTTCAATGGCTTCAGCCAAGCTAGGTAATGGTTTTTTGTTAATTTTGTGGCGTGTAACTTTTTCGATAAAGTGCAGGTGATCGATTTCTCTAGGTGTTACGAAAGTCCAAGCTGTACCTTCTTTACCAGCGCGGCCTGTACGACCGATACGGTGAACATAGCTTTCCGGATCTTGCGGAAGGTCAAAGTTAATTACATGAGTAACGCCAGATACATCTAGACCACGCGCAGCAACGTCTGTTGCTACAAGGACATCAATGCTGCCGTCACGGAATTTTCTCATAACATTATCGCGTTGATTTTGGGACAAGTCACCATGAAGACCTTCAGCTGCATAGCCTCTTTTTTGAAGAGCTTCTGCCAATTCATCAACCCGACGTTTTGTACGACCGAAGATGATTGCAAGATCTGGAGCTTCCATGTCGATCAAACGGCTAAGCGCTTCGAATTTTTGTTTTTCATGCAATTCGATATAAGCTTGGTCAATCAATGGAGCACTAACTTGTTTCGGGATAACCGATACGTGCTCAGGGTTACGAAGAAACTGTTGTGCCAATTTTTGAATATTGGTTGGCATTGTAGCAGAGAACAACATTGTGTGACGCTCTTCTGGTACCAATTTCAAAATGGACTGGATATCATCCATGAAGCCCATGTCAAGCATTTCATCCGCTTCATCCAAAACCACTGTTTGCACATCGTCTAATTTGATTGTTTTACGGTTAATATGGTCAAGTAGACGTCCCGGTGTACCGATAATGATTTGCGGTTTTTTCTTCAATGCACGAATTTGTTTAACGATATCCTGTCCACCATAGATGGGCAAGGAACGAATGCCTTTGAAACGACCGAGTTTCTCAATCTCTTCCGCAACCTGGATGGCAAGTTCCCGTGTAGGACACATGATAAGAGCAGAAATGCGCTCTTCTTTCATATTGATTTTGTGAATAAGCGGAATACCGAAAGCAGCTGTTTTACCTGTTCCTGTTTGCGCTTGCCCGATTAAATCCCGGCCTTCCATAGCCAAAGGAATCGTTTTTTCTTGGATCGGTGTGGACTCTTCAAAGCCCATCTCCGTAATAGCGCGTAAAATCGTTGGCTCTAAACCAAACTCTTGAAATGTTTTCAAATATATTCAATCTCCTTTTGTACAGGGCAGGCTAATGCCTTGTATCTTTTTTACCCTTAAGTACGACTTCCTATCCGTGTCTATAGTTTTATTGGTGGAATACACTTTCGATTTATCATCTTCCATGATCCAACTGGCCGCCCTTAAGAACATCTAAACTATTATAGCACAAGTCATACACACATTTCCAGTAGCGTCTTACATAATGAGAACGAAACCTAACGCATAAGCTAAACGTATTACAAGGTAGAACAATAAACGGAATAGAGGAGAGTTTTCAATGTCGATATTTAAACGAGTCAGCAGCATCCTGCGTAGTCAAAAACAAGAACCAACAACAACACCTATAGGTAATCCACTTGAAGATGCCAGGGTTGGGGATATTGTTAATGTTGACTTAGAGGAGTATGTCGTTTCCGGCAAGGTCATTTATTTTGACCGCGGGTTTGCTCCACATCGCTACGCTTATTATTTACAAAGCGGCAAAAATATTCAGTGTTTGATTGTGGAAAAAGGGCGAACCTATGACTGTTTCCTTTGCAGCTTTGTCGAAGGCGCATTAGATGATCCGAATGATGTCCCTACTCGTTTGGAGCTTGACGAAGATGTTACCTTCGAATTGGAGTTTCATCGCAATGATGTTACTCGGACTGAAGGAAATACGGACTTCCGCAGCGGAGACGATTGTCTCTTTTGGAGATATTTTGGACCGGACCGTAGATTCTTCTTCCTCCAATGGCAGGATGGTAAATTTATTGCTCTTGAAGGAGAGCGAACACCGGGCAATCAGATTAAATTTTTGAAATCGACGCCCTAGACAACCTATGTTATCATTAGAAATGTTTGGAAAGGAGGGATTACTGAAAAGTGAAAAGATGGACTTCATGGGTTTCTTTCTTATTGATCATCGCCCTTCTGACCGCGTGTGGCGCTGATGCCGGACGTTATATCAAAGATCAGTATCCGTTAGTTAGTGTTGACGGCAAAGGGAGCAATCTCTCCAAGGTTTATTTAGTCGAAAACAAAAGCGTCCCTGCCGTAACAGCTGAACTAGCAGCGAAAGAGTCACCGAAGGAAAAGAGCAAGGAATCTGACGATCAAATGTTCCTTGTTTATAATGATAAGGTCATTAACGTCCAAAAGGACCCTAGTGATAGTAAAAACACGCTTGTTCAAATCGATAGTATTGAATATGCCAAATCACATTACGACTCCTCGTTCTTGCAAGGTTACTTGACTGCCACCCTGCTTCAGTCCTTATTCGGCGGGGGATGGTTCAATAGTAAACGGCCTTACGACTATAAAGGCTATACCCGGACACCGACTTATAACACAGGTGGCGGTAAGGCGACTACTCCAACAACGGATGTATCGAAGGATAAGAAGCCAACAACGTCAGATAGAACGGGCAGCTTCAAGACCGGTACTGGTACGCCTAGTTCAGGCAGCGACTCTACAACCCGCAAAAATGATGGTTCTACACCAAACAAGGTAACTAAACCATCTGTTAGTAAGCCAAGCACATCTAAGAAGACAGGCTC
The DNA here is from genome assembly GCF_013141715.1 of Paenibacillus phytorum. Lineage (GTDB taxonomy): Bacteria > Bacillota > Bacilli > Paenibacillales > NBRC-103111 > Paenibacillus_E > Paenibacillus_E phytorum. The sequence goes on along the minus strand of NZ_WHOA01000007.1, from coordinate 71,909 downwards.
TTTCAAGAGACGTTAATTATTTGTTTTTATAAAGCTGTTGTCCATGAATTGGACACAGCTTTTTTTATCTTAACAAAGGATTAATTTTTTCCATTAAAGTCCATTTAATTGACCGAAGGTAAATTATGATTGAAGTTTTAGAAGAATGAATTATACTTGCTTTATGCTGCATACTATTTTAGAGGTGATTTGTTTTGAAAAAGGCGCTAGACGCTTTCATTATTCTAGTTGGCGCACTGCTTGTCGCGGTCGGCTTCAACATGTTCCTCATTCCTCACCAACTGCTTAGCGGCGGGGTTTCTGGATTTGCCATGATTATTGGTTATTTTACGAATTTTAACATTGGTTTCTTGTATTTATTGTTTAACCTGCCATTGATGATTTGGGGATTGGTTTCAATTGGACGTAGATTTATTATGATTAGTGTAGCGTCGGTCATATTAACGGCATGGTTGATGCAAATTATACCAACAAGCTATGTTGCGCAGGAACCCATTCTTGGTGCAGTTTTTGGGGGAGTACTCATTGGAATAGGAAGCGGTATCACCTTAAGAATAGGTGGCTCAAGTGGAGGCTTTGATATCGTTGGCTTGATTTTGACTCGAAAATTTGATTTCCCTCTCGGAACCCTTCTTTCATCCATGAACGGTCTGGTCATTGTTGCACTAGGCTATTTCAAGCAAAATTGGGATCTTGCTCTTTGCTCGATGCTTGCCATCTATATTAGTGGCAAAGTTGTAGATTCTATACATATTCGCCATGTCAAAGTGACAGCGTTCATTGTAACCAAACAAAAGGAAGAGTTGCTTAACGAGCTGCTTCTACTCCCTAGAGGCGTAACTTTAGTTAAGACGGAAGGCGCTTATACGAAACAGCAGCATGATATGTTAATGACCGTCACTACGCGCTATGAACTCGTAGAATTAAAGCGAATTATTAAGAAGATAGACCCGAAAGCATTCGTGAATATCGTTGAAACCGTTGGTGTCGTCGGAGAATTCCGCAAGCTTAAGTGAATAATCGAGCAATCCGCCTCTTTATTCCAAGTTGAATTGTGTTATAATGATACTAATTTCATATAGTTCTGGCTTCATCGTGAGTGGTTCAGGCGTAATTCGTATTCTAATCTTTTGATTGGAAGGGTGATGCTTGTGGAGACAGTCAAATTATCCAGGATTGTAATGAAATTAACACCCGAGTTGTACCCCTTCTTAACCAGCTATGAGCTGGACTCCGAGATCGTCCTCCGGTTTGGCATTGAGGCGCTCGAAGCAGAAGATGTCATGGAAATTATTCAGTTCAGCATTACGGAACATCATAAAGACGCCCTTTATCATTAAGGGGCGTCTTTTTCTGCTCAGCTATCGCTTTATTCATACATTGTTATTGAGTTTGTAATAATTAGGGTATATAGGTTATGATAAGAACATGATATAATAGTACTAAGATAAACTAATGGAGGTGTCTGGAATGGGAGCATTATCTCCTTGGCACATCATCTTAATTGCAATTGTCGCCCTTCTTTTGTTTGGGCCTAATAAACTGCCTGAACTTGGCAGAGGTTTTGGCAAAATGTTTCGTGAATTTAAAGATGCAACGAATGGAAATGGCGGTAATACAGCTACTGATGATCAGCCTGTACCGGTCCGTAAAGAGATTAATCCTGCAGAGGTCACGAATGCCGAATCAGGACAAGTTCAGAAATAAGTCCAAACACCCGGCTAATTTTGCTGCCGGGTGTTTTTATTTATCATTAGCTTCTTCTACGCATTACGGCTTGTGTACCGAAAAACATACCTGCGGCTATTGCCGACATGACTGACGCAAACACATACATGCTCGCGCCTCCCCACTGCTCACTCAACCATCCGCCCACCGAACCGCCGATAATACCGGCAAGCCCCATGAACACCATCGCAAGAATGGATTGACCCGTGGAGCCAAATTGCTCTGGAAGCAGACGCACAACATACTGTACCGCAACGATCCACAGAACAGCAAAGGTGAGCATATGTGTCGTCTGCAAACCAATTAGTACCCAAGGATCGCTGAATAACGTGTAGAGCAGCCAACGTATCGTATATAAGACCGAAACAAGACCTAAGATGGTCAGTTCGTGATAGCGATGTATGTACCGATTGATATAGGCAAACACCGGAATTTCAGTGCATGCTGCAATGGCCCATGCCCAGCTGACCATAGAGTCCGTAGCCCCTAATTTATTCAGATATAAACCTAATAGTGCATCGTTCATTCGATGTGGAATTGATATCATCAGAACCATGACCATAAACCATAAGAAGTTTTTATTTTTGAAAATAGTACCGATTGCACTTAATGTTATTCGTTGTCCGCTGCCCTTCTCGTCTTTAATAAATGCAAGCAGTAGAAATGGGAAGATCCACAAAGCCCAATAAAAATATGGTATGTTGGCTACCCCACCTAATTCTTCGAGGAAAAGACCCGAAATTAGAGCAACACCCGAGAATCCGATAGAACCCCATAATCGGACGGATCCATAAGACATTCCACGCTGTGCCGTTGATTTGACAACCAAATTATCGATAAGTGGAACGGATGGCAGCAAGAAGAAATAAAGCAGTAAAATAAATCCAAGTGTAAGCCCGAAACCTTTTGTTAAAAACAAGCCAAAACTTCCTAGTAAGGAAAGGCTCCAGAGTAAAAATACGATATTCTTCACCGAGTTGAACCGGTCGCTGACATATCCCCAGAATGGCTGTGCGAATATGGAGATGAACGGACCAATCATCATTAAGAGTCCAATCTCGCTTGCTGAATAACCCTTACTTTGCAAATATAAAGGTAAATAGGGCAATAAAATGGCACTAGAAGCATAGTAAAAAAAATTAACGCCAGATAACGAAATAATTTGTTTATCAAGTTTCAATAAGGGTACCTTCTTTCTACAAACCTCTACAAATTTCCTCTGTGCGTAGTTTCGTGCTTGCTTTATAATAAAAGCTAGAAACAAAGATTGGAGAGGACTTATACATCATGGAAATATTACTTGCTTCACTTGCCCTAATCTGGGGTAATGTAACGGCCGCTAACCCGGATGCCAGCTTTGAACAACTTGTGCAAGCTTCTCTGAATGCGAAGAATGCAGTGGCGATTGTTCAACCTACACCATCCCAAGAAACAGATCTTTTAGCACCTGTAAACAAATTGGATCCGCAGAAGGACGCACCGGTAATTAAAGGTATTTACGCCACGGCTCATAGTGCGGGTGGATCTCGGCTCAATACACTTGTGAAGCTGCTCGACGACACAGAACTGAACTCACTGGTCATTGATGTCAAAGATGATTGGGGCTACATCACATGGGAAACAGGGAACGCCGAGCTTGATGCAATGGGAACAACTCAGAAAATTATTGGCAATATGCCAGGTTTAATGACCACCTTGAACGAACATAACATTTATCCAATTGGTCGTATCGTTGTATTCAAAGACACGATTCTTGCCAAAAAGAAACCTGAATGGTCTTTCGTCAATCCAGATGGAACTCTGTGGGGTAACGGTAAAAACCCACCGGACAGCTTCGTAAATCCATACAACAAAGAAGTATGGGATTACAATATCGCAGTAGCGAAAGAAGCCGTTAAAGCTGGATTTAAAGAAATTCAATTCGACTACGTCCGATTCCCGGAAGGTTTTGAGAAAAGAGCTGACATTCTTAAATATACAAAGGATGAACGTTCACGTATTGATGCTGTCGCTTCCTTCGTCAAATATGCCAAAGAACAATTGCAGCCACTTGGTGTTCGTGTATCCGTTGATATATTTGGTTATGCGGCCTCTGTTCCAGCAGCCGAAGGCATTGGTCAAGATTTCGAGAAAATCTCTCAAAATGTTGATGTCATCGCTCCCATGATTTATCCAAGTCATTACAGCACTGGCTGGTTTGGCTCCAAAGTGCCGGATGCAGCACCTTTTGCCACTATCGATGGAGCTTCCAAGGATACAACCAAGAAGCTGGAGGCCATTGATAAGAAAGGTTGGAAGCCAATTGTTCGACCTTGGATTCAAGATTTCACTGCTTCTTGGGTACCTGGTTATATCAAGTACGGTAAACATGAAGTGGAAGAACAAATACGTGCGTTGAAAGAAAACGGCGTGAATGAGTTCCTTCTATGGAACGCTAATAACAACTACACACCTAATGTGAAATACTAACATGGAGACACCCTGAGGGCACTAAGAGCTCTCGGGGTGTTTACTTTCGTTTTCGGTTTGATTTATCATGTAATCAGGATTCATGTTACCAGAACGACTAGGAATATGTACAATCAAAGAAACTTATAGGTTTATGACTTAAGTCTTCTCTTAGACATTAAAAGGAGTTGAAATGCAATGAATATTGTCGCCATTACTGGAATGGATTTGACTTCCATGCAAAAGCAAATGCCGCAAGACTTGAAGGAACGCTGCCAATTTCATTGGTTTAAATCTTCAAGCGAGGCTGGGGAACACATTGCAGATGCAGATGTAATTATCACGGCTGGCCGCATGAATCCGGACACCCTCAAGCAGGTGACCAAGCTAAAATGGATGCAAACCATTTCTGCCGGCGTGGATAAGCTACCTCTCCAAGAGTTTGCCGAGCGTAATGTCATACTCACTAATGCCCGTGGCGTACATACGATCCAGATGAGTGAATTTACGCTAAGCCTCATGCTGCAATGGGTTCGTAAAGCGAATCTTCTCCATGAGCGTCAGCAAAGTAAAGTATGGGACAATCAAGTTACTTTTGGTGAGCTTTATGGTAAAACGATTGGTATTATTGGTGCAGGTGCAATCGGCGAAGCTGTTGCTCGCAAAGCAAAGGCCTTTGATATGACTGTCATTGGGTTGAATCGTTCCGGTTCTCCTGGGCCTGCCTTCGACTCAACGGTCTGTGGAGAAGAAGGTTTAGCATCATTGCTTTCACAAAGTGATTTCGTCGTTCTTCTACTTCCTAGTACAGCTAAAACGCGAGGTTTCCTGACCAAAGAACATCTGCGCTTAATGAAACCAAGTGCTTTCTTAATCAATCTGGCTCGCGGTGATGTCATTGAAGAAGAAGATTTGATTCTGGCGCTGCAAGAAGGCCAGCTGGCAGGCGCTGCACTCGATGTTTTTGAGCAGGAGCCACTACCGTCGACTTCTCCCCTATGGAACATGGACAATGTTATCCTTACTCCGCATATCGCTGGATCTTCCGCTCACTATGCAGAGCGAGTTTCCGCCATTTTCTATCATAATGTTAGAGCTTTTTTAGATGGCACCGAGATGATGAATGTCGTTGATTTAACAGAAGGTTATTAACATACGATAACGTACCACATCCCCAAGATAGAACACCTAGGGATGTGGTACGTTATTTTATTTGTTCGGTATGACAGTGAGCCCTCTCATATAAGGTCTCAAAGCGGCTGGTAGATAGATCGAGCCATCTGCTTGCTGATGATTCTCTAGTAAAGGAATTAAAATTCTTGGTGTGGCCACAGCCGTATTGTTAAGCGTATAGCAATAACGCAGCTCACCGCTCTTATCCCTATAGCGTAATCCGCTGCGGCGAGCTTGAAAGTCAAGAAGGCTTGACGACGAGTGCGTTTCGCCATAAGCATTGCGGCTTGGCATCCATGTCTCAATGTCATACTGTTTGTAGTTTTTGGCGCCCATATCTCCTGTACATACGGCAACGACACGATAAGGGAGCTCAAGTAAATCTAGAATATCTTCTGCATTCCGTGTGATTTGATCTAACATTTGATCAGCAATGGCGGGATCATTCTCACAAAGAATCACCTGTTCGACTTTGGCAAATTGATGAACACGATATAATCCTCGTACATCTCTACCTGCCGAACCAGCTTCTTTGCGGAAACAATTTGATACGGCTGCCAGTTGTATCGGCCCCTTTGATAAATCTATAATCTCACCCGCATAATACGAAACCAACGGACCTTCCGATGTGCCAACTAACCATTTATTTTCATCCTGCAATTCGTAGGTCTGATCCTTCCCAGCGGGGAAAAAAGCCGCATTCTGCAGCGTCTCTTCCCGCACCATCAGAGGGACATCCATCACCGTGAACCCTCGGTCTGATAGCAGATCGAGAGCAAGCTGTTGAACAGCTCTGTGTAGGTATAGCCCCATCCCTTTGAGGTAGTAATTCCTGCTTCCAGCTACCTTAACTCCGCGGGGGAAATCGAATATATCCAATTCCTCACCGATTTGCATATGATCACGAGGCACAAATTCAAACGAGGTAGGTTGACCTACTACTTTCTGTACAACATTATCTTGATCGGTAGCCCCAAGTGGAGTTTCAGGTGAAACCAGATTCGGTACAGTAAGCATCAGCTCCTTGAACCGCTCCTCCAGTATCGCAAGCCCCTCTTCATACTCCGTTAATGTTCGGTTCCAGCCGCGAACCAGATCTTTCAAAGCTTCGGCTTCTCCCATTTTCTGCTCAGCCATACACTGCGCGATTTGAGCTGAAGCACGATTGCGTTCTGTGCGCAGCTGATCTACTTGATGATGCAGCAGCCTTTTCTTTTCGTCTACCTCAAGCAGCTCATCAAGGGGACATTCTACCCCTTTATTTTGAGCTGCTTCCTTCACTTGATCCTGATGCATACGAATCCATTTGATATCCAACATACCGCTCACCGCTTCCTTTTCTAGTCTGGGAAAAAGACAAAGAACGCCCCTGTCCGATTGGGACGAGGAGCGTTCTGCTCGCGGTGCCACCCAACTTGATGACGACATCATGATGTCATCATCCGCTTGGTTCCGCGATAACGGGCGGTGCCGGTTTATTTAAAGAAAGGCGATGTATCCTGCGCCTTACCGATCATGAACGTCTCCGAGTTGGATGCTCTTCACAGACCTAATGTCGCTTTGTATTTGTTCGATATTATAAACGAAGATATGATACAGGTCAATAGCGTTTGTTCCAATGTAGACCTATTGGGATAAACGACTTGCCAATTCATAAAGTTCTGTATTAAAAGGACGCTTTGTATTTACAACTAAATCAATATCTGTAGCTACTAATTCCCCTTTGATAACACCGCATGCTTTGGAAGAATCGCCTTCCATGAGCCTACGTACAGCGAAATCACCGAGACGACTTGCCAAGATTCGGTCATTGTGCGTAGGAGCTCCGCCGCGTTGAATATGGCCAAGAACAGTTACGCGAGGCTCAATACCAACATACTCATTAATCTGGTTAGCAATCCCATCACCGGTTCCCGCTCCTTCAGCAACGAGAATGATACTATGACGTTTGCCATGGGAGAAGTTATCCTTCATACGGTTAGCTACTTCGTTAATGTCGACCTCAACCTCAGGAACGATAATCGTTTCCGCACCACTAGCTAATCCAGCGTAGAGTGCGATCTCACCGCAGTGACGTCCCATGACTTCTACTACGGATGAACGTTCATGCGACGTCATCGTATCACGAAGCTTGTTAATCGCATCCACAACAATGCTTACTGCTGTATCAAAACCAATCGTAAAGTCAGTGAATGGGATGTCATTGTCAATTGTTCCAGGCAGACCCATCGTTTTGACGCCCAGCTTGCTTAGCTTATTGGCACCTTGATAAGATCCATCTCCTCCAATAACGACCAATCCGTCGATACCGCGTTTACGCAAGTTTTCTGCTCCAATTTGTTGACCTTCCGGCGTTAAGAACTCTTTGCAGCGAGCCGTTTGTAGAATGGTCCCACCACGTTGAATGATATCTCCAACGCTGCGCAAATCCATTTGGCGAATATCATCGTTAATTAAACCATGGTATCCACGTTGTACGGCATAGACCTCGAGACCATGGAATAATGCGCTTCTTACGACCGCACGGACGGCCGCATTCATTCCCTGAGAGTCTCCGCCGCTTGTTAGAACGGCAATTGATTTTACTGCTGACATTTCATTTCCTCCTTCAAATTCTTCTGAATGTCATTCATGATGACGTACGGATGTACATGCTATTTAGCCAGAAAAATAACCGGGTTAATGGACTATTTTTCATAAGACGCTTCGATATTTTTTTCACTTGTTGTTGGTCGTTGACCTTTGGATCCGACAAATACAGCGCAAGCAAACCTTCGATTATCATACGATGAAATCGCGGATGTTCCAAGAACAAAATTTTGCTACGAGCCTCTTGCACGATAAAGGCAATTCTCTCAACGGTTGCTTCCATAGATTCATAATAGCTGCAAAAGTTCAGGTCTCCACCCAAGATATCTTCTTCCTGGTCAATTAAATAATCAAGTAAAATATGCAGCCCGCACACATAGGGGAAATAAGCCTCCCGTATCGAATCGACCTGCTTTTCACTCAAATGAGGATCACAAGCTGCAAGGAAAAGCATAAACATGCCTAACGTTGAACCTGTGGCTGCTGCAAATTCATTCCAAGAAATTTGGCTATATCTATGATGATGTTGATCCCACCACTGATGAAGCTCAGGCTCCCGCATATCCTTGCGAATATGCTTGTACACTTGTAAGTCGCAGTATAAAGCTACGAAATCTCGCACCTGATCGGCAACTTGTCTATATGACGGAAGCAGACTAATACAAGACTGACACTTTTGGACGAGCTCTGTTAAATAGTTACCGTCCTCTTTCTCTTGTCTGTATGCATAGTAATCGTTCAAAGGCATAGAAGGATCAACAGCATCCAACATCGACTGGTGCAATTGACGGAAATCCTGGGGATCCAAGGATGTACTGCGATCACATAGATTATCTAAATAATCGCTAATCGTTTGAAACGCAACAATGAGCGGGATGAGTACATGACGCATCGACAAATTAGCAGCCGCATAAACAGCGCCACCTTGACAATGAAATTGTTTCGTTGCGATGCTGGCTAGTGCTTGAGTGCGCAGCTCGACATCTGGGATATTCTCCGCTTTTGATTTCCATATGGAGAGCTGATCGCTTACGTCAGGTAAAATATAACGGTACACCCTAACCATTAATCTTATTGGGCCTTGTGGAACCTTTGTGCTACTTCTGTCCAATTGCTTCAAGCAGACTTCCTCCACAACTTTGTTCATAGCAATATTGTAACAATAACTGCATTTCATATCGTTGAATATGCCGCAACCATTGATCAACAATAGGATTTTGAACCAGGGATACTTGTAACTCTACGATATCTATGAATACACAAGGGATCCATTCCGGAGAAGTAATAAGTACTTCAAGCTTCTGACGAAGGGCTTCATTGTCCAAATCAGCCAAGTCTTTTACAGTCAAATAATCGCTCACACATTGTAGTAAGTTAGAGAAAATAGGATGATGGCCGACATCGTTGAACCAATACTTCGCATTGCTGTAATCCCCCTCCATCCGATGCATCAGAGCATGCCAGTAGCTGCCTGTTGCATTCGTGATTTCCTGGGCAATATCATGGGATTTATCTAAACTCTCATTTAGTAAAAAAAGACCCGCTTTAATCGCCAATCCATAAGACTCTTGCTCAGGACTGCCTTGAGTCATCATTGCTGGGACAAGTGCTTCAATGCGTGCATCCATACTTCCATCCCATTCTTCAATCGGATATAAAGCAGGTAGATGCTCCAAGAGCGGCTTTGCAATAGCTTCCAGCCAGTTATCCCCATCCTTATTGCTATGCATGCAGTCATTCTCCCTTCATTGACAACCATTATTGGTGGGTTTTCGATTCCAATTCCTGATTCGCCCGGAACCAAAGATGAAGATCATTTATGATAGAAGCTAAGTCAGCAATTTCGGAATTCAAACGGCATGATGTGGGAAAATCGTCTTCCTTATCCAGCTGATTCTGTTTGTAAATAATCGTCGCCTCTAGCTTCATAATGCGGTCCGGTATTGCACCGCGAATTTGTTCCCAATGTAATAAAATATCAACACGCACACTGGGCGGATAACACTCCCACTCCACTTCTAACACGGGAATCTCAATTCCGAGTCTGGCATCATACTGGAAATAGCAGCTCATTCTTCTGTTAAACCTCCTTGCAGTAAAAACTGGCTGCGACTTGTTCAAGAAACATTCTACCTTTAAATGTATCACTTCAAACCTTGGGTTTCCAGTTAAAATTGTATGTCAACCTGATTTCATTTTCTGGTATACTTAAATAACGTTTTTAAAAGGGAATTTTTAGTAAGAGTTATGCTTACAAAGCTAGTTTTGCTAAAGCAAAACTCTAAGGAGTGCGATTTAGATGACCGCTAAGACAATAAAAGAAAACATCACTTGGAAACAGCTCATCTCCTTTTTCCTCCCCCTCGGCCTTTCAGCAACACTAGTAACCCTCTCGCATGTTATTATCAATAGCACCTTGGCCAGGGCTGATAATCCGGAAGTGGTCATTGCCAGCTATGCGCTGCCTTTAAGCTTACTTGGCCTAACCGAAAGACCCGTTGTTTTGCTGCGACAAGCTTGCTCAGCTCTTGTAAGAGACCGCATCTCATTTCGCGCCATGGCAGCGGTTAGTTCTTATGTATTTGCGTGCATCATTCTAATTGGCCTTATTTTATGTTATACGCCTGTTGGAGAATGGGTATTTCTTTATTTTTTTGGAGTTGAACGTGAATTATTAGACACTACACTTAGTGTTTATCGCATCTTGATGTACGTTAGCATTTTCTCAGGACTACGGTGTTTATTTCACGGTATAATCATTTTTAATATGCGGACCAAATGGTTGACCATTGGTATGTGCGTGCGAATCATCGCTATGTATTTGTTATCGTTATATTTTATTACTACAGATAATGTTTCTAGTGGCCGTGTTGGCGCCATTATTTTCTTAGTGGGAATGATTATTGAAGCTATGGTTGCTGTATGGGAAGGAACAAACTTACTTCGAACTGTCATTCCAGAGAAGGCACCTGATCATCAGATTGAAACCAAACAACAAATTTTTAGTTTCTATAAGCCCCTTCTGTATTCTTCGATCATTGCCGTCGTCATTGGACCCACCATAAATGCCATACTAGGTAAAACAACGCATATTCATTTAGCGATTTCCTCTTATGCGATTGCCGGTTCCTTGACTCAATTGGTTTTGAGTTTCTTTTCTTACATTCATCAAATTGTTTTGAATTTCTATCGCAAAGATGCTAGAACTGTCGTCCGTTTCGTCATCCTTCTTAGCTTTATTCCAGGAGCACTCATCGCTATTCTTGCCTATACAGCTCTCGGGCCTTGGTTTATGACACATGTCATGGGTGTTAATTCCGAACTGATGCATGCAAGCTTACTTGCCATGCGTATATTTATGATCATGACGATAGTGTTCCCGTGGCTTGATTACATGAACGGTATTATTATGCTGAGAGGCCAAACGAAAATCATGGTTTTATCCCAAACTGCGAATGCTATTGTTACCGTGTTAACCTTATTCATCACCATTTCTAATGCACCCGGTTGGAATGGCTTGATCGGTGCTCTCGCGCAGTCTGTTGGTATGCTGGCCGAGCTTCTAGTCGTGTTCTTTATACTCAAACGAACGTCTGAAAACGGGCAAACGAATTTTTCTACAGAAAATTTGTAAAGAAATCGAGTGATAACCACTGATGAAAACGTCTATTCCTACAAAGCCACAAGACCATCTACTCAAATTGTTCACGTTTTCCTTTTTTATGACGATGGGTATTGTCGTTACTTTTTTCCCGCTTTACTTTGATTACAAAGGATATTCCAAGCTTCAAATCGGTTTGTTGTACGCCATTGGACCACTGATTGGGATAGCGACCAACTTGCTGTGGGGATTCCTTAGTGATCGCTTCCAAACCGTTAAGAAAATCATGATCATTCTGATTATTGGGCAGCTATTCACTGCCATCTTGGTATTTACCGCGGGTTGGTTCTCCCTGCTGTACGTATGCTTAGCGATGTTTTTCTTCTTCCAGCAGCCCGTAAATTCATTGAATGACAGTCAGCTAATGCTAAGTATTCGAGATAGCGGTAAGAGCTACGCCTCCTTCCGCGTCTGGGGTTCCATCGGTTTCGCTGTATCTGCCGGAGGTTTTGGGTTACTTCTTAGACACTACGGTACAGGGCTCACGCCAATACTATGCCTACTTACTATTAGCTGCACGTTAGTCATCGTTTTTTTGCTAAAAGATGCGCGTCAAGGTGGCAAAAAGATGGCCTTCGGAGGCATGCTCGATATCATTCGTTCCAAGAAGTTCATCTGGTTCTTAGTGTTAATTATTATTATGTCCGTTTCACATCGTTTCAACGATGGATTCCTAGCCTTGTACATGCGCCAGCTTGGAGCATCTGATTCCCTGATTGGCTATGCTTGGATGACCTCAGCGCTTAGTGAAATACCAGTATTTTTCTTTCTGAGCAAGCATGGACATAGGTTCAAAGAATTACCCCTGCTCGCTTTTGCCGGAATCATATATGCCGTACGTTTCTTCATCATGGGCTCTATTCAAGATCCTACTTGGGTCATTGGCGTTCAATTGTTACATAGTTTAACATTCGGTATCTTCTTATTCACGGCTAACCGCTATATAAGCCAAATCGTACCTGATGAGTATCGCTCCTCTGGGCAAGCCATCTTCGCTGTTGCATGGTCTAGTATTGCGGGATTAATTAGCGGCACGTTGGGCGGTTGGATTTTTGATTTAGCTGGTGGAAGCACAGTCTATGTCATTGCAGCTTGCTTATCGATCGTCGCGGCCATTGGGTTCCTAGGCACGCATATATTTCAAAACGATGAAAGTGAAAGTATGCCCAGTGGTCGATGAGTTTTAAAATGAAGGGGTTGTTCACGTGTTAGCCATTGAACGGTTATCTCACAGTTTCCGCACAGGCCAAGAAGAAACTCCCGTTCTTCATGAGCTAAATTTCCGAGTAGAGCAAGGAGAAATGGTTGCTCTGCTCGGCAGCTCAGGCTCTGGGAAATCAACACTGCTAAATTTAATGGCAGGCCTAATGAAGCCTACCCGAGGTAGTATTTTAATCGCTGGACAGGCCATTGAGAAAATGAGCGAAAACCGCTTGGCGGAATTTCGGCGAACTCACATCGGATTTATCTTCCAATCTTATGAATTAATACCACATTTAACCGTTCGTGAGAATGTAGAATTGCCACTTGTATTCCAAAGTGTCGCAAGTCAAGAACGTAAACAACGAGCGATGGCTCTCTTACAGCAAGTCGGTATCGGGGATAAGTCAGATATGTTTCCGTCACAGTTATCTGGAGGACAACAACAACGTGTCAGTATTGCCCGCTCCTTGATTACGAAGCCAGCTATCGTCTTTGCTGATGAACCAACAGGCAATCTGGATACGAAGACGGAGAAAGAGATCATTGATCTACTCATTGACTTGAACAAGAATGGCATCACGTTCGTTATTGTTACACATGAGCATGAAGTTGCACGCCGAACGCAGCGCATTTTGCAGCTTCGCGATGGTTATTTACTGGAAGGAAACGATCAGGAAGGTGAGGCCGGATGAAACTTAAGGATTACCTTCGTCTGGGCTGGGACCAACTGCAGCGACGCAAGGTTGTGACAGCACTTTGTACCGTAGGAATTGCCATTGGCTCGGCTTCCATTATGGTTGCTCTAGGCTTTGGCGAATCTATTCAACACTACAGTCAGAAGCAAATGAGCTTCTATCTCAAAACCGATGAAATCACCATCGTTGACCAAAACAGCGATCCTAACAGTCCTTCTAAAGTTACGTCAAGTAAGCTCGATCTCATCCGTACTTTTCCGCATGTTAAATCGGTTGCTAGTTTTCAAGATTTAGGACAATTCAGATTCACTGTCGATGACGGTAAAGAAAGCTACCTGAACCTCAAAGCAACAGAGTTGAGTACTTTAGAGGACTTCGACTCCAAGTTCCAACAAGGTGGGGCGAGTGATCAGGACAATAATATCGTTCTCAACTATGGGGCTACGCTTGGTATCTTGGATGCAAAGACGCAGGAAGTACGTAATAAACTTATGCAGCAAAATCCTAGCAAGGAACAATCCGAAACCTACCGTCAAATGGGTGCTATTCCTTACCCCCTATATCAAAAGAAAATCTCCCTGAAATCGAATAATAATCAAGAGCAACCAAGTAACCAATCAGGGACTAACACCATCCAACCTAGCGAGGTGTCAGTTCGCGTCATTGGAGTACTTAAGAAACCCGATGGATTGCCAGACTCCATGTTGCAAGGGAACAAAGCTGCCTATGTATCCCCTGAAACAGGTCTCAAAATTCTACAAGCCCAAAATAAGTCCTCAACAAATAGACATGTTCAATATTCAGAAGTTAGAGTCAAAGTTGATAGTAGTATGAATGTGAAACAAGTAGATGAAATGATCAAAAAACTTCAACTCACAACGCAGACTAATCTATATCAAGAAGATCGCATGAAAGGCGAGTTTGCCATTGTTAGATTGCTGCTCACCGGTGTCGGCCTATTTGTTCTCTTCGTAGCTTCCATTTCCATCGTGGTCGCGATGACAATGTCCACTCATCAACGCCGGCGGCAGATCGGAATCATGAAAGTACTTGGTGCAAATTTGAAACAAATCCGCAATATGTTTATCGTGGAATCTTCACTTTTAGGCATGCTAGGTGGCTTTGTAGGTATTTTGCTCTCTTATTGGGTCATTTGGGGAATTAATTTGATCATTATCCGATTTGGTTCCAATAGAGGGGATCCCGTGGAAATCTTATTTATAAGCTTATGGATTCTTCCTGTTGGTATGTTTTTTGCGATTATGACTGGCGTTCTTTCGGGTTTATACCCCGCAGTTAAAGCTTCTCGAACCGATGCACTAACAGCAATTAAACGAGAATAGGAGATTGTTTAGCATGAGGAAAAAGAAAACATGGATGCTTATTCTAACGGCTGTCATTGTCTGCGGCATTAGCAGCTTTCTATACATATCAAGTCATCCTAATCAAATGAAAACAAAAAATGCCGACGCAGGTGCTGCGTTCAATGCCCTACAATTCAAAGTTACAAAAGAAGATCTGATTAACAGCATTGAAGTCAAAGGGAAGTCTTCTTATGAGAAGGAGACGCGCGTCTACGCACCCTTTAGTGGCGAAATAAAAACTTGGCACATAAAAGACGGGGCTCAAGTAACAAAGGGACAGCAGTTATTTGAGCTTGATGCTACACCACTAAGAAGTGAAATTGCTGCCCTGCAAACTAGCTTGAAGAAACAAAAGTTGGAAGCCGATCTAGCCAATTTCAAAGCTGCTGGACCTGGGGGGGATAGTGGCAGTGTAGCTGCAGGTGCTATTAGTGAAGATGATGCCCGCCAGCGCTTTGCCGCGTCAGAAGGACGTAAAATTCAAGAACAGTTGAATGCGGTCAATGATCAATCCATTCAATTGCAATTGGCTAAGAAACAAGAGAAAGTGGAGCAAGCTTCCTTCGTTGCGCCTGAGAATGGCATCTTCTTATTCGAAGACTCCTCCAAAATTCCTAAGTCTGTCGAGGAAAGCGTGCGTATTGGTAAAATCGTAGATTTGACGAGATTGCAGCTAGTTTGCACGGTTGGTGAATTTGATGTATTTCGTATTAAGCCAGACATGCTCGTACAAGTAAAAGTTGATGCACTGAAACAGAAAAAGCTTCAAGGTAAGGTTGAAAAAGTATCCAAGTTTGCCAAGACTGGCACGGAGCAAGGCACAGGTTCAGCTCAATTCGAGGTTACCATTTCTTTAGAACCAAATGAGCAGCTAATAGCCGGTCTCAGCCTCTCAGGAACGATAGAAACAGATAAAAAGCCTCAAACCTTAGTGGTACCCACTTTAGCCGTTCTGCATGAGAAAGAAGTCTACTACGTGATGCTGCAGACTGCTCAAGGCGTAGAACGTCGTGATATCGAGATTGGGATGGAAACCCCTGAGAAAACAGAAGTACTAAAAGGTCTGAATGAAGGCGACACGGTTGTGCTGCAATAACAACTGCTTTATAATAAGCATAAAGTCTTAGTACCAAGTAACAAAATATGCACAATTCAAGCAGCAAAGGCAGGTAGTTGTTTTTTATGAATTATGAAGATTTTAAGACGATTGTACTGGAGCGCCGCAGTGTTCGAAATTTTACAGAGCAAGAAGTTGCCACAGAAGATATTCGTGAAATTATCGACTGCGCCAGATATGCACCAAGCGATACGAATTCCCAGACATGGAAGTTTATTGCGATTAGAAATAGAGAGAAAATCAAACATATCGAACAATTGACCTGGGACCAACTCCATCTCCGTGCGGCGGCTGCCGAGGAAAAGGGACTTTCTAGAGAAGCCCGCTTATTGGTGAAATCATTCGGTCCCTATGCTACAGCATTCTCCGATGCTCCTGTTCTTATCATTTGCTTAGCAACGCCTTACGAATCGAAGTTCCGTGATCGTATTTTTGATCCGATTCAGCTCGTCGAAGACACCGTATGGGCCGAAGAAGGCATTAAGAGCTCCTGCTTAGCCTCTCAGAACCTGATGCTCGCAGCGCACGCTAGAGGCTTGGCAACATGCCCGATGACGGGCCCCGTGCTTTTGGCCCAAGACCAGATTCGAGCTTATCTGGACATTCCAGAAGAATGTCAGATTAATATGGTCATCTCCCTCGGTTATCCGAAGGATCGTCCAGGCAAACTGGCACGCAAAGAAGTCGATGATATTCTTCAAATCATCGACTAATATGATTGATTGATTGGAGCTGCCGCATTCGCGGACAGCTCCTTTTGTTTAGGCGCTTTGACCGTTGATAAAGCATACTCCTTTTATTCGTGCGCTCCTGAATAAGCGCGTTTTCCGCGCTTATTCAGAACCGACGCGCAAGACAGTCTACCGAGAAGTTGATTTCCGGCTTCTCAAACTCTGTCAACGAGCTTCGGCTCGCATAGCTCCATGAAGGAACTGTCCCTCTAATTTATTTAACACTTTGGGACAGCCCCTTTATTTACTTATATGTTTTCATCATTTAATTCCATTACTTATTTCATGGCAAAATTTAATTTCTCAAACATTATAACGTTATATTTACTTCACTAATTTTCTGTGATATTGTAACATTATAACGTTATATTCTTTACATGATTAACACAATTCACTCCTATGTATGTGAGGAGCTATCTAGGCAATCTTAAATGTAAGCGTTAATAAATTGAGTTACAGAAAAAGGTGACAAGCATGCAAGAGAGATTCGTATTGCACAACGTAAAATACGTTAATGGAGAATGTCTCGATATTGTAATTGAAGACGGGAAGATCGCTGATTTAACCCGAGTTGGGAGTGGACATGGGAAGCATATTTTTGATTATTCCGATGTTTATGTCTCAAGTGGTTGGATTGATCTGCACACCCATGCCTTTCCTGATTTCGATCCCTACGGCGATGAAATCGATGAAATTGGAATCAAACAAGGTGTAACCACGATTGTAGACGCTGGAAGCTGCGGTGCGGACCGAATTGCAGACTTAGCAGCAAGTAGGAAACGAGCCCAAACGAACTTGTTTGCCTTTTTGAACATTTCACGAATTGGTTTGAAAAGAGTCGACGAATTGTCCAATATGGCATGGATCGATAAGGAAAAGGCTGTACAGGCCGTAAAACAAAATAAAGATATCATTGTTGGATTAAAGGCAAGAATAAGCAAAAGTGTTGTTCGTGACTGCGGCATTGAACCTTTGCTCGCTGCGCGCGCACTTTCACATGAAACCTCTCTCCCCTTGATGGTTCACATCGGTTCCGGACCGCCGAGTATCGAAGACATCCTTTCGCTTTTAGAGAAAAAAGATATCATTACTCATTATCTGAATGGGAAAGCTAATAATCTTTTTGATGAGAATGGAAAACCGTTACTGGCTTTTACTAAAGCTATTGATAGAGGCGTACATCTGGATGTTGGACATGGTTCTGCAAGCTTTTCCTTTAAGGTTGCGGAGGCAGCAAAACAACATCATATCGGTTTAGATACTATCAGTACAGACATCTACCGCGGGAACAGATTGAACGGCCCGGTATTTAGTATGTCCCATGTACTCTCGAAATTTCTTTACTTAGGCTACTCCCTTGAAGAGGTCATCGCAGCGGTCACCGCACATGCAGCAACTTGGCTTGATAAGCCAGAACTTGGTCGAATTCAAATTGGTGACGTTGCCAATCTAACCCTGTTTACGGTTCAAAATGAACCAACTACACTTGTTGATTCTGAAGGTGACAAGCGTATAACAGATCAAATCATACAAGCCAAAGGAGTGGTTGTGAATGGCTCTCTCATTAAATGCTAAATATGGTCTAAAACGTGTAATCAATGCAAGTGGACGAATGAGCATTCTAGGTGTATCTGCTCCGACAGATACGGTCATGGAAGCCATGAAGCATGGCGGGCAAAATTACGTTGAGATTGCAGATCTCGTTGATAAAGCAGGCGACTATATCGCTAATATCCTAGGTTCCGAAGCTGCGGTTGTCGTCAATTCGGCCTCAAGCGGCATCGCACTCTCTGTCGCGGCTGTTGTAACTGAAGGAAATCGCCGCAAGAGTGAACGTCTGCATCAAGAACCTATTGCCAAAAACGAAATAATAATGCTCAAAGGTCACAATGTCCAATATGGAGCACCCGTTGAAACAATGATCTACTTGGGAGGCGGTAAGCTCGTTGAAGTTGGTTACGCCAATGAGGGTAAAGTTGAGCATATCGAAGATGCGATTACTGAACATACAGCTGCTATTCTTTACGTGAAATCCCATCATGCCGTCCAAAAAAATATGATTTCTGTTGAAGAAGCCTGGGAGATTGCACAGCGTAATGGTGTTCCGCTTATCGTCGATGCAGCTGCAGAAGAAGATATTCAAAAGTATGTAAAATACTCAGATCTTGCCATCTATAGTGGCTCTAAAGCCATTGAAGGTCCTACTTCAGGGATTATCGGCGGGAAGAGAAGCTATATCGAGTGGGTAAAAGTTCAACTGCACGGTATTGGGAGAAGTATGAAAGTTGGTAAAGAAACCACTTTCGGCTTACTTCAAGCGCTTGATGAATATGGCGTCAAAGAAGATAAAAGCGAACAAGAAAAAGCCGCTTTGCAAGTGTTAATGCCTCTCAGCGAATTGAAAGGTGTAAAAGTGAACATTGTACAGGATGAAGCTGGTCGTGCAATTTTCCGCGCACGCATTCAAATTGATCCTGAGCAAGCAGGCACTACGGCCAAGGAAGTTGTAACAGGGCTGCAGAGTGGTGAGATTGCTATCTACACACGCGATTATGGCGTGAAACAGGGCTATTTCGATATCGATCCACGTCCGCTTCAAGGCGACGATATTGAAGTTATCGCAGCTCAAATACGTAAATTAGTAGGAGGCAAATAACATGTCCAACATTGCAAAACGTTTCTATAAAGGCCGCGCGGCATTGAATGTATTGGCTAATAGTGTTGAGAATGCTAAAGAGATATTCGAAGCAGCTGAAGGTTACGTACTTGTGGGCGTTCTTTCCAAAGACTACCCAACGGTTGAATTAGCTGTAGAAGCGATGAAAGAATACGGAAAAGCCATTGACGAAGCAGTCTCAATCGGACTCGGCGCTGGCGATAATCGTCAAGCTGCAGTTGTCGCAGCCATTGCGAAGCACTATCCGGGCAGCCACATTAACCAAGTATTCCCTGCCGTAGGTGCAACGCGCGCCAATCTTGGCGACCAAGATAGCTGGATTAACAGTTTGGTGTCCCCTACTGGACGCGTTGGCTATGTCAATATCTCAACAGGTCCAGTGAGCGCTGCGCAATCCGAGCTCGCGATTGTACCTGTGAAAACGGCCATCGCACTTGTCCGCGATATGGGCGGCAATGCCTTAAAATATTTCCCGATGAATGGCTTAAGCTGTGAAGATGAATTGCGCGCTGTCGCGCAAGCGTGCGGAGAAGAAGGTTTTGCATTAGAACCAACTGGCGGCATTGACATGGATAATTTCGAAACCATTCTGCGTATCGCCCTGGAAGCTAAGGTTCCACAAGTCATCCCACACGTGTATTCATCGATCATCGATAAAGAAACTGGAAAGACGAGAGCCCAAGATGTCCGTGAATTACTGGGGATCATGAAGAAACTGGTTGATCATCATGGCTAAACGAATTGCTGCTTTTGGAGAAGTCATGATGCGCTTGCAAGTGCCGGGGTATGAACTCTTATCCCAAGCTAGCAGTTTGAATTATTCTTTCTCTGGTACTGGCGTGAACGTAAGCTCAGCGCTTTCGCGCTTAGGGCATACTGGGTACCTGATATCCAGATTGCCGGCTAATGCCGTGGGTGATGCTGCTGAATCGTATTTGCGAAAATTAGGTATCACACAATCGTTCATTGTTCGGGGCGGCAGCTACTTGGGCATGTATTTTTTAGAAAATGGATTCGGTGCGCGGCCCAGCCGCGTGACGTATTCTAATCGCCAGGAAAGCAGCTTCAATACAGCCCCTGAACATACTTATCCTATTACTGAAATCGCCAAAAATATTGATATCATCCATTTCTGCGGTATTACGTTGGCTATGAATGATGGGGTACGTGAGCACATGAAAGCCTTGGCTAGAGCGGTCAAAGCGCAAGGCGGCACCGTTGTTTTCGATTGTAACTATCGTCTCGCCCATTGGGGTGAAGGCGGTTATGCCAAGGCTAAACCGCACTATGAGGAAATGCTAGAGCTGGCTGACATTGTCATGATGAACGAAAAAGACGCGATGTTTACCCTCGGCATGCATACCGATCAGATCGAAAGTCAAGAACAACTGATGGAGCTGATTCCAGCGGTTGCACAAAAATATCAGATTTCGGTCATAGCAGGTACACACCGTAACATTAACGGTGACAACACGCATTCCTTGCGCGGATTTATCTACAAGGACCAAAGCTTCACCTTTTCTAAACTGCTCACGTTTTCTATCTATGATAGAATTGGTGCAGGAGATGCCTACACGAGCGGTATCGTACACGGAGAAATTCAGGGATTTTCCCCGGAGAAAACAGTCGGATTTGCAGCGGCTGCTGGCATGCTTGCACATACCATTGTAGGCGATACTCCGATGTCATCAGAAAGCGATATTCTTCGTGCGATGACGGAAGCCGTAGGCGATGTAGAAAGGTAGTGATTGGATTGGTGAATTTATCCCGCAATAAAAGACCTTTATATTTACAAATCATGAATATCCTAAAGGATCGCATCTTACACGGTGTGTATCCCTTAGGAACGAATATACCGTCAGAGCCACAGCTAGAGCAGGAATTCGATGTCAGCAAGATCACCATTCGCAATGCTATCAAAGAACTTGCGCAAGAAGGATATTTGGAAAAGAGCAGCGGCAAAGGGACCAAGGTTATACGAAATGCTTCTATGTCTAAGCTTTCCAAATGGAAGCGTTTCACAGAAGTTCTAGTTGAAGAAGGCCATCAAATTCACAAGCAAATATTGCGAGCCGAAGTTGTAACAAATGAGTTAGGCACAGAACCTTATCAATTATTTGGGGAGCGCTGCTTGTTCATCGAACGTCTTTATCACTTGAATGACACACCCTATATCCACTACTCCCACTATCTATCCATGCAAATGTCAAATATCGAACTCTCGGATTTGAATGATCAATCCTTGTATGAATTGCTTGAGGAGCACGGAATTGCCTTAGAAAAGTATCGAGATGAGTTTGCTGCTGCCACCGCTCCTTCTTATGTGGAAAAAATTCTGCATGTAAAAGAAGGAACCCCTCTATTGAAGAGATTACGTTATTCGTTTGATGAACGTGGCGATCTGATCGAATTCAGTAAAGGTTATTACAGCACGGTAATGCACAACTATGTAGTCAATTACGACAGTTAAGATACAAGGAAAAGCGCATTTCCTTTTCTCGTCTACACGATGATAACGCTTACTACACCATGGAGAAGAGGGATTATTTATGAATATGTATCTATTAATGGTTACATTGTTAGCGATTGTGATTGTCATTTTAGGCGTAGCCTGGTGGAAATGGCATGCGTTTATTAGCTTAACCGTTGCCAGCTTGTTCTTAGCGATTATGGCCGGGTTATCCATGGATAAAATTGTTGGTGCATATGAAACTGGAGTTGGAAACGTTTTAGGCCATTTAGTTGGCATATTAGCGTTAGGTACGATTTTAGGAAAAATGATGTCAGATTCAGGCGCTGGCACACAAGTGGCCAATTTCTTCATACGGGTTTTTGGTGAAAAAAGATTGCCTTGGGCCATGCTTCTCTCCGGTTTTATTATAGGGATCCCAGTATTTTTTGACGTAGGGATTGTCATGCTGCTTCCTTTGGTCATTTCTATCCATAAATCAACGAAACAAAATATTTTGTTAATCGGCCTGCCTGTCATCGCCGGATTATCCATTGTTCATGGTCTTGTGCCGCCGCATCCTGGGGCTATGACAGCCATCGGTATATACAAAGCTGATATCGGAAAAGTTCTTATTTACTCTCTCATCATTGCGATCCCAGCGGCGATCATTGCAGGTCCTTTGTTTGCTAAATGGGTGCATAAACGTGTGGTTCCCGAGAATGAACCAGAGCTGCTCAGTGCAAGCACAGAGCCTGAAAAACTGCCAGGAGCCGGCATTTCGTTTTTCATTATCTTATTGCCTGTATTATTGATGGTCTTGTCGGTTGTTGCACCCTATTTGTCACTTCCTATTGGATTTATGAAATTCCTAGTCTTTATTGGGAATTCGGTGATTGCGCTTCTAATCTCATGTTTTGCAGCCTTCTACTTCTTAGGCATCCGCCAAGGAATGAATAAAAATTATATCAGCAAGCTATCTCATGAATGTCTGTTACCTGTAGGTTCAATTATTTTGATTATCGGTGCTGGCGGCGGGTTTAAACAGATCCTTATTGCCAGTGGCGTTGGTACATCCATTGCTCAAATGGCGGAGAATATCTCCCTTTCTCCTATTGTTCTAGCTTTCATGGTTGCTGGATTAATCCGAGTCGCGACTGGTTCGGCAACAGTGGCATTAACAACAGCGGCTGGTATTGTTTCGCCGATTGTTGAGCATATGTCAGGCGTGAACTTGGAGCTGCTCGTTATCGCCACAGGCGCAGGCTCGCTTATGCTCTCCCACGTCAATGACGCCGGTTTCTGGATGGTCAAAGAATATCTCGGGTTAACGGTCAAAGAAACGTTTAAAACGTGGACGGTACTCGAAACACTGCTTTCGTTTATTGCATTTGGAACCGTGCTCATCGTCGATATGTTCGTATAACATTTGGCTGCTCTTCGAAATAAATAAGCCTGTACATCTCCTCCTAGGAAGTGTACAGGCTATTTTCTATAGAAAGCGGTCAAGGAGAATCGCAAAAAAGACAGCCCCCGAGTGGATACGGGCACTGTCTTTTGTTGTTTGTGCTATGACACTCTATTTATAAGTGGGAAGTCCCAGTTTCTTATAATTTTGTGACGTTAGCTGCTTGAGGACCACGGTTGCCTTGAGTAATATCAAACTCAACGGATTGGCCTTCTTCTAATGTTTTGAATCCTTCGCCCTGAATTGCGGAGAAGTGAACGAATACATCGTCGCCTCCATCAACAGAAATGAAACCGTAGCCTTTTTCTGCGTTAAACCATTTAACTGTACCCTTCAAATGAACAACCTCCTAAAAATATCGCCATCTATGACGAATAAGGAAATTATACCATTAGCAAGGTGATAAATCAACGAAAAAAACGGTGTGGATAAGCTAATATTTGTTGATGTACCAACGTTTTCCACTATGCAGAGGGGTGTTTAATTATGCTTAAATATAGATGAGAATTTGGTAAAAAAGGCAGGCTCGCTTCCCTTTTTTGGACCAGATATCCTCCATTTGTGAGCTCATTTATTAATTCTGATAGCTTGCTATATTCGGCTTGCCGAAAATTCAATAATGGATAAATACGCACTTCGCCACCAGGCTTACAGACACGAAGCAGTTCCTTAACGGCTGCCCGATGAAAAGAGTAGTCGAATTGATCTTCATATAGAAAGAGAAAATGACTGATTAAAACAAGGTCAAAGCTCTCTTCTGCAAATGGAAGTGAAGGAAGACAAGCAGCATGATACCTGGAAGCTGCATCTTTACTCGAGAAATCATTTACAAACTGCTCAAGGCCCTTGACGCGTCCAGCTTTGTGTTTGTCAACAGAACCATAATACGTCCAATCATACACATCTACTAACTTTTCCATTTTGGCTGCAACAAGCTCGATCTCTTGCAGACCATGCTCCGCGATCTCCTCAGCAGATTTCTCATATAGAGGATCAACCGCTTCTGACAAGATACCCAGCTGCCGCGCTTCTACCGTAAAGGAAGATGCACCGCCTGCAACATCTAAGACTCGCTTACCAATTAAATTTTCTGTCTGCAAAATAAACATTTTCTGATATTCTGCATACGATCTTGAGGTCATCGCAACCCCAACCTGCTCATAAACACGCTTTTGTTCCATGCTCATCTCTCCTCTGCTCAACTCTTCGCTTTGCCTAACTGCCTCATAACCCATTCCCTATGGAAAGGATTAGGAGGATTTTATCATGGGACCCTGATTGGAGGCAACAAGAAAATTGACAGCTGCTTGTTTGGAAATCACCACTTTTTGTGGTACGATTGCTTATATCTTTGAGCTCAATGCAGAAACGAGGAAAACAAGTGTCAAATCAACCTTTTAAGAAACACGTTATTTACAAAAAAGATAAATGGAACATGCTAAATGTCGAGGTACAAGGCAGTAAAATCGTATTAACCGAAATAACCGATCAATGGGGCGAAGAGTGCCACACCTTCATCGGACGACCAGCTATGTTACACTGGGCTAATGAGCGGTTTGCCAAAGACAAATTCCAAGGCACAGATGAAGAATGGCAAGCCATCATGGATGCTTTCAAAGAAGTTTAATTCTTTGGTCCAAATGCCTTGACTTTCACATCCACCCTTCTTATAATTAACTTATAAGTTCATACGTATCACTCCAAAGGGGAGTAGCTGATACAGTAAAGTCGTCAATTCGGATCCTCATCAGGTCCCGGCTTTATTGGCAACGACAACGTTGTTAGCAAGACCTTTGCCATGTTTATTGGTGAAGGTCTTTTTTGATGAATTAGAGCCTTCACCGGTCACCGGTGCTAGGCTCTATTTTTTTCAAAAATACGCTTAAGGGAGTGTTCGCTCATGGATTGGTTATCAACAGGTTTCTTCGTCTCACTGCTCAGCATTATTCTCATTGATCTGGTACTTGCGGGGGATAACGCGATCGTTATCGGTATGGCTGCTCGTAATTTGAAAAAGGAAACGCAAAAACAAGTCATCCTCTTGGGTACGATAGGCGCCATCGTCATTCGTGCTCTAGCTACAATGGCTGTCGTTACTCTTCTGAAAATTCCTGGTCTTCTACTGGCAGGCGGTATTCTTCTCCTCTGGATTTCGTATAAACTGCTTAGTGAAAAGAAGAATCACGGAGACATTAAGGCCAAAGACGGCATCTGGGCTGCCATTCGAACCATTATTGTGGCTGATGCCGTGATGGGACTCGATAATGTCATCGCTGTAGCAGGAGCTGCTCACGGTAACTTCATACTTGTTATTATCGGGCTTCTGGTAAGTGTGCCTATCGTTGTATGGGGCAGTACGCTGTTCATCAAATGGATTGAGAAGTATCCGTCGATCCTATATATCGGTGCTGGTGTTCTCGTATTAACAGCTGGTAAAATGATTACCGGCGAGAAATTCCTTGCCCCTTATTTCAACTCAAATCCGCTTGGTAAATGGTTATTCATTGGTTTACTCATCTTAGTTGTGCTTGCAGCAGGCAAATGGTCCAAAATGATTGGCTACCAGGTCGAAGTTGGGGACAGCGGTCAGCTTACACTTCCTAAGGAATTAAGCGATGAAGCACAGATTGCTGCTGAAGATCGTTTTACCGTCAAAATGGACTCTCGCGGCAAGTTCATACTGGTCAAAGCGGAGGATGATGAAAATCCGGATGAAACGATGCCGCATGCCGGCTGAAAAAGGAGTTTTCATTTACACAGCGAAAGTTAGTATCATGCGTTAGTTAGCTAGTGTCATACTCTATAGGGATAAGGATGATTCAACAATGACCGATTCCGGATCTATCATCACATTTGTACTCGTATCCTTCTGCCTAGCCATCATTTTGATTATGAAAAAAGACAGCCTACCGGCACAAATGAAACGGTACCTAGCCTTGCTGGCGATTGTAATGGTCTCGATATCGTTTGTACTAATCTTAATTAGCTTCTTTGGAGCCGGAAAGTAAATTTACTTCCTTCCAGCTTTTTCATATAATCATAAATGAATGGGTTAACGGTCATACTAGGTGAAAACCATGTTATGGGATTTTATCAAGCACATCCCATGTGGGAATACGCCGGGAGCGTGACCGTAATGCGCTGGATCTATGTGACAGCGGCAATGGGACTTCTTCTAAGCTCAATCCCAGCTGCCGAATTACATGCCAAAGACAACCGATTACCCCAATCTCAAAACAAGGACAGGAGGGCTCCGATGACTCAAATATTGGATCGCAAGCAAGTACCGGCCGAGCACCGCTGGAATCAGGAGGATTTATTTGCCGATCAGAAGGCTTGGGATCAGGAATTTCAGAGTGTGAAAAACTCGCTTGGCAAAATCAGCGCCTTCCAAGGAAAACTTAGCGATTCCGCTACGGTAAAGCAATGTTTCCAGTTGGAAGATGAAGTCTCTCTGAAAACAGAAAGACTGTACGTTTATGCCAATATGAAACACCATGAAGATACAGCAGAACCTACTTACCAGGCCTTATCGGAAAAAGCAAAAAAAATCAGTGTCGAAGTAGGAGAAGCGCTCTCATTTGTTTCACCAGAAATTCTCAGTTTATCGGATGAAAAGCTTAAGCAGCTGGTGGAAGATCCTTCTTTATCTTTCTATAAGGACACACTCGAAGAAATGATTCGCCAGAAGCCGCATACGTTATCCAAGGATCAGGAAGCTTTACTTGCCCAAGCGGGTAACATGGCCGGAGCGCCAAGCACTATCTTCGGTATGCTGAACAATGCCGATTTGAAATTCCCAAAAATTAAGAATGAAAAAGGTGAAGAAGTCGAACTTACTCATGGAAGTTACATTCAATTCCTAGAGAGCCGCAACGCCGAAGTTCGAAAAAACGCCTTCCATGCTGTCTACGAAACTTATCGCAACAATAAGAATACAATTGGAGCAACGCTTAGCGCGAATATTAATAAGAATATCTTCTATGCCAAGGCTCGTCACTACCCTTCCGTTCTTGAATCCACCCTGTTTGGGGACAATATTAAGAAAGAAGTGTATACAAACTTAATTTCCACTATTCACGATTCTTTGCCGCAGCTGCAGCGTTATCTGAAACTCCGCAAGAAGTTGCTTAAAGTCGATGAATTACATATGTACGACCTTTTTGCCCCGCTGGTTGAAGAGTTCAAGATGGACATCACCTACCAGCAAGCAAAAGAAGAAATTAAGAAAAGCTTAGCCCCATTAGGCGAAAACTACTTAAAAATTCTTCAAGACGGCTTCGATAACCACTGGATCGATGTCTATGAGAACAAAAATAAGCGGAACGGCGCTTACAGCTGGGGTGCCTATGGCACACATCCTTACGTACTTCTGAATCATAAGGATAACTTGAACAGCATGTTCACATTGACACACGAAATGGGCCACGCTATTCATTCGTATTTGTCCGATGAGAACCAAGAGTACCGCTATGCGCAGTATACGATTTTCCTTGCGGAAGTCGCTTCTACGCTTAATGAGGCACTGCTCATGGACTATTTATTGAAACGCGTAACGGATCCGAAAGAAAAGCTTTACTTGCTTACTTACTACGCGGATCAGTTCAGAACAACGGTATTCCGTCAGACGATGTTTGCCGAATTCGAAATGATTACACATGAGAAATCAGAAAATGGAGATTCCCTGACACCGCAGGAATTCAGCGAAATCTACTATGGCTTGAATAAGCTGTACCATGGGAATGCCATGGTTGTGGATCAGGATATCGAGATGGAATGGGCTCGAATTCCTCACTTCTACAACAGCTTCTATGTGTACAAATATGCAACTGGCTTCTCCGCAGCAACCATCTTTGCGAAGCAAATTCTGGATGAAGGCCAGCCTGCCGTAGACCGATACTTAGGCTTCTTAAAAAGCGGCGGCAGTGACTACTCTCTGAACATCTTGAAAAAGGCCGGCGTAGACATGTCCACACCGGAACCAATCAAGCAAGCGATGAGTGTCTTCAGCTCCCTACTTGATCAAATGGAAGAGTTAACGAAGTAATTGTTCTGATAAAGGTTGAGGGCGTACGCCTTCAACCTTTTCTCAAAATATAAGAATTTATAAGTTTCACATGATAAGTCGGCTGTATTTCTAGATAAACGCATCCGTCCATGAAGGACGGCGTAGCCGTTTATTTGGGGTGAAAGGATGAATGATGGATGAAGATGCAATGGATTCTCATATCTGCTTTAGTATTCGCCCTCATAACGGCTGTCTTTGCCGTCATTAACGTCGAACCAGTTCAAGTAAATTTCATGTTTGCTCAGACATCCACACCCTTGATCCTTGTCATTTTAACATCCACCTTGTTAGGCGGTCTGATTGTCGGCCTCTTCGGAATGGTACGTCAGTACAAGCTGCAGCGTAAAGTTCGGCAATTGGAAAAGCAGCTGCAGGATGCCTTATTCCCCCCAGCTCCCCCGCAACCGGCACATGATAAAGACCAAACTGAACCAAGTGGTTCAACGGTTCATTAAGCATACAAAAACAACCCTGCTGCACAGATTGCAGTAGGGTTGCTTTGTAGTTATTTTTAAAATATCAAAACACTTAATGCTAAGCACAAAACGCCTCCGACTAGCGAGGATACTGCATTGACCATATCATTTGTCATCACTCTCATACCGCGAATCTGTGCGGCTTTCTGGCCACAATGAGACTGTTTCTCGATGGTTTTCCCACAAACGTTACACCGATACATGACTTGAACCGTAGCCCCGAGCCAAGAATCAGCCAAAGAACCCATCAGACCAGAAACAGCACCCAGTACGATCAGCGCTGCAAATGACCCTACCTCATACTCTAACTCAATCATCTGACTGAACCATCCACTAACCAAACCAATGAATGCTCCTCCCAGCAATGAAGCCAGCAGTCCTAATCCCGTTACACCACCCGATGTGCCAGCCGGAACAAGCTTGCCGTTAATGATTGAACGCGGTATAGATTTACTCATTCCGCCTATTTCTGTAGCCCACGTGTCCGCATTGACCGTTGCCATAACCCCAACAAATACAATCCACCAAGCTGGATCGGGCCAAACCGCATTCCCTATACATAGCAATAAACCAAGACCGCCATTTGCAGTAACTTGTCCGGCATCGCGTCTTCCACCTTTGGCATAACCGCTTTCTGCTGCAGATTTACGTTGATGCTTGAGTTTAGATAATAAGGTAGAAGATACGAAGAAGGCGATAAGTGTCCCAAACCAAGCTAAGTTTCCCAGTGCAAACATCGACGTGCCGAGCAGCACAGCAGCAGCCAAGCCCGATAAGGATAAGGATCCCTTCCAATAGGCCGCACCTGTGATGATCAAGCTTCCCGCTAAACCCCAAATCCACTCCACATGCAGCACTCCTATTCTTCTTCCATGCCCTTTATGAACCGTTCAAAACTCTCTCTTATTGTATCATAGTCGTATTCGAGGCCAAACGTTTACAATCCTTTTGTTGAGATCGACATATCCATCTAAATTTTCGGTTAACTCGACAGGATGTAACCAATTCCTATGAAATTTATGATAAACTAAGTTCGGTGAATGTTAGGAGGCTGACATGGAGAACGAACAATTCGATATAACTTCCCAGTTAAAAAGAGACCTGGATCCTCAGGAGATGCTGCGCGTCATTTTTGACTATGCAGCCAAAATTGCGAACGAACGAATCCTAGACAATGTACTTATGCTGATGGCCGATATGGGACGAGAAATGATTGTCTCTGATCGTTGTACGGTTTGGTTGCTTGATTCAAACAAAAATGAGTTATGGTCCAAAGTAGCTCATGGTCTCGACGAAATTCGTATTCCTAGTACGGCTGGTCTTGTCGGCTATGCTGTAACCAATGATAAAGCCGTATTTATTCATGACGCTTATTCGAATGAAGAATATAAGTCCTATCTCATAAATGGAGCTCTTCGAACGGATCAACAAACGGGTTACCGCACCAAAGCGCTCTTGGTAATTCCGTTCCGAAACAGCCAAGGTGAAATTATGGGTGCTTACCAAGCCATTAATAAGCTGACAGCAAGCGAACAATTTTCAGATAAAGACATGGAATATTTAACATTAGCTTCCTCCTACGCGGGTAAGTCATTAGAATCTGCTTTACTTACGAACGAGATCGAGGAAACGCAGAAAGAAATTATTTTTAGAATGGGGGAAATTGGTGAGAGCAGGTCCAAGGAGACAGGTAATCATGTGAAGCGTGTAGCCGAATATTCTTATCTCTTAGCCTTAGGATTAGGTATGAGTAAAGAAGAAGCTGAATTGTTGAAAATGGCTTCGCCAATGCATGATATCGGTAAGGTGGCTATCCCTGATAGTGTCTTAAACAAACCCGGGAAATTAACGGATGAAGAATTCAAATTAATGCAGAACCACACACGTATCGGCTATAACTTGCTCAAAAACTCCAATCGCCATATTCTGAAAACGGCTGCTGTGGTTGCGTATGAGCATCATGAGAAATGGAATGGACGCGGATACCCACGCGGAATCAAGGGCGAGGACATTCACATCTATGGCCGAATTACAGGGATTGCTGACGTATTCGATGCACTTGGCAGTGAGCGTGTTTACAAAAAAGCTTGGGAGCTCGATCGGATCTTGACTTTGTTTAAAGAGGAACGGGGCGAGCATTTTGACCCCAAAGTGGTTGATGCATTTTTTCAGCAATTGCCGGCCATCCTTCGAGTTCGTGATCAATATTCGGATGCTGCTTTAGAGGATCGGGCAGAAGTTTAATCAAGGAAAAATAAAGGGCAGTTCTCTCAGGTCATAAATGACCTTAAGAGACTGCCCTTTGATCTGTTAAATGTTAATCGTAACAGCTCCGAATACTTCTTCGCCCCATAACAGCTCCAAGCGATCACCATGATGCACAGGACCTACCCCTTCAGGAGTACCTGTGTAGATGATATCGCCAGCACCTAAACCATAATGCTTTGCAATGTAATCAATAATGGTTTGTAGATCGAAGATCATATTGCTGATATTGCCGTTCTGAACAATTTGTCCATTCTGGCGAAGCTGTAAGTTCGCTTCTGTCAGCTTTGAAGCTCCTGGGAATGGTCGGAATGTACTGATCGGTGCAGAATTCAGAAAGCCTTTGGCAGGCAGCCATGGCTGACCCTTCTTCTTAATGACGTTCTGAACATCACGAAGCGTGAAGTCAATGCCGAGTGCATATTTGTCGACAATCTCATCCACTTGGATGCCTTCTGTGTAAGGCTTAGCGATATGTAGGACAAGCTCGGCTTCATAGTGAATCTCACCTTGATCACCGGGAAGCGTCAACTCTCCCCCATCTATTGGGGCGAGTGCATGTGTCGGCTTGGTAAAAATCATCGGTTGATCCGGAACATCATTCCCCAGTTCGGCGGCATGTGCCCGGTAGTTGCGACCTACGCAATAAATATTGCGAACAGCTTCTGTCATGTTGATTGCTCCTCATCTTATTTCTTGCTAACATTTCCTTGCGCGTCCACTTGAGCGCCTATCGAGATTTTACTCAAACGCTGAAAGAGCTTTGCGCCATCTTCCATACTCATAGGAGTCGGCAGTGCTGCTTTGGTCAAAATAGGCACAAGGTGGATATCGCATTGTTTATCTTTTGAACATGCAGCTTCTAAAATAACCGTCTCCCAAGTCTTCGGGGTATCATTCGTTGTAAAAATGAAATTACCTAGACTATAAGCAATCCATTTGCCTTTGTATTGCTCAAAGCCTTGTAAGACATGTGGATGACCGCCTACGATGAGATCAGCGCCAGCATCGATGTAACGATGGGCCAGGTCTTTTTGATTCTTATCCGGATTATCGCTTCTTTCCACTCCCCAATGGGTAACGACAACAACTAGATCAGCGCTTTCTTTTGCTTTCTGAATGGCTTCGACCGGCAGCGTGTAGCTATACGTTTCAGCTACACCTGGATGGCCAGGACCTGCTTTCCACGAAGCCTCCGGAACAACACGGCTGAAGCCGAAGAAGGCAATCTTCACACCCGCTTTTTCCACGATGACAGGTCGGTAAGCTTCTTCCAAATCTTTGCCCGCTCCAACTCGCTTAACGCCCTCTTGATCGAGAGCATCCATCGTGTCCAGCAAACCTTCTGTCCCATAATCCATCACATGGTTATTCGCTAAATTAACGAGATCAATGCCAGAAGCTTTCAGGGCAGGTAACGACATCGGTGAAGAACGATAGACGTAATCCTTATTTTGAACTGTACCTCTAGTCGTTATGGGTGTTTCCAGATTAGCAATCGTATAATCGGGCTTGCTCAGAAAGTCTTTTACATTCGTATAAGGGTAATCATAGCCTTTTTGTTTTAAAATATCTTCCACTTTGGAGGCCATCAACACATCACCCACAAAAGTTAACTTCACTTGCCCGCCACTGCTCGTGGGCTCACTCGATGCGACTTCCGGAGGAGTCGGGATAACGGCTTTTGCCGTAGACTCTGGGCTAGGCTTTGCGCTTGGCTCCGCACTAGCCGTGCTCGCTGTATTCGTTGGTTTGGTTGGAACAGGCGAAACACTAGCCACTGGTGAGGATGCTGAATCTTGCTCTTCTGCTGATTTACTGTTCGATGTCCAATAGGAAGCGCCTATGCCAATAGCAAAACAGGCTGCTGCGGCAAGCGTGAGTCCCCCAATTACTTTGAGCGGGGTCTTCTTGTTCGTAGTGCGTTCTTTTTTCGGTTTACGGTGACGATCTTGTCTGGATTCCAATCAAAACATTCCCCTTTCCCCCTACAAATTATAGCAGAAGAAACCCTCGTTGGGTAATAGTAAGAGACTCTCATTTTCAGATTCATAATCCTTGTGGTATAACTGAAGCAGAATGAAGTTCATTTGAGTTTATCGGAGAAAGGGAACGAAAACGTTGGAGAAAATCGCAATCATATCGGATATTCATGGTAATTTACCCGCACTGGAAGCTGTGCTTTTAGATATTGAACGCAGAGGAATTAAACGCATTATATGTTTGGGCGACCTTGTAGGTAAAGGGCCTGATTCCGCTGCTGTCGTTGACCGTATCAAGGAGGTATGT
This sequence comes from Paenibacillus phytorum, assembly GCF_013141715.1. GTDB lineage: Bacteria > Bacillota > Bacilli > Paenibacillales > NBRC-103111 > Paenibacillus_E > Paenibacillus_E phytorum. Next base: position 38,508 of record NZ_WHOA01000007.1, on the reverse strand, counting down.
GAATCCGTTGTACAAGGAAACTGGGATTTGGGGATTACTCTCCCTCAAGAGCAGTCTGCCGGATTATGGCATCAGCAGCAGCTTGGTGAGGATAGGCTCGCTTATTTGGAACAGCTGCCTTTCTCCGTTGATTTGAACGTAAGCGGCAAATTGTTCCGACTGTTCCACGCTTCTGCGAAAAGTGTTTATCATAGAGTGAAACGTAAAGCATCCAAGGAAGAACGTCTCACAATGTTTCAAAATACAGAGATGACAGGTGCGTCGACAGATGGGAAGCAGCCTGATATTGTCGGTTACGGAGACATTCATATTCCCTATCTCATAACGATCAAAAACCCATCGGAGAAACGCCATGTGAGGCACGCGAGCAGCGGTCTGATGCTCTTCAATGTTGGTAGTGTGGGAACGCCCTATGACGGCATTCCGCAAGCCTGCTACTGCGTGTTAGAAGGGGAAACCGAAGGCAATGTGCAAGCTGGATTTGCGATTCAATTCGTACGTGTTCCTTATGATATTGAATATGCTGTTCGCTTGGCTTACGCTGCGCAAATGCCGGAAAGTCAACGATATGAACTAGAGATTACTACAGGTCTGGTTCATAAATGAAGAGTGAGAAATAATCATGGGAATTCCTTCCACAATATGGTAATATAGGCGTATCATTGAAAGTGAGGATGCCATCCATGAGGCTGAACTGGCGTAAAATTGTTTTGATCGTCGTATGTGCAGAGTTATTATTTATCTATTGGAACGGCATCAGTGCTATTTCTTTCAAGAAGCAAGAAGTCACTCACCCTAGTACCACATCACAACCGGTGCCTCCGTTAACGCAAATAAAACCAATTACTCCTGGCAAATTAAGCGAGTCTGACTTCTATATACCAGATCAAAAAGCATCTTAAAGTTAAATAAGGGGTAAGCTTCGCTCACCCCGAACCACAAGTTCTTATATGTTAATGAAAAACGCTCTAAGCTATTGCTAGCTTAGAGCGTTTTTGCGTACAAAGTTGTTGAAAGTGCAACAATTTCAGCCTAAAACTCGCCGTTCTCCCTTCGTTGTTGCATAATGTACAACCCTCACGTAAGCTGTATGACTCTAAAATCGAATTTTAGTGTTATACCTACCAGTTGTGAGGAGGCCTAATGAATCAATCGACAGTCTCCGTATTACTTCACTCGTGCTAAAGCCAAACCATCATAAGCGGGCAGGATGGTACTTTCCAAACGCGGATCAGAGGCGATCAGCTGATTGAAAGTACGCATTGCTTGAACCGATGCTTTGGTTTGGTTCGTGTCGACGACTTTTCCTCGCATCAGCGTGTTATCCCCAGCAATAATGGCGCCAGGATTCGCCAGCTTGATTGCAAGCTCCAAATAATTCGGATAATTCACTTTGTCCGCATCAATAAAAAAGAAATCAAATCGCTCTCCCTGCTCAAGAAGATCATTCAGGTGAATGAGCGCTTCGCCAATCCGGTACTTAACGAGCTCGCCAAGGCCAGCTTCGGTCAGATTTTGCTTGGCTACATCGGCAAATTCTTGTTTTAATTCGAGCGAAGTCAGCTTGCCGCCCTCTTTCAAGCCTCTAGCCAAACAAATCCCGCTATAACCGCCTAAAGCACCTATTTCCAACACCTTCGTTGCGCCAATCATCGTGACCAGCATAGTAAGCAATCGGCCGTATCCAGGTGCAATCGATATTTCGGGCATATTTTGGGTGCGAATGACTTCCTTAACTCGCTCTAGAACTGTATCCTCTTCGTATAAACCCTCCATATAGCTCTCAGCTGTTATGGTTTCCATGTTTTATCCTCCTTAGAAAAGCATCAAAGCATCCACTTTGCGTGTTTCGTTTGTAAGTGTAACCTATTTGTCCTATACTTGTTAATTGTATGAGTTTTATGAGCGATGCACAACCCGGATGGAAGGAATCTAAACATGCCACAACAAATTGAACTAATCGCAACTTGCCCAATGGGACTTGAGGCCATCGTTGCTCGTGAAATCCGTGATCTTGGCTACAACGAGGTGACTGTCGAGAATGGGCGTGTCCGTTTTCTCGGCGACGAGCTGGCCATCTGCCGCACCAATCTTTGGCTCAGAACCGCCGATCGCATCTTGGTAAACATGGGCCAATTTAAGGCCGTGACTTTCGATGAGCTTTTCGAAGGCACCAAAGCGCTTGCTTGGCCGGACTGGATTCCGAACGATGCCGAATTCCCTGTGGAAGGGCGTTCCCATAAGTCACAATTATCTAGCGTTCCCGCTTGCCAAGGAATCGTGAAGAAAGCCGTCGTGGAGAAGCTGAAGTCTCGCTACGGAACCGAGTGGTTCCCTGAGAACGGGGCACGCTACGTGATCGAAGTCGCACTCCTGAACGATATTGCAACGCTGACGATCGACACTACCGGCGCCAGCCTGCACAAGCGCGGCTACCGTAAGCTTGTGACCGAAGCTCCGCTCAAGGAGACCATGGCGGCTGCGATGATCCTCCTCAGCCGTTGGAAGGTCGATAGACCGCTCTACGACCCGTTCTGCGGGTCTGGAACGATCCCGATCGAGGCAGCTATGATCGGATGGAACATCGCGCCAGGACTGCGGCGCAGCTTCCCTAGCGAGGCGTGGGGCAATATCCCACGCAAGCTGTGGGACAAGGCTCGCGACGAGGCCTTCGACGCGGTTAAAGATGATGTTCCGCTGAACATCATCGGCAGTGACATCGATCCCTCTGCCATCGAAGTGGCTGAGGCTGCCGCGAAGGCCGCCGGCTTGACGAAGCAGTTCAAGCTGCTCGTGGAACCAGTAGCCAAAGCCCGCCCGCGCGGCGACTACGGCTGCTTGATCACCAACCCTCCCTATGGAGAACGGCTTGGTGAAGCGCAAGATGTAGAGGTGGCGCTACGCCAGCTCGGAGCACTCACAGCTCCTATGCCTTCATGGAGCATGTTCATCTTAAGCCCGAGCACACAGCTCGAGCACTATATGAACCGCCGCGCGGATAAGAAGCGCAAACTATTTAATGGACGTATCGAGTGCAACTTGTTTCAGTATCTTGGACCATTGCCACCGCGCAGACAAACGGACAAGTGAAATAAAAATCCCTCAACGGCTCATCCGACCGAACTGCATTGCATGCAGCGGTCAGACCAAGCTAGTGAGGGATTTTATTTTATAAACAAAAACCAAATCAATAACGCCCATAGGGGAATGGACACAAGTATACTCCATAGGCAGCCTTTGGCAAACCGCAGCTTCGGCTCCTGTTCTGTCCTTTCTTGGCGATCATTTCGCATGTTTCACCAACTCCAAGGGCAGCCCATCCGGATCTGCAAAAAAAGTATATTGGTCACCGGTAATAGGATCAATCCGCACCGGTTCTACCGCAATCCCCTTGCTCTCAAGTTCTTTAACGCTTTGTTCCATATTCGGCACGACAAAAGCCAAATGCCTAAGACCCCTTGCCTCAGGCTGGTTAACTCGCAGCGGAGGGTTCGGAAATGAAAACAACTCGATCTGCTGCTCGGTCTTCCCGATGCGCAAATCCAACTTATAGGAGTCACGTTCTGCACGATACGTTTCGTGAATGACCGTTAATCCAAGTAAATCGACATAGAAGTGTTTCGATCGCTCATAATTAGAGCTAATGATCGCCACATGATGAATTTGTTCTAACTCCACTCCATTCCCCCCTGTCCCCATTTCGTGAAAAACCGCATTCCGGGAACTCCCCATCCTGCGGTCCGTTTCATTTATTTTATCCGTCTGTTCTCATCGTTTCAACAATTTTCTTCAAAACTTCCTCAGCATGCACATAGTCAACTTGGCAAGTACCTGCTGCATGATGACCGCCTCCACCATTTTGGAGCATCAAGTTACCAATATTCGTTTTCGACGAGCGATTCACAATGCTGTGACCACAAGCAAAGACGCAGTTTTGTTTATTTCGGCCATCGACGATCCAAATCGAGATATTTTGCTCCGGATAAAGAGCATACACCATGAAACGGTTCCCTGGATAGATGGTTTCCACATCACGAAGATCGGTAATAATAACATTGCCTTCCGTCCGCGTATAGGTTTGAAGCATATCACGATATAAAGCATCTAATTCAAAATATCGCGCCACACGCTCTTTCACATCCGGCAATTCCATAATCTCATGAACGGACATCGTTGCACAGTGCTCCACAAGATCTTCCATCAATTGATAATTACTGATCCGATAATCGCGATAACGCCCCAACCCCGTTCGAGCATCCATGATAAAAGATAATAGATCCCATCCGCTTGGATTCAAAATATCTTCTTTGCTGAACTGAGCCGAATCCGCTTTATCCACCCCGCGCATAATATCATCGATATCTCCGAAGGTCTCACGCCCTCCATAGTAATCATAAACAACACGTGCCGCACTTGGCGCGATTCGGGTTTCCCCTTTGAATTCAACCTTTTCGCCCATCCGCTCAAGTTCACTGGAATGATGATCGAACCATAAGCCACAACCCGCTACATAAGGGACATTGGCCAAAATATCGTTTTCCGAAACCTCTATCAAACCGTCCTGCATATCTTTGGGATGGACGAATTTCATTTCATTCACTATGTTTAACTTTTTGAAAAGCATCGCGCATACTAAACCATCAAAATCCGAACGTGTGATTAATCTCATGCTATGTATCCCCCTAATAATAGTTCCAAAGCACTACTAAAACCTTCGACATTCATTATATCAGCTCGTGTCAATTTGTGACAATCATTTTGTCTTTATAAATCCCTTTCAGCTGGAAATAAAAAAACGGTACGCCTATATAGGCTGTACCGTTCTTAATTTGGATGATAAGCATTGATAAAGTCTTGTCAAAAATGCTTCAATTTGCGGCATCGGCGGCATTTTTACAGAAAGCTTAACCTCGCCCTTCCAGTAGAAAATCAAGATGCTATTGTTTCTCCCGTGAAACATTTCAACATCCCAACAAGCTTCATTTAACGCGTATACTTCCCGATTAATCATGAGCTTTGGTCCATCCGAGGAAGGCACCAAACGGGCAACATGATTACCACATAGCGAAGTCACTTTTTGTTCTTCTTGTAGTATTCCTTCTGATTGCATGCTGCTGGATCCTCCTATTATTTTCACATTAATTTGTTATGACAGAGAAAAACCCCACCCTAGTGAACCGATCGGAGGGGTTCTGATGTTGATACCCAATCGTTCGGCGGCTGGCTGGCTGCGAGTCCGGTTTGCAGGACAAGGAAGCCCCTTTAGCTTTGCGTCACTGGCTTTCGCCAGCTTTGCCTTTGTCGAGATGTCTTACTAAATATCTGAAGAGCTAACAGTAATAAATATCTACACTCTCAAGGATACGGGAACTTGTTTTGAAATCGAATAGTTCTTAAGAACTAATTTTGCATTATTTTTCAAAAATTTTCTTTTTTCGACGTATTTTTCAACATCATTTGACGAATTGAGCCTCTCCAGTAGAAAATGGATCCCGTAATCGTAAGAACTGCCATGAGAACGTACAACGTATTTCCACCATAAGAAACAAGCAAGAACCCACCTACCCAAGGTCCAATAAAGTGGCCTATATTCGTTAATGTTTGAGCGCCAAAATACGTGCCACGCATATGCTCGGGAGCTAATTTGTCAATCAACATATTAGCAGCGGGGTAATTTAGAATCTCACCAAGGGTGAAAATACCCATCGAAATAATAAGCCACACCAGCGAGTGGGAAAACGCAAAGCCAACATCCCCTAACGCAAACATTAGGTTGCCAATTACAATTGCAGCAAGCGGCGTGTACTTTTCTACCAAACGAGTAAGTGGAATCTGCATGGCAATAACGACGATTGCATTCACACTCATCAAGATCGCAAACATTTTCACACCATCGACAAAACTCTGCTCCAGATATTGCGAAAGTGTCACCATCACCTGGGAGTATCCGATAGCACCAATAATGCCACCAAGGATATACAAGCGAAAAGTCATATCACTGCGAATCACTCGCACAGCAGAACCAAAGGTAACCGAAGATTTCTTCTCACCCTCGATTTTCTTGATGCCAAAAGCGATGAGCAGTGCGTAAAGGGTGACCGCATAAATAAAATAAATGATTCCTGTGATGAGAAAAGGCAGCGCACCGTTCATTGTAGCGAAAAAGGCACCCAAAAGTGGTCCGACTGCAACACCAAGATTAATAGCCATGTACCGCATCGAAAATACTTTAAGTCGCTTCGCAGGTTCTGTAAGGTCTGCCATCAACGCCTGCGAAACGGGCTCATAAAAGGATCGGCACAAGCCGTTCAGCATATTGAGCAGCATAAACAGGATTGGTAGTTTAACCATGCCGAAGCCTAAGAAGACGAACGCCCAGCCGAAAAGAGCTGCTAGCATAATAATGCGTCTTCCGAATCGGTCCGATAAGGTGCCTCCTATAAAACCGCCTACGGTCCCAGCCAAAGAACCCATTCCAATGACAATTCCGATCATCACCGCACTCATCGACGTATGTCTGGCTAAATAAATCGCTAGAAAAGGCAAACTCATGGAAGACGCAGCCCTAGCCATAACGGTTCCAAGAATTAACGTATGTACAATGGGATGATAAGAATTTAGAAAACCACGTAATCGATTCATTTGAGATGACTCCTATCGCTGTTTAATTTACCGCAGGTCAAGAAATCGACACCGAATTTCAATTATACACGAAAAATGACGATATGTGTCTCCAAAACAAAAAACACTCTCCGACGGAGAGCGCAAAAAAGCGTGTCTATTGTGTTCATAGTGTCCATGCGCCACTTTCCCACTTGAAGCCCAGTCGGGTCATGCGATTCCACGAACGGTATGCTGCTTCCACGGGCTTACGTTAACTGCCGCCGCAACCAGATCCGCAGCTCGACCCTGACGAGCAAGAAGACCCTGAACCGGAGCTGCAACTGCTGCCGCCACCGCCTTGATCTCCGGAACTATCACTACTGCCTCCAGAACCCCCACAACCTGAGGAAGAACAGTTGCTATGCTTATCTTTTGGATTCAATTCATTCAGAGGCCACTGAGAGTCCATCCCGCTTGTATAGTTATCATTATCCTGAATGGAGAAGAACATCATGGCTCCTGCCATATACACCATGTTGTTCGGGTTTGTTAGTGAATCCTTCCAGCCTGTGTCCTCAAACCTGCGGCTGTTCGCTGAATGTCTGGCTTCGTTAATCGCCTGCGTGATGAGCATGCGGATCGTCTCTGCAACTTCTGGATATCGCTTCGCCTGCTCCATATCGAACCATTGCTCGGCGATTTCTTCTTCATTGGCTCTGCGAAGCAAATCTGTTCGCTGCTCATCCAGCGGATTGCGGAAAAATCCATTCCAGCACCGCGAACTCGTTGGAGCGAACTCGAACAAGTGCGCATATACCCAATCGAACCATGCACGTTCACCCGGCATTTGCTTCGGTTCACGTTCAGGTGAATGATGAATAACACCACCAGCGAATTGATCCCCGAACCGCTGATACTCTCTCGTAAACATCAGCATCTCATGCCAAATTTCATCGATTTCGCTGCTAAACATCGGAGTTCTTTTTAAAATGAGATTCATCAGGAAAAATCGCTTTAATTCGAACCATTTACAAGCAAACTCGTCATCGGACATGGAAGGATTTCCAGCTTTTACGCGATATTGGAGTCTTTCTACATAATCTAGTGGAAGTGCACTATTCAGCTTAGTAACGATACGTTCTAACGGAACACCTTCTAGCAAACCGAGCCCTTGGGGTAGATCTGAAGCTCGAAAGTCCGGTTTGGATTTCCCTACGCGACTTCTCTTGGACGGTTTGGGTGATTTTCGGAATAAAAAACGGAACATATGGCATCCCTCCCTATTTCCAATATAACACAGTAATGTAAAGAGAAGAATAACGTCGGTTGGAAAACATTGTATTTAGGCCCTATAATAATAGAATGGAGGTGCTGAAGGATGAAAATAGCAGTAACCGGTGGCAGCGGGTTTATTGGCAAACGATTGATAGTTCATTTGCAGCAGCAAGGTCATGAAGTCATCAATATTTCACGTTCACCCAGAGCTGTTGTCGAGCATGTACGCACCGTCACTTGGGATCAACTAAAGACGGATTCGAGCGCATTCGCAGGACTGGATGCCATCGTAAATTTAGCTGGGGAGTCGATTAATCAGCGTTGGACAGCTGCAGCCAAAGAACGAATCGTTGGGTCTCGTCTAAAGGCGGCTGAGCAAGTGGCTCAGCTTATAGAACGCATGGAAGTGAAACCGAAAGTCGTCGTTAATGCTTCAGGAATGTCCGTTTACGGTACCTCAGAAACCGAAACCTTTGACGAGCGAAGTCCGCACCAGCCTGTCGATTTCTTATCGAGGGTAGTCGAAAAGTGGGAAGGCGCGGCTGATCAGATACAGGGAACACGCATCGTAAAAGTCCGTGTTGGACTTGTTCTAGATGGCAAGGAAGGCGCATTCCCCAAAATGGCATTGCCTTATAAGCTTGGTATTGGCGGTCCCATAGGCAACGGTAAGCAATGGCTCTCCTGGATTCACATCGATGATATGGTGAGGCTTATCGATTTTTGTATTCAGAACGAAGCCATTATCGGCCCTGTTAATGCGACAGCTCCAAATCCAGTCACCAATAGGGAGTTTGGACGGGCATTAGCGAAAGCGATGCGAAGACCTAATCTATTCCCACTTCCTGCTTTTATTTTAAAAATGATTTTCGGTGAGTTATCTACGCTGCTTTTAGAAGGTCAGAAGGTGCTCCCACGCGCATTATTAGAGCATGGCTTTACGTTTAAGTATGCTTTCGTAGACAAAGCCCTCGCTGATATTGTTTAAATAATAAAACCCAGACCACCGAGTACGCCTCGATGAGCTGGGTTTTCGTTTACTTTATTTCGTGGATAAGTCGTCTGAAACTTGAATAAGTTGTAATTGAGTTGGCGCGCTTGTTAGTGTCAATACGCCTTTATCATCATAGCTAATACCGAAGTCATTGTCGTTTACAATCGCAATTGTATTCTTGTCAACAACCGTCAGGCCTTCAATCTTCTCATACGGGTATCCTAGTTTAGCAATATCTACAATCAATTCTTTGCTAACTGGTTGAATACCTTGGTCTTTGAGCTGCTGAACGGATAAGCTTTCCAGGTTTTTGCTTGTATCTTTTCCTAAAATATTCGTAGCCTTAGAGAAATCGGATTTGTAAATTCGTTTCAATTGTGCGTCAGCACCCGCATTCTTATCACGCTCATCAACTAGCAGCACATCACTGGATAGTGCGGAGAGATCACTGATCACGATATCTTTTTGGTTCACTTTGACGAACATGCCAGCTTGTTCAGCCACATAAACATACTCACCCACAATTTGTTTCGTGGCTAGGTCCATTTTGAGGATACGCAGATTTCTGGAAGATTCCCCTGTTTTCTTATCCGGATTTGCCATTGGACTTTGAATGGACGTGTACAAGAATTTGCCGTCTGGGGAAATCGTCACACCTTCGAATCCACGGTTGGAAATACGCGTATTGTATACCTCAGGCAGTGTATCAAAAATTGGCGTTTGAGCACCGGCTTGAACGAGCTTGTCTTTAGCGCCTTTAGGAACGTAACGTCCTAGTATCGTGCCATCACGTTTTACTTGAAGAATGGAAGGGCGATATTCATCTGAAACCCAAAATGTATCGTCAGATGGGCTATAAGCAATACCTTCCAGATCAAGACCATCCGGATCATAAGCCAGCTTCGTAACACCTTTCTCATCGTACGGCACTTCATCGATTCCAACTAAGTTCGGCAGTCCTGTTATGTATTTGCTGTTGCTTACTTTATCTAATTTGCCATCCGGAAGCGATAGTTTAATCGTCTCCAAGATTTCAATGTTTCCGTTCGTAATTTTGAATTTATATATACGTGGAATATAGTTATCGATCGGGAATGTGCGCAGTTTATCTTTACCTACTTCACCGTTAGGTCCACGATCCGCCAACGTATAGAACGTATCTGCAGCATCTTTAGGTAAGTGAATAAGACCTGAGAACCCACCTTCTTGAATACCTTTATCAAGCACAGGAGCATTTTTCCATTCAAATTTACCAGTTACTTTAGGAATATCTTTGAGCGAGATGGATTGATTCCATTCATTCCATTCAACCTGTTTACCAAGCGCTTCGCCAATGGTACGAAGTGGAACATATGTGCTTCCGTCTATAACAACGGGATCTTTATCAAGCGTAAGCGTTTTACCGCCGGAAGTTAATTGAAACTTCACAGCGATAGCCTCCAACGCAGCTTGTCCTGCGGATACGACAGTTGTTGTAGAAACGGCGCAGATGGCCGCAAGTACAATAAGCAGTCGTTTTCTTCTGAGTAATCTTTTCATATGAACCCTCCATCATCTAATAAACTTTCACTGTGATAAGCATAATGTTTATATATTCGTGGAGTGTCAGAGGGATATGTAAAAATTGTAAATTTAAAAATAGCTTTTCAAACTCATTAAAATTGTGTACAATTAATTTGTGTAAAATAAGACAAAGAAGGTGACCCTTTTGAACGTTCATCAATTTACAGTTCGCACGATCCGCGGTGAAGATAAGTCTCTTGCTGATTACCAAGGTCAAGTGCTGCTTATTGTGAATACCGCTACAAAATGCGGTTTTGCTCCTCAATTCACAGGACTTCAAGAGCTCCATGACACATATAAAGAACAAGGTTTTAGCGTGTTAGGATTTCCGTGCAATCAATTTAAGGACCAGGAACCCGGCGATGATGCTCAAGTCGAGCAAGCTTGCCAAATTAATTTCGGTGTTAATTTTCCGTTGTTCTCCAAAATCAATGTTAACGGCGCAGACACCCATCCGCTTTACCAATACCTTAAAAAGCAGGCTTCGGGTCTTCTCGGCTCAAGCATTAAATGGAATTTCACAAAGTTTTTAGTCGATCAGCAAGGCAATGTGATTAAACGCTTCTCCCCTACCACTTCTCCAAGCAAAATAGACAGCCAAATTCGCAAGCTCTTAGAGAAATCAGCTGTTCATGCTTAATCCTATTGGAATGTAAAAAAGCATCCAACCCTAAAACGGGCGGATGCTTTTTCTTATTTTACATACTTTTTTACTTTTTCAATCACTTCGTCTTCTGTTGCTGCTGTCACATAGCGTCCATTAATAAAAATAAATGCAAATCGAGAACAAGGACCGCAATATGATTTGCAGGCAACTTTGACTTCAGCATCGGGTGCAATGACACTTATCTTAGAAAGGGCGGTCTTCACTTTCATGTGTTTGCATTTATCACAAATGCGAATATCATTGCGCATTAGTGGTCTCCGTGATTCCCCTTGCTTGGGTTCGTAATCATGAAGCCTTCTTCTGGTGTGTAGAAGTAATCAATACGGATACCATCCAGCAAAGGTTCATTTTTATCTAGAATAACGTCAATACCTTTATCTGTGCTTACAAGGACGTCATTTTCTGATTTATCGTCAAGACCCAAACCATAGTGAGCATGGTCACCGTGCGAATGAGTCACTTGTACGCGAACCAATAATCCTTTGTTTTCTTCTTTATCAAGCTCCAATTGAAGTACTTTAGCAGCATTACGAGAAATTTTGACGTTCATATGTACACATCTCCTGAAACTTTAATTTTTATTTCTTATTGTAAAGAATCTAAGGCACGAAATCAACCTTTGTCCCAAGTCACCCTTACTTCTTGCTAATTCACTAAACGAACTTTAAAATACATAGTAGTGAGCACAAAGAGTACTAATTACACGGAAGTAACTAACTTACTTTAAAGTTAGTTCCATACATTCAATTTGAAAGGAAGCGGTCTTATGTCAACCCTTGAGAATGAAAAAGTCGCTCCACTCAGCAACTATGTTCCTAAAGTACCCAAAGAAATCGAATGTTCGGTTGAAAGAACACTTGAAGTTATTGGCGGAAAATGGGCTTTTCTCGTGCTTCGCGAATTATTTTGCGGAACGAAGCGTTTCGGCGAGCTGCAGCGCCAGATAACTGGAGTCAGCCCTAAATCATTAACGGATATCCTTCGTCACCTCGAGGAACATGGGGTTTTGGAACGAATGGCTTACCCTACGGTTCCTGTTACGGTTGAGTATACCTTGACACCGAAAGGCCAGGATTTGCATCAAATAATAAAAGAAATGAAGTTATGGTCAGCAAAGTGGACATAATGAATAATTAGGGAATCTCACCAGAGGAGTGGAGCAAGATGATCACAATCAAATCAAAAGAACAAATTGAAAAGATGGGCAGAGCGGGTCGCATCCTGGCTGATTGCCATAAAGAAATTGCCAAAATGATTCGACCTGGTATAACCTCCTGGGAAATCGACCAATTCGTAGAGGGCTTTCTGACTAAGCACGGGGCCACTCCTGAGCAAAAAGGGTATCACGGTTATCCATATGCCACTTGTGCATCCGTCAACGACGTGATCTGTCACGGTTTTCCTAAAAAGGAGCCCCTGAATGACGGCGATATTGTAACCATCGACATGGTTGTACGTATAGATGGTTGGTTGGCAGACTCCGCGTGGTCTTATGCGGTGGGTAACATTTCTCCAATTGCCGAGAAATTGCTGCAAGTAACGAAAGAATCTCTATACAAAGGAATTGAGCAAGCCGTTCCCGGCAACCGTATCGGCGATGTGTCGCATGCCATCCAAGTGTATGCTGAATCGCATGGTTTTTCCGTTGTAAGAGATTTTATCGGACACGGGATTGGTTCCGAAATGCATGAAGAGCCGCAAGTGCCTCATTATGGACCAGCAGGCAAAGGGCCGCGGATTAAAGAAGGCATGGTCTTCACGATTGAACCGATGCTAAATGTAGGTAAATACCACTCCAAAGTAGATCAAGATGGATGGACAGCAAGGACTTATGACGGCAGTTTGTCCGCTCAATATGAACATACGATTGCGATCACGAGTCAAGGGCCGATTATTTTAACCGAACAATAATGATACCGGAGGAACATGCATGATTTCTTTTTACAAGAAATATTGGAGGACAGCCTTTGACATTGCTCTCATTGTTCTAACCGTCTATTTATTCATGCTGTTATTTAGTTACCTGTATCGCATCGCTACCCCTATCTTTCTGGCTCTGATCATTTTTATGATGATCGAGCCTTTTGCTAGGTTTTTGAACCGCAAAGGGATACGTAAGTCAATCGCATCGGCGATTTCGACCTTAGTATTCGTCCTTATTATCCTTGGCGCACTGACCGGTGCCGCTGTCATTTTCACCAGCCAGATCATGAGTCTTGTCGATAAGGTGGATGAATATCAAGCGGTGTTCAACGATCAAATTGTGCAAAAAATTAGCGAATTGAATAACCAATTCCAAGCGCTGCCAACTGACGTTATTGTGAAAGCCAAAGATTATGCCGGGCAATTCGCAGGTAATGCCTCCAAGTTTATCATTGCTTTCTTATCTGGATTGGTAGCCTCGCTAACATCCTTCTCAACCTTCATGTTCAACTTCATCGTCGGGATTATCTTAGCCTACTTCCTAAGCATTGAAATTGATTCTTGGAAACGCCTTGCAGGTGAAAAAACACCAAAAACCTTCAAATCCGTCTTCTTTTTTCTCAAAGAAAATGTCGTGAAGGGTATCGTCTCCTACATAAAAGCGCAAGCCAAACTAATCAGTTTGACGTTCGTTGTTGTATTTTTCGCCTTGCTCATGCTCGGCGTTAACAATGCTTTCTCCATCGCGCTGTTGTCAGCAATATTCGATGTACTGCCATTGCTCGGCGTTTCCACATTGTTCATTCCGTGGATCATCTACCTGTTTATTGTTGGCCAAACGACTCTAGCGATCTGGCTCAGTTCCTTACTCCTAGTCGTCATCCTCGTCAGACAAATTATGGAGCCAAAGATTACTGGGGAATCACTTGGGGTATCGGCCTTTACGACTTTAGCCTTCATGATTGTATCCCTTTCGCTCTTTGGATTTGCAGGGGTCATCCTTTCGCCTGTACTGATCATTCTAATCAAAGCTCTGTATACGCAAGGCTACCTCCAACGCTGGATTCGTAAGCCTGAAGATGAGTATGTTCAAGGTAAATTACCTTATAGCGGAACTTAATGTCCCGCGTCAACGAAAAAGGCTCCAGCTTTTCCTCAGGAAAAGTTGGGGCCCTTTTTTTATACGCGATGCCTGCTTCGGTATATCGATGGAGCCATGCCCATTTTTTGCGTAAAAACGCGACTCAAATAAAAGCCGTTTTCGAATCCGCATTTCTCGGCAATCGCATCCAAAGTAAGCGTTGATCCCTCCAACAAATGACGAGCTCTTGTGAGACGCATCTCATTCAAAAACTCAGAAGGTGTTTGTCCGAACGCCCTGCGAAACTTACGGGTGAATTGTACGGGGGTTAGTCCCAGCGTTACCGCCAAATCAAATAGGGATAGGCTTGCATAAGCATATTCCGTCATGTACCTCCGAGCTTTCTCCATCAACAAATCGACTTCTGTGGAAGGGTCATCTTTGCGATCTTGCTCCATTTTGACCAAACGTAAAAAATCGTTCACCATGTGCTGTTTATGCAGCGTGCTCTCTTCATCCCAGCCGGGAAGCTGTCTCAAATAACGATAATTGGAAGATAAACGATCTGTGTCGTTAATCGTCAATTTCCCTTTCCAGAAGGCTTCATTGCCAAGACTAGGTTCAGGTATCCATACAAACTGCAGGAAGTGAAACGATAGGGGTTCGAGTGTTTTCCTCTGAAACACGGTATGGGGTGGACAGATGACAAAGTCTCCGAACTCCGCTTCGCCTTTCTGCTCCCCAACTCGATAGAAGAATCTCCCGTCTTCTACGGCAAATATCGTCCAACAAGGATACTCATCTTCTTCTAGCATAAACTCCACTTTACGGTGCCAATAGACATGGGAGATGAGCTTTATAGTCACATCACGAAACGCCACTGTTTCACCCCTTCCATATTGAAATAAAGTATATGTCTATTGTAACTGTCTGCATGTTCAATAGAAATAGGATATTCTACAATGAAATTAAAGATATCCTACAAACTAGTGAGGTGCTAAGTTATGAAGCATGAAATCGTTCAATCAAACATAACCGTAGTCGGCGGAGGATTAGCAGGTGTTTGTGCGGCAGTCGCTGCAGCTCGGTTAGGCCAAACTGTCTCTCTCGTCCAAAATCGTCCTGTCCTTGGCGGTAATGCCAGCAGCGAAGTTCGCGTCTGGGTATGCGGCGCTACCTCCCACGGTGTACATCGAAATGCTAGAGAAACCGGTATCATGGGTGAACTATTTGTGGAGAACCAGTACCGCAATATCGACGGAAACCCTTATATCTGGGACCTGATCGTATTGGAAAAAGTCAAAGCAGAGAAGAATATCACTTTGTTCTTGAACACGGATGTCCATGAAGTCCACGCCGATGGTGACGAGACCAATCGAACAATTCGTTCTGTCACAGGTTGGATGATGGGTTCTGAACGTCGTATTCGTTTCGATAGCCGTGTGTACCTTGATTGTACAGGCGACGGGTTAGTCGGTTTCCTCGCAGGTGCGAAATACCGCATTGGACGTGAAGCCCAAGAGGAGTTTAATGAGGAATGGGCACCGCTCGTCGCGGACGATATTACACTTGGAAGCACCCTGCTGTTCTATACAAAAGACGCAGGTCGACCGGTCAAATATATCGCACCAAGCTTCGCGAAAGACATCACACAAACCACCATTCCCATGAAACGCGTCATTCGCAGCGGAGATAATGGCTGTGCTTATTGGTGGATTGAGTGGGGCGGTGAGCATGATGTTGTACATGAAAATGAGCGAATCCGGGATGAGCTATCCTCCGTCATCTATGGCATTTGGGATTATATCAAAAATTCCGGTAAATTCGAGAGTGAAAACCTGACGCTCGAATGGATCGGCTCCATTCCGGGGAAAAGGGAATATCGTCGTTTCGTTGGGGACTACGTGCTCAATCAGAACGATATCATCGCACAGGAGCTGTTTGAAGACCGTGTCGCTTTCGGTGGCTGGTCCATCGATTTACATCCACCGCAAGGGATGTACGCCACAGCGAAAGGATCTAAACATATGCATATGGACGGCAATTATCATATCCCGTTCCGTTCCCTCTACTCCGTCAACGTGACGAATATGCTGATGGCAGGACGCAACATCAGCGCGTCCCACGTGGCCTTTGGTACGACACGCGTTATGGCGACATGTGCCGTGATAGGCGAAGCCGCGGGCACAGGAGCCGCGCTCTGCGCGGCAAAGGGCATCTCCCCTCGCGAGCTGCACAGCAGCCACTTAAGCGAGCTTCAGCAGACGCTGCTTCGACAGGATGCAGCCGTCCTCGGTCTGAAGAACGCGGATGCGGCAGACCTCGTCCTACGCGCTGAGATGACAGCGTCCAGCACCTTGACGCGACTTGCGCTCGAGCGATCTGCGTCGGTGCTGCCGCTGATCGCGCATGTGGCGCTTCTCGTGCCGGCAGATCCGTTCATTGACGGCATCGAGCTGCTGCTGGATGCTTCGGAGGCTACCGAGCTGACAGTCGAACTCTGGAGCACTGGGAAGCCGCAGAACTACGTCCCACACTCACAGGTGACGTCCATTCAGGTAGCTGTAGCCGAGGGTTCTCAGCAGTGGGTGAAGGCTTCCCTTTCTTGGCATCCTGACACCGCTCAGAATGCTTTTATCATTCTCAGAAGCAACCCGGCGCTTTCTGTCCATCTATCCGCCAGACCACAAACGGGTGTGCTTTCCTTCAAGCATGATGCTGCATCAAAAGATGCCGTAGATTTTGGTGATATGCATCATCATCAGCCGGTCATTGATTGGAGCGCGAAAGCATTCATTCGGAAGCCAATCTGCTTCCGTCTGCTCGCTCCCACATCCGCATTCGCAGCCGACAAAGCCGCCGATGGGTATAAGCGTCCTTACGGAGGCCCTCATCATTGGTCATCGGCTGGCCTTGAGGTCTCGCAGCCAGAGTGGCTTGAAGCCAGTTGGCCGGAGGCTGTCCGGATTCGCAGTGTACATCTTACTTTCAATGACGACGTGAACGAAGATTTAATTAATTTGCATCATCATCGGACGGTATTCGAGATCATTCCTGAACTGGTCAAAGACTATAAACTTCAGGCCTTCATCGGCGGCGACTGGACAACAGTGGCTGAGGGGCTCGATAATCATACGCGCAAGCATGTTCATCTTTTGCCGGAAGCTGTAACGACTGATCGACTTCGTGTGGTCGTTGAAGCGACGAACGGAGCGGAACGGGCAGAGATTGTTGAAATTCGTTGTTATAGTTGATAGAAGGAAATCAACAGCATCAATAAATCATTTTAAGAGTTGCATATTCCATATCCTGCCATTATGATTAAATCAATTAAAAGTTGATGTGTGACTGGCGAAGCATGGATACCCATGAGGAAGCACATTGATGTTACAGCCGTACGCCTGGGCAGAGGTAAGGGGGATTCATCCCCCTTACCTCTTTGTGTTTTTACAAACAAATGAAGGGTTGAGGGTAAAATGAATTCAGAAAAATTAATTTTGGATGGTACACGTGTAGCGAAAAGCATGAACGAAACTTTAGTCGAAAGAATCAACCAACTGTCTGTAAGAGGTATCCTGCCATGTTTAGCTACGATACTTGTTGGAGATGACCCTTCTTCCGAAACCTATGTACGTATGAAAAGCAGCGCATGCAAGCGGCTAGGCATTGATTCCAGACGAATCCACCTAAATAAAGCAACTACGACAGAGGAACTTATTGCCGTTATCCAACAATTAAACGAGGATCCTCAGATTCATGGTATTTTATTGCAGCATCCGGTTCCACAACATATTGATGAAAGAGCCGCGTTTGAAGCCATTCAGATCGAAAAAGATGTGGATGGCGTTACCATGCTGGGCTTTGCTCAAAATGCTTTTGGAGTGTCCAGCTTTCCATCCTGTACTCCAGCCGCCATTCTGGCTATTCTCGATTATTATCAGATTCCAATTGAAAGCAAGCACGCGGTAATCGTTGGTCGGAGTCCTATTCTAGGTAAACCCGTATCACTTATGCTGCTGAATAGAAACGCAACCGTAACCATTTGCCATTCAAAAACAAATAATCTCCCCCTAATCATCGGATTAGCTGATATTGTGGTTGCTGCAGTTGGTAAACCTGCATTTATTCAAGGAGCATGGATTAAGGAAAGTGCTGTCGTTTTAGATGCTGGATATAATGCTGGCAACATTGGCGATGTCGATTTCGATGCTTGTCACAAAAAGGCGAGTGCTATTACCCCTGTCCCTGCTGGAATTGGTCCGGTGACCATCGCGATGCTGCTCAAACATACCGTTCTTGCTGCCGAAAAAAGTAAAATAACAACTTGAGTTTGCGACATTCTTTTTTCTAAAATAGGTCTTAATAACCCTTGTTTAACCTTACATGGTGTGTTATATTAAAAGTGCGTCAAATCAAGGTTTCCACTTCAAAAAGTTGACATAGGAGTGATACAAATGCCAAACAATTCCGTGCAAATCCCGCAAGGTGAAGAATTGATTCGTGTGGAAATGACGGTTAAGGAAGCGCTTGCATTGACAGGCACTAAATTTAACCACAACCACAAATTAGAGACAGATGCAATCAAGAAGGTTAAACAATCCTTAGAAGATAAATTGCTGACACCGAACCATTAATCCATACCTATTCAGAGCTCAGCCCTGACGGACGATTCCAACTCGTTCGCGGGGCTTTTTAATTTTATCGCATCAAATTCGGCCGAATGCTTATAATAATCTCGCAGCGCAAAAATCCTACATTTTAAGGAGTGAACAACCATGTCTGAATCTCATAAAAAAACAGGACAATCCAAAAAAAATACAACGGCACGTGCACAAGATCAGAAAACCAATAAGAAAGGTTAGAGTTAACGGCAACATTTCACATCACAGCTCAGCCCTGACGAACGCTCTTTAATCGCTCGCGGGGTTTTTATTTTTTTCGTATCAAATTCAGCCGATTGCTTATAATAATCTCGCACCGCCCAAAATCCTACATTTTAAGGAGTGAACAACCAAATGTCAGAAGATCATAAGCAGCAAGGGCACGCCAGACAAAATACAACAACACGAACAACAGATCAGAAAAGCAACAAGAAAGGCAAGAAATAACGTTATTCCACTTCAGGAGGCCTATATATGCTCGATCAGTTAGAAAGCAATTATGACTGTGCGAATGCGGGCTCTGACCTGCATAGTTTAAAACAAGAGCTTGAACAATTCCAAGGACAAGCAGCCTCTTCAGACAACGAACAAGAAGAGCATCGGAATCGACTTGAGAATCAAATTCGTTTTATTGAAAATAAGTGTTCCATCCCAAGCGAACATATCCCAAAATGATGAAAGTCCACGCCTTATATAACGGGGCGTGGACTTTTGCATTAGTTGACTTTTCTTCTTGTCAAAATACACGGAACACCTTTACCAACGGCTCCTGGCTCAGACATCATGGCCAAATACCGAAGTCCTCTCGTGCACGGTGTCTTACAAACCGCACATGTGGACGATTCCACAAGCCTCATCGTGTATTGCACTCTGGATGAAAGTTCTTTCTTCTTGGATGCCTTGCCTTTCCCTTTAGGTGGTGCCATATCCACGCCTCCCAACTGTTTCCTTACTTCAGTATATGAAGTCTGGGCGGAACGGTTCTTGGGAAGCATGCTCAAGTTCGTTATACTTGTCTATGACAAATATTAGAATTCCATCGCCGTCAATAGGATCGGAACCAATTCCTCATAGAGTGCTGCGAAAGATTCCACGGGCAATGGGTTTACCCCAAATCCTACTTCAACAGTAAAGCCGGGTCTACGAAATTGTTGGATGAACCAATCTTTGTAACCCGCGTCACTGTCCGTCAGTTTAACAGCCTGATAGCTGCTGGCTAGGGCTAATCGCTCGGCAAATGCCTCAGATTCCGGCGGCTCATAGTCGCGATAATTCCAATAAATCTCCCTACCTTGGGTATGCAGCGCCACGACAAGCTCAAAGTCATGTCTTTCTGTAAATTGAGCTAAAGCTGCTGACTCCGGCTCCGTTAACGGTGCCTCCCCACCGTAATCGCGCTCACCAGGTCCAGCCTTCTCTCTACGCATTGCCTCTTCTTGCCAGTGTGCAGGGAACTGGTCATTGAGATCAACACCGCGAATATTGGCCTTCCAATTTCTGAAATCCAGCGATCCTCCATTCCAATTCAACAACTGCTCTCGGAGAGGATGCTCCTCGGTTACACCAGACAAAACAAGTTCTACACCATCTGGATTCACCATCGGTACAACCCAAAGGGAATACTCCGATAAGAGCCGTCTAATGTTGCTGCCATGCCATGCCGTCCCTCTTGCATAGGAGCAAGCAAGGTCTTCCACGAATTGCATTAATAACGGTGTTGTTATCCATTCATTGGCATGCATCGATGCGTTGAAGTGAATCTCTTTCGTACCTTGACCAATTCGCAGAGCTGGTATGCTTTTCCCCATTACACTTGCGCCTATCTCTTCTACCTGAAGAAAAGGATATATCTTGCAGAGCCGATTCAGTTCTTCACAAAGTGTCCAATACCCGTATCCTAACACACGACCACCTCACAGCCCATTTACTTAGTTCGTATGGCTATGATTATGCCAGCAGGCTTAGAATCATGCGGATTCATGCGGAGATACCTTTAGCAGATGCTGGATGAAAGGGTAATGTCGTACGTACTAGAAATAAAAAATAGACCCTCATCAGGGTCTATTCACGTCACTTATAAAATATTAGGCACCTGCCAAACGACAGGCGTTATAGAAATTTGCTCTTTTAGCCAATTCTGCGCAATTCTCTTAAATAATTCTGGCTCACCGCTGCAAAAAAATTGATGGATGGGAAGCTGCCCCGATGAGGTCAGCATGTCGCGGTGATAAAGGATCGTGCTGATCTCTCTTGCCGTTTCGTCTGCCGAAGAAATCAACGTCACATCCGGTCCCATGACACGAGAAATGGCCTCCACTAGGAAGGGGTAATGCGTGCAGCCTAGGATTAAGCAATCTATCGGCTTGCCGATTAGCTGTCTGAGCGATTGCTCGACAACCTCGTTTGCACTATCCGCACCGAAAAGCCCTTTTTCTACGAACGGCGCTAATAGCGGGCAAGCTTCGCTATATACTTGAATGTTCGGCGAAATCAACCTTAACGCATATTCATAGGCATTGCTGCGAATCGTTCCATCCGTACCGATAACTCCGATAACGCCGCTTCGCGTCGTTTTGATAGCGGCTCTTGCTCCAGGCAAAATAACGCCAATCACGGGAATGGATACCCGCTCTCGAATATCTTCTATGGCCACTGCAGTTGCTGTATTACAAGCGATAACAATCATTTTAGGATTAAACTGAATTAAGTACTCGACGATTTGCCGAGTGAAGGTTCTTACTTCTCCAGCAGAGCGGGGACCATACGGACTTCGCGCTGTATCTCCGAAATAGATCACTTTTTCCTGCGGAAGCTGTCTCATTAGTTCTTTTACTACAGTTAATCCTCCGACTCCGGAGTCCAGTACGGCTATCGCTTGCTGCACACCTATCCGCTTCCTTTGCCGGTTAATGAAATACGTAACCACATGGATAGGATATGAGCGTACAAGCTGAAAGGTACCTAGGTGAACGGATCAGATTTCTGGTCGGACACCTACATTTTAGGAATGAAGTTCACTCACAATTCCGAATTCATAGCCTTTTTTCTTGATCTCTTTGCAAATACGAGCCAGAGCTTGCATATTTTCTAATGATCCTTGATGCATCAAAATCACATTGCCATCATGCAAATTATTCATAATATCATTGTATGGATCCTCGGCTCCGTTGGCCCTCGGTTCCCAATCTCGCATAGCTGTAGACCAGAACACAGATGTATAGCCCATGCTGGATACTAAGTTCAAATTATGTAGATTGTAATGCCCATAAGGAAAGCGGAAATATTTCTCGACTTCTTTACCTGTTAGTTTTTTATATAAGGCTTCGAAATCCGTAATTTCTTTGCGAATCTGATCATCGGTCATCTCATTAAAATCGTTATGTGTCATCGTATGGTTGGCAACGAAATGACCATCAGCTACAACCTTTTTCAAATACTCCGGATTTTTCTTAATGTTATTGCCCGAAATAAAGAAATTCGCTTTCACATCGTTTTCTTTTAGCGATTTAAGCATGAGATCGACTTCAATCAAGGGGCCTCCAGCATCGATCGTTAAATAAACCTTTTTACCGGTCCCGACCCAAACTGCTTTCTGGTCCGCCGTGAAGGATTTTGTTTCTTTTGGAAAATCAGGAACTTGCCCCGTTTTCTTTTTCATGTAATACCAGGAATAAGGCACGCGATCGCCAGTCACTGACTTGGTTTTAGAATAGTTACCTACCACTGCTGGCTTTGGTGTTGCGGTTGGCTCTGGAGCCGTTGTTGGCTTCGGTGTCGTACTCGCACTGGGAACAGGTGTGGATTGAGGTGTAGGTATGGGTTTAACAGTTGATTTAGGAGTTGGAGTCGCCGCTGCACTTGTTGTTGCTTGTGGCGTAGTATTTTGGGCTTGACTCAAGTCTGGGGATAACAGGCTTTTGTCTGCACAACCGATCAATGATGCGCTTAGAACGATCAGTAGTGCAGCACTTTTGGTAATTGGCTTCATTGTAGCACCTCGTTTTGGAATGAATACTCACGTATTCATTTCGACAGCGCTAGACAATTTCCCTGCCTATTTTAGGTAAACGATGTTATTTCGTAGCTCGATACGTCATAAATTGAAGAATCGTGATGAGAATAAAGGCTGTTCCCGCAAGCATAGGAATCGTGATGAAGCCCAGCCAGTTCAAGTAATCAACATCACATGGAATAGGGCCGCAGCCTGTTGCTGATTCGTGAAATACACCCGATTGCAGCAGAACATGGTAAATGGAAATACAAGCTCCCCAGATGGTCAGCGGCAGCACATAGATGGTTATTTTGTAGTCTCTGCGCACGGCTGCAATCCCTAATAGGACAACTAATGGATACATAAGAATGCGTTGATACCAACATAATTTACAAGGAATAAAGTTCATAATCTCTGAGAAATACAGGCTTCCCAATGTGGCTATTAATGCTAAAAGCCATGATAGGTGCATACCATTATCTCGCAACCATTTGTTTGACATCAATGCTCGTCCTCCCCTTCCTCCTTATTATAAAAAAATTGTGAAAGGAAGTCTAACAAGAACGAAAAATGGGGCTGTCCCAAAAGTCATACTGAGAAAATTTAGCTACTACTTGTGAATTCGAAGCCTGATTGCTACTTCCATTGGATTAATCCAATGGAAGTAGGGATTTGGCAGTCTGGAAGCCAATTCCATTGGAAAATTTCCAATGGAATTGCGAATTTGAAAGCATTAGAGTCGATTCCGTTGGAAATTTCCAATGGCAGTTTTAATTTCATGCTAAATACGATTCGAATGTTCCAAAAGGTCAAAAAACTTTAAAGGGCTGTCCTCAAGTGATTTACCTACTTATAGGGCAGTCCAACTTCCATTAAACGGAGAAGCTATATACCACTTCATTCGTTTGTTTCACGAGATCATTCCATTGTTCCACGGGAACAATATCTACAACAGCTTTGATCGGTATGGTTTTAAAATCCAGCTTTGGCACGTCTTCCAAAGTCATCCGATTCGTAACCAAGCGGTCGAGCCAGCCTGGAAACTGCTTCTCCATTTGCTGTAAGCGGTAAATGGCGGTCTCGAAATCTTTGCGTGAAGCGTTAACCGAGCCGATCACGCACTTATTCTCCAGCACCATGCTCTGGTTGAGCATGTCCGATGAGATCTCCAGCTTACGGTCCGCTGGCGTGACACCCAGCAGCGCCAACACACCGTTCGGCGCTAGAACAGACATAGCCTCGAAAGCTAAAGGGCTGTAGCCCGTGCATTCGAGGATCAGATCTATCGGCTTGCCGAGACCCTCGGCATAAGCCGTCATAGTCGCCGCGCTGGTGCCGTCAGCGCCGGCCTCCTTAAACACACCTCCGCTGTCCTTCACAAGCTGCGCTTGTAGACTGTCCTGCGGAGATTTGGACCAGACATACGCCTCCAGCCCCAGCAGGCGGCAAGTCATCGCAGCGAGCAAACCAAGCGGTCCAGATCCGAGTATGAGCGCAGTTCTCGGCTCCCAGATCAACCGCTGCTGGACACGCAGTACTTGGTCCCAAACTTTCTCAACGATGCTCTGCGGCTCGACTAGTACCCCATGCTTCAGCAGTTCCTTCGGCACCTGAACCAAATATCGACCTTCCTCTTTGTAATACTCGGAGAGGAAGCCGTGAGCCCCTTTAATGCCCCGTTCTACAAACTCACCGGTCTGACAAAAGTCCGAATGACCATTGCGGCAATTGACGCAGCTTTGATTGCTGCAAGGCCGTCTTACAATTGCAGTTACGAGATCCCCAAGCTGGAATCCACTTTCCGCCCCAGCTTCAGTCACAACCCCTAGCGACTCATGCCCCGTGGTCAAATCATCTTCACCTTCGGGTGGAACGCCGTATTTCTCCTGTAGAATTTCCTTGTCGGTGCCGTCCAGTCCAACTGCAAGTACCTTTACAATGACTTCTTGAGGCCCTGAAATCACGGGATTCTTCACATCTTCAAGCTGAATAGTCGGGTTCCCCTGTCGAAGTTGCTTGACGCGAATTGCCTTCATTACTTCCTCTCCTTCCAACTAATGAACGACGGGCTCCAGTACTTTATCCTCACTCGCATCAACGGCTTGCTTCGTTCCCTTCGAGGTCAATAGCTTTAACTTTGACAAATATTCTTGCGTCACCTTAATAAAGGAAGCATGTGACCATGTAAGTGGCGACACAGACATAGGCTCTCCCGTGAAAGGATGTACTTGTTCAGCCATCGCCCCTGAAGGCGCAGCATGTAGAATTGCCCAACGCATCAATTTTTCCGCTTCCAACAAGTCCTGAACGGTTTTGGCAGACGCCACCAGCCATTCTGCGTACCAAAGGGTACATATGAACCAAGGATTGCCTGGTACCTTAGCTACGTCATTGGTAACTTGATGATAATAGTCGTTCTCGTAACGTGCGATACCTCCGATGTCCGTTTGTACCCACAATTTTTCTTTCAAAATCTTCATCGTTGCCACTATCCGCGGATCTTCAAGCTCAAACAATCCGAAGTCAAATAGTGCGTACATACTCATATCCAGTGTGTAGTCCGGCACATACGTATTTTGTTCATAATTCCAATATAAAGCCCGCAAAAAGCGATTCTGATCGGGTGCATACAGATGCTGTTCAGCTGCTTTCTTCACTTGTCCTGCGATATCTGCATAGTAGATGGAGCGTACTTTATCCTGATGGTATTCGGCAAAACGTGCTGCTGCTATAAGACCGGCATATACTGATGACACGGTGAAAGCTAGTACGCCATAACGCTCTTCCCAGAGGTCATAGGAAGGCAAAGGAAGGCCAGATGCATCCCGGTATCGAACGAGAAAGTCCGCCGCGGGCTTCACAAATTTCTCATAATCCTCACGTGAACTCTCTATCGTTCCAGCCAGCTTATGGTGATGCCATAACGTATACAGTACGAGAGCTGTCTCATCCTCTTGAATCGCAAGCTGCTTATTCCCCCGACTATCCACCCAGGGATGCCAGCTCGAGCCCACGGAACTATCAGGATTATATTTGTGCATGAGATAGCCTTCAGGTGTTAGCACCTTTATACAGAAATCAAAAAATTTCCTAGATAATTCATAATAGCCTGCCCGGTCTAGCGCATGTGACACCAAAGCGCCATCGCGCGGCCACATATATGAGTAAGTATCCTTGGCAAATTTCAGAATATCCGAATCATTCGCCGCAATGATGGCCCCACGATTGTCGACGTTTGTTCTGGTAATTAATAAGCATCGCTTATAAAATGATTCCAAATCAGGCTTCAGCAGTGAGAGCTGGTGGGCATCCTGATTCACCCATTTTACCCAATGATCGTGAGTACGTTGTAATAATGCTTGCGGGGTTGCTGTGCGAAGTAATCGCTCTAAACGCTCTACCTCCTGCTTCGTACGCCCAAAACAGACCCAGAACCAAGCTTCTTTCACGCTTTTTGGCGGTAGTTTCATCGTCAATTCAATCACACCGTCAACGGATCCCTGCGCGATGGCATTTCCACCTAGATGACCATCCTCAGCATCACGCCATGTTCCTTCCAAACCATGAATCCCTTTTTGTCCTGTCGCATAACCGCTAGGCATTGCTTTCTCAGCGTCTGGGGACAAGCAAGATAGTGACATATAACGATGACCCTTATAAAATAAAAGTGAATTCAGCTCAGGATCATAATAAATCGTGTCTCCGACGCCATTTCCATAGATTTGGAGATCCAAATGAAAATACAGTTTAATTTCTCTTTCCACATCAAAGCGGTTTTCTACCTTCACCTTGCGTAAAAAAACATTCTGCTGAACATCCACCCCATCACGAATAACGAAGCTGAGACCTAACCTTTCATGGGCGCAATCAGCGTTAGTAACAAGCGAATCTTCCAAATAATTGAGCTTTTTGGAAACCTCAGGATCGTCAATCCAGAAGAATCCTTCCGGACACCAAATGCCAAAATGTGAAAGATGATCGCTAGATTGATTCTCTTGACCTACTAAAGGGTAATACATGTCACGAATATTATAAGCAGCGTCGAAATTAATGAGTACATTCCCGTTTCCTATGGGTAAATCTCTTGCCATTCCATCAGCCTCTTTCCAAGATATTGCTACTAATTTACCAATTTGAGTACTTAAATATGCACGCGGCGGTTCTTGGCTGGATTTTGAGGTAATTGGCACCAATTCGCGCCTTAAATATGTTCTTTTCTTTCGAATTCATTTACAATTAAAAACATATGGAGGGATACATTATTATGAAACAATTTGAAGGATTCGGTAAATTTTTGGAAAGCTTACGGGGTAAGATGTCTTTGCGTGAAGCGGCCCATAAAAGCGGACTTTCACATGCCTACATCCGAGACCTTGAATTAGAGCGGAATCGTTCGACCAATGAGAAAATCAAACCCTCTCCTGTCACGCTGAAAAAGCTGTCGGATGCCTACAACTATTCATATACAGAACTTATGGAGAAAGCCGGGTATCTCGAAAAAGAGGACGTCCTTGCCATCAATGAGCAGGAGCTAGTCCCCATGTCGGATACACTGTTTATCGAAGTTAGTACGAAGGAAATTACTTACCATACACGAATTGGCAAAGTTAGCCGAAGTGTGAATTCTTTACTGGATTTCAGTCATTTTCTAGATAAGCTTGAAGAGCAAGGATTTAAGAAGATGGATACAGACTTATTCGTCAACCTAAATCATGTACAGAAATACATCGAAAAAGAAGGAAAACTCTATTTCGATCCTCTAGGAGTCAGCAAGTTTGTCGTTATCGCAGCGATTCGTCAGAAGAAATACCATGATTTAATCATCCGCAGCGTAGCACGGAACACAGGAATGGGATTGGAGTTTCAATACGACCGTAACTCCGCAACAGATTCACTTTTCCAGTCTTTAAAGCGGCCTATTTAGGGAACAACTTACAAAAAAAGGAGAAAAGTTCAGTCATTTATGAAACTTTTTCTCCTTTCTTTTCGTTTATTTATATGGATGGTTAGATTGATTTTTTGGCAGAGAGGATAGGTAAGAATAAATGGCTGTACAACAAACCACCTCCCAGCAGACTTCTCGTCTAACGAAAGTTAAACGCAAAAGATCTGCGGGAATGAGCTTTATCGTGTATGGGGTACTTGGGTTTACCTTACTTTCTGTAATGTCCTTATGTTGGTTTTTCCTTACTTCCTCAGGTTCAAATGTAAGATTAATGATGGCTGACACCTTGATTACAACCCAACACCGGGAGTGGGCCAAATATTTGATAGGATCTACAGAGCTACAGAAGCGCGTGGAAGCCTATTGGAAGCAATTCGACGAAATGGGCGATGAGAAAGATAAAGGATTCGTTGAAATTGAGCCTAACTCCCCTCTTACCCCCGTTGTTGCCAAGAAAGAATTGGTCACAATTGAACCGATATCGGGGGCAAATTTCAAAGGACAGCTCGTCACGATTTCGGATCCTAAGAAGCTTCGAATTGCCGTACCTGAGAAAGCAGGTAAAGGGGAGAAGGTCTCCTCTATGGTCAAAAGAACCGGAGCTATTCTCGGTGTTAATGGCGGAGGATTCATCGATCCCAATTGGGAAGGAAATGGCTTCCAGCCTGAAGGAATTGTCATCTCCGGAGGCAAAATCTTTTATAATGACAAAGGCATGAACGGCACCGTGCAAGTCGTTGGTATCGATAGAGAAGGCCGCATGATTGCAGGCAAATACAAGGTTTCCGAGCTTTTGGAAATGGGCGTTCAGGAAGCTGTTTCGTTCAGCCCTCGCTTCATCGTGAATGGTGTTGGGCAGATCAAGAGCCAAGCCGATGGTTGGGGAATTGCTCCTCGGACCAGTATGGCGCAGACGAAGGACGGCTCCATTCTATTCGCTATCATCGATGGCAGACAGAAGCATAGCATAGGAGCGACGCTGTATGATGTACAGCAGATTTTCCTAGAGCATGGCGCTGTAACGGCTGCGAATTTAGATGGCGGCGCCTCAACCGTACTCGTTCATAAGAATGAAATCATCAACAAGCCATCAAGTGAATACGGGGAACGTTACCTCCCTACAGCCTGGCTTCTCTTCGATCATCCAGAAACGGCGAACATTAAGAACGTCTGGGAAGGTCTTGATATTCGCAAGATTGATCCTTCCAAGTGGTAAAAGAAAAAGCAGAAAGCTCTATTCTCGGAGCTTCCTGCTTTTTTTGTTTTAACGATTTCCTAGAATGACCAAATCTTCCGCAGCTTCGCTTACTTCTTCAACCGAGGAGTCCGGCTCTTCGTCACTTTTGGGCTCTTTCCAGGAACGAACGGTATCTACCACGTTTACGGCTGTGTCTTTTGCTTTTCCATATAGTTCAGTTGTTGTTGTGCTCACGGTTTTCGCAACTTCTTGCGTTTTTTGACTCACGTTGCTTGCGATTTGCACGGTTTTGTCGCTAACTACTTGGGCTTGCTCCGCAATGTCACTTCTCAATTCCCTGCCGGATTTCGGTGCAAACAGAAGCGCAGTTGCTGCTCCAAGCAAGCCACCAACAACCGCACCGATGAGAAGATCTTTACCTTTTTTTTCATTGGACATGAGAAATCCACTCCTTAATTGTCTGATTTGGCATTCCGATGAATTTGCCATCTTTGCCACAGCTCAAACCCCGTCGTTGCCCACTCCATGGCGTCTTGAATTCGCTTCTGGTGGGTATGTACAACCTTTTCCGCACCATGAATCGATTCGTTCATCACACGTGAGGCTTTGCGAAGTGCAGAAGCGACATCCCCTATAGCAGCTCCTGCCTTCTCCACAGATTGGATACTCGGCTCTAATGTAAGTATCTGCATATGCACCTCTTCGGTGAGCAGCCCTACCTTTGTCATCAACTGCTCCGCTTGCTCTGCTGTCTCAGCTATGTTCTTCTTCGCTTGAGCAGCCGTATCACCCAACTTGCCTAGTATCTGCACAATGGCAATCAACATGCGAATGGCAAAGGCGACGAGCACGATAAAAGCAACGGCTGAACTGACGATACTTATCTCTATCCATGTCATGACGGGCACCTCCTGGGAGCTAACAGCTGTGAGGTTTGATGACGGCTTCTAGACGAATGCCTATGATTTACTACAGTATAGGTAGGAGCAGCTTGTTTTGACACAAAAAAGCTGGAAAAATTTCTGAGACCTGTCATAATAAAATCAAATCAAACTAGAACACTTGGAGGATTAAAATGAACAGAGAGCAAGGACTTATAGAAATCGAACGCACCCGTATCATTGCTATCGTTCGAGGTGTGCAAGAAAACCACATTCTCTCTTTAGCTGACGCACTTCTTAAAGGTGGCATTACCGTCATGGAGGTCACCCTCAATACACCAGGGGCTCTGCGTATGATAAGCGAGCTGCAGGAACAATCGGGGCAGCACATGTTTATTGGCGCAGGTACTGTACTAGATCTAGAAGATGCTAAGAAAGCGGTCCATGCCGGTGCTTCGTTCTTGGTAACTCCGAATATGGATGAGGAAGTGATCCGTTGGTCCAGGCAAGAGGGGATTCCGATTTTCCCAGGTGCTATGACACCAACAGAGATCGTTAAAGCATGGAAGGCTGGCGCTACGGCTGTTAAAGTATTTCCGAGTGCGAGTTTAGGTCTCACTTATATCAAAGAATTGATGGGTCCTCTCGACCAAATTCCATTGATAGCCGTTGGCGGGGTTACGGAGGAGAATATCAAACAATTCCTAAACATTGGTTGTTACGGACTAGGTATCGGTGGCACCTTAATTAATCTCAAAGAAATCGAAGCAGGCCGCTTCGATTGGGTTACAGATAAAGCTGCCAGTCTTCTTGCTGCTTCACGTTAGGACATACAAAAAAACCATCTTCCTCCGTATACGAGGTTGATGGTTATTTATTTTGACTTATGATATAGACACACTTGCTTGCACCCTTCGCTAAACACTCCGTTCGCTCCACGTTCGCGTCAAGCAAATTCCGGAACAAGGCTAACTCACACTGACAAGCTTGTGCAAAAGTATTCGCCACCTGCGTAATCGGACAGTTATGTTCACTAAACATATACGCGTCCTCACCAAGCTGTGACCAGTCCACCATGTAGCCATTCTCGTTCTGAATAAGCGCTAACTCAGCCACCCGCTCTTCCAAGCTTTTCTCGCTCATACGCGATTGATACCGGGATTCAAGCTTAGCTTGCCTGCCTTCAAAAAGACGTTCGATCTTCTCCTGACCTTCGCCTTCTAATAATTCATCTAGCAAATCGAGCGTCAACTGCATGTATTTCTTGGGAAACAATTCATCTGCTTGAGGAGCTAGCGTGTAAACGTTAGACGGTCTTCCCATGGCTTGCCTAACCAGCTTCGTTTCGAGCAGATCATCCTTCTCCAAGGAATGGATATGACGCCTGACAGCCATTTCCGTAATTCCGAGCTGTTTGGAAATATCATGGACACTTAGCGGTCCCTGAGTTTTGAGCATAGAAAGAATCACTTTACGCGTGGATGTCTCAAGTGCATGATTCACTCTCTCACCTACCTCGGAACTGTCATTTAAGTCTCATTTTACAGCATTGTTAACAATAAGTAAATTAAGAAACAACTATGTATGTTATTCCAATTCACTCTTAATAAAAGCTCGAACACTACCTGCAAATTCTTCAAAAGCAGCTGGAAGTTTCGGGATTAACGGGTTCAATTCCTGGCGGTTCCAGTCGACATAATCCTGGACAAGAGGCTTTCTGAGCTTCACGAGCTGAAGCAGCGTCTTGGTCAATGTTTCTGAATAAGCGCCTTCTCCATGGACAATTCCCACGATATCCTCATAGCTGCTAGCATCTCTTAGTATAAAAGCATCGATCAGCAAGCTCCCTATATCTGTCACTGTTTCTATCGCTAAATGCAGAACACGTTCCTGCGCAAGCTGCCATACAAGATCATTGGTGCCTTTCGCCCACTGTTCTTCTAATTGCTTGCTAGCATCAGCTAAAGCGGTCAGAAACTGAATTCTTTGATTAA
Source organism: Paenibacillus phytorum (assembly GCF_013141715.1). Taxonomy (GTDB): domain Bacteria; phylum Bacillota; class Bacilli; order Paenibacillales; family NBRC-103111; genus Paenibacillus_E; species Paenibacillus_E phytorum. Next base: position 6,732 of record NZ_WHOA01000007.1, on the reverse strand, counting down.
TCTGTTCATGGTTAATAAAATACATGGGGCTATCTCCGTCCTCTTTTTCGCCATTTCGTCCAAATCATCATTGCAAAAAAAGTAATAATAACCAGAAATACTAACAATACAGCCTGCATGACGTATTCATAACTCACGTTCATTCACCCTCTTGACTCTCACTTGGTTCATTCTACTCTCAGTTTATCGCGGGTGCGGGGGAGCGTCAAGCCAATCAAGATTCTCTTGGCAACCGTATTGTTCTCTCATTTCTTTCATGATAGAGTGAAAAAAGTGAAAAAAGGAGAGTCGTAGACATGTTATCAAGGCCCAAGCTTACCGAAATCGACATCGTGCGCGCTATAGCGATCATCGCAGTTCTCGTCATTCATAGTACTTCAGACGCGACTCAGCTACCGTTAGGAACTGGATCTCATGCCGTATTTTTCATTCTCAACAAGGCTAGTTTATTCACTGTTCCACTCTTTATTTGGATCAGTGGTGTTGTCTTATTTTATACGTATTACGACCGCTGGGAGCCGGGAATGTCGCGGGTTTTCTGGACAAAACGTTTGCGAAAAATTCTTACCCCCTATGTCCTTTGGTCACTTTTTTACTACCTATTCAATCAATTCATTTTTCATGGCAACATTGGTTTTGACGTCGTACACGTAATCAAACTGCTTATGTCGGGAAATGCCAGCTATCATCTCTATTATATGGTCATTATTGTTCAGTTCTATCTCTTATTCCCCTTGATGATGACGGCTGCTAGACGGTCTCATCGGTTTCGTCAAGGACTTATTCCTATAGGTATCGGGATTCAAGCAGCTGCCTACTGCTTTCATCACTGGATGTATCCTATTCCAGAATACGCCTCACTGTTTCTAAGCTATTCTGCCCTTTTTGCTTTCGGTGCTTTCATGGGGATTCATTATGCGGTGATTGTTGCTTGGTCTGTAAGGTATAAAAGTTGGATTTGGAGCATCATTCTTCTAGCAGGTGTCGCTTTTGTGGGGATGCTATTGCTCCATGAATACGGGCTCGCATCTATCGAAAATTCATGGTTCGAGCTAGCTCTTCTCCTTTATTGTATGGCGATCCCGCTATGCTGCGTCCAATGGGGTCGTAATCTGCTGGAAAGCAGTTCTCCAATTGGCACCGTTTTATCTGCCTTAGGCGGAGCTTCTTTCGGTATCTACCTCGTGCATCCCGCGCTGCTGACGCTTTGGGATCGCATCGCGCCAGATCAGGAGCAGCTCTGGCTGTACGATCTACACACGGTCGCGTCGATTCTCATCGGACTGTTTGGCTCTTGGCTGCTCGTGCGGCTGTATACGAGCGCACAAAGAAAAGGTTCCGCCAACTGAGCGGAACCTTCTTTCATTTAAAGCGGGCTAATAGCGCCCATCGCCGCTGCTGTCTGCGGCTGTAACGCGGCAAGCCGCGGTGAATATCCAGCGCTTCGCGGTAAGCGCGCTTGGCGTCTTCTGCGCGGCCGAGCTGCTGGTACAGCTGGCCTAGACGGTAATAAGCTTCAACCGAAGAAGAATGCAGGTCTCGGAATTGCTCGATGAATTGCGCCGCTCTCTTTGGGGATGATGGAGCCAAAGCTTCACCAAGTCGCAAATAAGCTTCACCAAATTTGACTCGTGGATTTAATTCTACTGCTTTGAGCATATAGCTTTCACCTTTAATGAGATCCCCTAGCTTAAGGTGGCAGAGGCCAATCTCATAGTGGACGTCTGCGGATTCTTCCATAATAGACAAAGTTTGTTCCAAGTAGGGAAGCGCTTCGCTGAACTTTTTGCGCTCGATTAGAATCCTTGCCAGCTCCAATTTTGCTGACGTATTATGCGGATTAGCGTGCAGGTCACTTCGCAATCTAGATGCTCTGCGGCTTAATTGAAATGGTTTAAATATGTTTGGCGTTAACCCGACAAATCTTCTGTCCAGCACGTACAGAATAACTAATAAAATAAGAAGAGCAAGGAACGGATTGCCAACAAGGCGCCATAATAAACCGAAAACAAGTATTTTGATAAGCACGATAAACCCTCCTTTCGACTTCCTTATCCTACCATAATCTTCCTTGTTTGGTCATCCCTATTCAAATAAAAAGCACCTAGCCTTTAGCCAAGTGCTTCTACTAGTTACTATATATTTGAAAGATGGATCACTCATTCGAGATTTTTTTGAAGCGGTGCTATAATGAAAAGAAAAAAGGGAGTTTATCGATGAGCGATCCACGTAAAGAAATTTGGCACAAAAGAAAACAACTGGGAAGATCCAAGTATTTAATTCTGTTCGGCCTGCTCCCTTGGGGCATCGGGCTCACGTTATTATTTAGCGTCATCGAATTTCTTAGTTTTCAAGAGCTCAAATGGGTTTGGCTACCGATTCGTCTTCTCGTCTTCCTCTTCATAGGTTTCTTCGTGGCTAACGCACGCTGGCACGCCATGGAAAGCCGCTACGAACCATATACTAGACGACCTTAAGGGTCGTTTTTTTTTTATTAATGTAAAAAGGTCTGATCTTCCACATCGTCTGTGTGAAAAAGCGAAGCTGTGCGAGTACGTCGAAAATGCTCTTCCAGCTCTTCACGAATCGAACCAAACGACAAGATCTCTTCAATGAACGCCTCGCGCTCGCCCCACTCTTTATCAATATCCTTGTTGTTGAACAATTCCTCAGAAACATCTTTAAACGCCTCATGTAAATTGTTATCATACCAGTCGATTTCATTCGATGCTTCCTTGCGATACACATGTCTCATGTCAAAGTCGTTATCTTTCATGGCCGTGAATTCAGCCAGTAAAATCCCATTTATGCCATCGGCTTTAACTTCAACATCGGCGCACCGAACATCATTGCGTTCCGTAAAGCGAACAATGTTTGCCTGTTTAATTTTCCTCATGTCATACCCTCCTAATGTTACCTTTTATAAAGAAGAGTATTTCCAGTTTTATAGGATTTATCAAACGCTTGGAGTGAACCATATTTTCCGAAAATCAACCCAACCCAAATCGTTAATGCTCACTCCCTTGATCGAATCATGATACGTGGTTTGCTGAGAACGATGGAGCACGAACAGAAACGATTTCTCCTCCTGAAGCACTTCAATTAACTCGTTTAGCTTACATATGCGCGCTTCTTGACTTGCATTTTGGAGAATTTGATCGATTTCTGCATCAACCCAAGCCATTTGTTCGCTATTTAAATGGGCGCGGACATAGCTGTTGCTTTGCTTAAGCGTCTGAATAATATGAAGGTCATAATCGCTTTCCATACAAATGTGATAGAATATGAGATCTGCTTCTTGGATCGTGTCCAGCCCCATCATATCTGACTTACTCCGGGTTGTCAGTTCAATCCTAATTCCAACTTTGGAACACTGCTCACAGATCCATAGCGCATCCTCGTTGTTGTTACTATATATGTACATGTGAAGGAACTCACCGTTATACCCCATTTCATCAAGAAGGCGCTTAGCCTCAACGAAATCAGTACGATAATCGGAGACAGCTTCTTTGCCTTTGCGATCCAACGTCGGTAAAAAACTGCTGGCAGGCGCTTCTCTGAAGCCTCCGAGCTCCTCAATCATTCGATCACGATCGATGATCAGGTCAATTGCTTTGCGGAAACGAGTATCCTGCTGAGGCCCTTTTTTATTCTGATTAAAAGTAAGGAGGCTGCAGCCGAGAATCGACTGCTCAATCTGATGCCATTCCGTATCTTTACCGACAGCACCAACGGGTTTACGAGAACTCGTATGGTCGCAAAGTACTTGCACCATATCCCAACTAGGGCCAACTTCAGATAAATCCTGCGGTAAAAGCCAGATTTCCACTTGATCCAGATGAGGCCTAACCCCAAAATAACCATCGAAAGCACGAAGTTTACAGATATAATCATCATTTCGTTCAAGCCTGAAAGGCCCTGTCCCAATGGGCATACGTCCGAAGATTCCCTCGTTATCCCGACAAATATCCTCCGGCAGGATGGCCATCGAGGAATGCGATAACTGCTGCAAAAAGAGCACATTCGGCTGCATCAACTCGATAGCAATCGCACTTCGATTCAGTACCGTCATATTCTCAATAGTTTCGGTCATCCAACCTTGACACGCCGAGAGGCCAAGCTCCTTCAATCTCGAAAATGTGTAAAAAACATCATGCGCCGTCATCTCTCTGCCATGATGAAACAGTACGCCTTTTCGCAAATAGAACGTGTAATGTAAGCCATCCTCGCTAACTTCCCAATAATGCGCCAAATGGGGCTCAAAGATCGTTGTTTGCGGATTGTACACAATCAGGGTGTCAAAGATTTGATTAATGAGATGGCAGTCGAATGCATAAAAAGAGTGCGCCGGATCCAACGTCACCAGCCATTTATAGACCGGAAACCGCAGTGTGTCCTTATAACGCTCCTCAAGTTCGACTGCACGATAACCAAAAAAACTGAACAACCAATCGATGAAAGAGTCCTGCAGCGCCTCTCCTCTACCCAATTGGTGGATCAGTTCAATCGTCCCTTTATAATCGCCTCGGCCCGCCAACTCCATCGCCTGCTTCGAAATCATATCCTCCGAGGAGACAAGAAACGTAATCTCGGAGACATTGCCTCTTCCTCTTCCAGGCTTCCAGTATACCCAGCCTTGCTCCATCATTTTTTTAAGCAAAATCTTTACATTACGTGTTGTACAATACAATCTATCTGCCAATTCATCTAACGTTATAGGCTGTGGTTCATGTTCTACCCCATGTTCAAAACTAGCTCGAAGCTCTAAGAAATGGGTCAAAAGCTGCATACTCAACATCCTTTCCATAAAAGGGGAAATAGTTAAAGAGAATTATACTCTTTTTGTTCCCCTTATTCTAGATGTAAACTAGATCTAACAGGAAAAGAAAGGAAGGTGAACCGTATGCAACCTACAGATCTATACGTATCCGAGAAGCTGATGCAATGGCAGCAGCAAGATTTGGAAAGCGAAGCTCGCGAGCATTGGAAATGGAAATCGATTAAAAAAAGAAAAGTCTACATGCTTCTAACTAACTTATTCTTCTTCGTTTAATCCTAGTTCTTATCCAAAGAACCACTAGGACGAGGAGAACTGCCAGAAGTATACCCATGGCATCGACCGCAACATCAATCCCATGCCCCGTTCGACCCTTTACAAAAGTTTGATGCCATTCATCGGAAGCCGCATAAACTAACGAAATGATGGAGGAGGTGAGCAGTGTCATGATCACTTTTACAGGCTTCGCCAGCAGTGCTAAGGACCAGAGCAGGGCAAGGATAGCGAACTCGCTAACATGCCCTGCTTTTCTTATGAAAAACTCGATGGCACCGATGGGGTCTTGCCACGAGATCTTTTGGTGGTCATAGGAGAACTCCCAATGTGGGAATATGTTCATCAGTTGAACGCCCGCAAGCTTGGATTCCAACAGCGGCCGTAAGCTTTGCTGCTGATACGATTCTGCCGACTTCAAAAAAATAAACGCCATCCATAGGACGGCAGCAGTCAAGAAAAAATAATAATAAAATGATGAATATGATTTCGTCATGAGTGAATCATTCCCCTTAAGGATTCAATTTCTTACGAATGCTGAATAAAGCAAAAAATTCAATAACCATCAGATTTACTGCAGATACCCCATAAAAGGCCATCCCAAACATCATGCGGAACGGATCATCCGTCACAGACTTCCACCAAAACGCAGCAGCCAACGTCATAACAATATTCAAAGCTGTCGTTATCCAGAAAGAGAATCCCAATCGATTCGTTTTCCGCATTAACCACACACCGATAACAAACGGAATTACAAAAGCTACACCTAAGAAAACCCAATACAACACCGCATTCGACACTCTTCGTCACTCCCAAACGATCAACTAGTTTATTTTAATAGGTTAGCATGAATAACCGGCTGAAAACAACGTTTGCCGCTCTTTGCAACAGAAACGTCAAATGGCTATGTATGGAAGAAAAACTATAGGAAAATTCTCCGACACAGGGCTTGCTAGAGCTGAATAATTCATGTATAATACGAAAAGTCGACATTAATTGAGCGACATTGAGGGGTCATAGCTCAGCTGGGAGAGCGCTTCGCTGGCAGCGAAGAGGTCAGGGGTTCGATCCCCCTTGATTCCATACTAGAAAAAACGCGTTCCTTCGGGATCGCGTTTTTTTGTATGGAATCGGGGGAGAGAACCCCGAAGGTTCGCCCGCGCGGACGGAGCGAATGAATCAACTTCAAAGAAATAGCTTCAAGTGCAGGAGCACGGCGTCTGAATCTACCGCTAAGTTTATCTGCGTCGAGTCTCTTCGTCAGCCATTTAAATCTAGATTCATACATCCCCCTAGGCTCCATACTAGAAAAAACGCGGTCCTTCGGGATCGCGTTTTTTTGTATGGAATCGGGGGAGAGAACCCCGAGGGTTCGCCCGCGCGGACGGAGCGAATGAATCAACTTCAAAGAAATAGCTTCAAGTGCAGGAGCACGGCGTCTGAATCTACCGCTAGGCTTGTCTGCGTCGAGTTTTCTACGTCAGCCATTTAAATCTAGATTCATACATCCCCCTTGATTCCATACTAGAAAAAACGCGGTCCTTCGGGATCGTGTTTTTTTGTGCGGAATCTTGTGGGGAGAACCCCTGAAGGTTCGCACGCGAGCCAACTCTTTAAGACCTTTGACATTCTGGGACATTCGGATGGATATTCAGAACGAAATTCATAATTCCATTGGATTT
>NZ_WHOA01000052.1 GCF_013141715.1 Paenibacillus phytorum | reverse complement strand
CTGATCAGCTTTTTCTCGCTTCGGGTCAGTGGACGAACCTGTTCGTACCCGCTAAGGAAAGCAGCCATATTCGAAGGGTTAAATTCTGTGGTATTGGTTAGCGCTACAACTAAATCCAAATAAGCCGATCCGGGCTTCATTGCATCCCAGTCAATTAAATAGATACGTTCTTTTGATTTAAGCGCATTTGGAATGGTAACATCCCCGTGCACAAGAGGCTGCTGTCGGCTCTCCTTCTGCAGCCTCGAGCGAATCCTCTCTGCTTTTAAAGATTCTAGGGCATCCCATCCTAACTTCATGCATTGTTCCCCACGATGTTGAGACCATGTTCCCGCCTTCGAGGATTTACTTCGGAGAACCTTCGTCTGGCTGCAGAACGCAGCGTGGCGTTTCTTAAGTTCTCGGACTAACGAATCGGACCGGGGAGGGAGTCCGAAGCTTCGGGAAACGGAATGCAGTTTTGCTAACACTACCCCCAACTTGGCAAGCTCCTCCTTGTTGCTGAGAATGTCTCTTCCCTCTATCCATTCCGTTACGTAATAGAGCTTTCCACGCTTCTTCACCCAATGCTTCCCCGAACGGGTTTTAAGCCACTTCGGCATGCCGCGAAAACCTTTTCTGCGCAATCTTGACGCATAAGAGGAAAGCCGGAAAAGACGGCCTTGCGAACCGATAAAAGGCTTGATCATGTAGTTTCCTTTGTTGGTTGATACCCGGAATGCGGCAACGTTTTTATATAGTGAGGGGCAGGGACGGATTTTTATGATGGAAAACCCGTAAGAATGAGCGATCTGTTTTAATATCAGTTTGTTGCTGCTATTCATACTGGACAACAAACATTCTCCTTCCTGAAGGGACATTAGAATGTACTCTTCCTATTTTATTAAAATCGATTCGGATTGGTGTCCCGATCATTACATACGTCCAAGCAACCCGCGCCCCGAATGTATATTTTATTATGGCACCACATCTATTCGGAAAATGCCGTCTTCTTAACTAGT
>NZ_WHOA01000051.1 GCF_013141715.1 Paenibacillus phytorum | reverse complement strand
TGCAGTAATGAGTTGGATTTTATAGATAAGCCCCACCTCAAAGCCCGAAATAACAAAATAAAGGGCACTACAGTGAACTACAAAGCGTGATTACGCTAACGGAAAACGATGTTCAATCAGACAGGGAGCAGACCGCCACGGCAGCTGCTCCCTATTTCCATTGAAGTAACGGGCAGATTAGTGGAGAAATTATCATTCGTTGGATTCCATTATATGTTAATATTTAGGTGGGTAAATTGAAGCGTACACTATTTAATAAATAGGAGTTGTTTGAATGATGGATAAAAAAGATTTCCCATTAATGGAATATGATGATGAAAAGACATCCTTAATAAATCCAAATGAAAATATACAACCGCTAGATTTTCAACCAGAAAAATGCGTTGTTTGCTTTTTTCAAGAAGTAATCGATAAGTTAGACAGTGAAGGAAGGTTAAAGGTATTAGCAGAGTTAAGGTCTGAAATTGGAAAACATAAAGTTTATGAATTTGAGTATAAAGGAGAAAAAATAGCTTTATTTCATCCTACGGTGGGTGCTCCAAACGCTGCGGGTTTATTAGAAGAAGTAATTGCATTAGGTTCGAGAAAGTTTATTGCGTGCGGTGGAGCGGGTGTATTAGACGCAAATGTTGGTTTGGGACATATCGTTATTCCACAAACTGCGGTTAGAGATGAAGGAACATCCTATCATTATTTACCACCGAGTAGAGAGGTGGAGGCGAGTATTGAAGGAATTAATGCAATTAAAAGTGCCTTAAATAAATCTGGACATAAATATGTGGTTTCTAAAACATGGACAACTGATGCATTCTACCGCGAAACAGCTGGCAAAATAAAATTACGCAGATCTGAAGGATGCGTAACAGTTGAAATGGAGTGTGCCGCATTTTTTGCTGTTGCGAAGTTTAGAGAAGTGGTTTTTGCACAAATGCTTTATGGCGGAGATGATTTAAGTAGTGAAAAGTGGGACTCAAGGGAATGGCAGAAAGAAATTTCGGTTAGGGAAAGGCTCTTTTGGTTAGCAGCCGAATCATGTTTATATTTATAACAAGTGAATTCAAAGGGCAGCGTTCATTAAGAAAATAAGCATTAGTAAGTCTGGTTAATTGCAAAGTGCCAGCCACTAAGCTATCGAGGAACGATAGTTTGATGACGAAATTTCGATTATCCATCTTAAATGAATGAAGCTACTGATAGGTAGCTTTATTTGTTTTTTTGGATAAGATGTTTATATATATTGAAAGGGGCAAAATCAATTGAAGAATAACAAAACAGTAAACTTAGAGGATCTAATTAGTGAGATTGAGCTTCAAATTGATGATACTTTTACTTTTATAAACACTAATACAGGAGAAGTTATTACATTAATGAGAGAAGAAATGAGAGCTGCAGAAGATGAAGAACCACTTGAAAAATTTCCTGACTGGCAAAGAGCGAATATTGAGAAAGCTATCAGCATAATTGAGGATGAAGATGGGGTATACGTGGACTTTACATTAAGAAAGAACTTTAATGAATATGAAATCATGGAGGAGTTTATTGTAAGTCATCCGGATCAAAAAAATAGAGAAGTACTGTATGACACCATTCAAGGAAGAGGTGCTTTTCGAAGATTTAAAGATAGAATATTAGAACTTGGCGTTGATAAGCAATGGTACACATATAAAGAAAGTAAGGTAAGGCAATTAGTAATTGGATGGTGTAAGGAGCACAACATAGAAATCCAGGATTAAGACGGATATTGAAGGCTGCCACGGTATATGTCGGCAGCTTCATACGTTAACGGGCAGGAGAACCGAGTGGTACAAAGAGGAAATTGATTGGCGTATGATGGTATTAATAATATATCTTGTTGGTTTTTGGAGACAGTAACTTCAATAATATATATCATTTCAGAGTTGGATAAAAATCTTTTTGATTGGAAGGAAAATTGTGAAAACAAGAGGGAAGTACCTTCTAGCAGTATTGGTATGCATAATGCTTGGGCTTGGTTCGAGGATGAATACCTCCGCGCTGCCCGATTTTGTGGTGAAACATTTCGGTGATCCTCTCTGGGCGGCTATGATTTATTTCGGCGTTCGTGCACTATTCATCCGAATGTTATCTATGAAGGCCTTGGTGCTTAGTCTTGGGTTCTGTTTTGTAATTGAATGCAGCCAATTGTACCAAGCAGGATGGATAATCAACTTACGAAACACTCTATTTGGCGGGCTAATATTCGGAAAAGGATTCCTATATGCAGATTTAATCCGATATATTGTAGGCGCTATAGCGGCTTATGCATTAGACCGTGTGCTAAAAGAGAAAGAACAGCCCTAAGGGCACGGTGAGTATACTCCTATGATGCTTGAAGTAGAATAAACCGTGTTCCACTAACGAAAGAACAATAGCACATACTGAACAGGCTGCCGGCAGCCTGTTCAAGTAACGTGCAGGTTAATGGAATAATTAGGAAGGAAATCTGTGCAAGAAAGAGAATAAGATAGGTTTATTATTTAGTCTTAACTTTGGAGTAGCTTGTTAGATTAGAGCTAAATAAAGCATGAAATTTATGAAAGGGTGTTTATAAAAGTGCTACCAATGGAACAAGAAACAATAGGTATGCTTGTAGTTGGTTTTTGTATTGTGATGGGAGTTTCTTTTCTTTTTGTGGTTCTTCTTTGGGCTAAAGAAAGGAAGTCAGAGTATCGGAGTGCCTTTGGTTGGATGATTGCCCATTTGATAATCTTTTCATCAGCGGTATCATGCTTTCTAAAAGCCATAAGTAATAGACCATTGCATCCGGCTATGGCTTCTGAAGGTAACTCTTTATGGCTAGGAATTGGTGGAGTATTATGGGCTATAAGTATGATTCTTTTCCTTGCTGGAATTGTGAGTTTTTGCACTCGAAAGCGTCCTTAAATCATTGCGCTAACGGGTAACGAGAGTTCAATAGCAACATGAAGAGGCAGCCAGCCCTGGTGGATTGGTTGCCTTTTCTCAACGGGCAGATTACTTCATACGTTACTATCCTTAAAGAGCAATTTAAAGTAGGAATTGGATTTCACATAGATTTGGGTATAAAATGGAAAAATAAGTTAAACTATTTTGGGATGGATGGTGTTTATGTTTTGAAGCTAATATGGAGAATAGGCGCTTCTTTGATACTGCTATGGATTGTTTTTTTGTTAGTACACCTAGGGATAGTCTTACTACAAAAAATAAAAGTAGAAAAGAATACCGCCGCGTTTTTGAAGGCCGTACAGTCGAAAGATTTTGGTAAGGCTGCAGAGTTGTATGGAAGCCCCATCGATCTCGAAAAAATGCGAAAACTCCATGAGGAAGAAGGTTTCCGGTTGCTGAATTACGACAACATTAGAGCTGATTATGATGATGGATGCGTCTGTTCCGTACACGCACGCAGACCTAACTTTTAAAGTCAACGGTGAGCCCTTGAATGTATCGGCAGTTGTTTCCGTTAGTTCGGGAAATAAGCCGGGTCAAATTTGCGCTATTACACCTTCAGGCACTGGGCGGGGCTCCATTCCTGTGTTATCAGAATGGAATTTGATTGCCTGTGGGAGCAGCTCATTTTAAGATGGCATATGACAATATGATTAAGCTAACGAAGACGATAGCACAAAAACAACAGGCTGCCAGCTTACTGGGCAGCCTGTTGAAGTAACTGCAGTATAGTTCCAATATGTGGTATTATTAGGACTGGAAAAAGGTGGGGAATTTCATGGAACTAATCAAGGTTTCCTTTGAAAAGAAAATAATATTACGCAACCTCATGGAATTATATCAGTACGACATGAGTGATTTTGAAGATGACGGCGAAAATGATGTAAATGAGTATGGCCTCTTTGACTACATGTATTTAGATCACTACTGGACAGATGAGTGGCGCTTCCCCTTCTTAATTATGAATGCTGGTAAATTGGTGGGCTTTATTTTAGTCAGGAAAATTGCGGAACGTGAAACGCCGACATTTTCAATTACGGAATTTTTCATATTAAGAAAGTACCGGCGGCATGGGATCGGCAAAGAAGTAGCGTATAAAGTATTTGAGATGTTTAAGGGCAATTGGAGCGTTTCATGGTTGGAAAAGAATTTACCTGCGAAGTCCTTTTGGACAATGGCTATTCAAGAATACTCTGATGGTATTTGTTTTGAATCCACACAGGCAGGAAACCCGTCATTAGAATTTATCTCATGAATAATTCAACTATCGGAAAACTGTAGTAAGTAGGAGTTTGTAAAGTAACAGTTTCTCTTGTAAATGACTAGATAGCTGAAAGGAGCCATCCCGGCATGATTGTGATCCCCGATATATTTATTAAAAGAATGCACGAACTCCACGGTGAGCAAGGTGTCGCCTGGTCGGAGGCGCTGCCCAGACTAATCGCCGACTGTGCAAGCCGTTTCGACTTTAGCCCTCAAGCTCCATTTTCTAATTTATCTTATAACTTCGTGCTCCGAGCAACGCGCAGCGACGGGAAGCGAGTCGTCCTTAAATTATCTTTCAAGAAGGGTGAGTTATCTAGAGAAGTTAGTGTTCTTCGCGCTTTTGAGGGCCGAGGGGCGATTCATGTGCTTGATGCAGACGAGGAATGGGGAGTTGCACTGCTGGAGGGTGCCGAGCCTGGCATACCTTTGTCGACAATTGAGAATGATGCACTTGCGACGGATATCTTTTGCGAAGTATTTCGCCGCCTTCACCTTTCGCCACCAACTGGTAGTCAGTACCCGTCATTGAAGCAGCATTTTGCGGCAATTGAGCGATACCGAGAGCGATTCAACGACATGAAAGTTGACGTTCCACTGCCACCGAACTGGGTGGAGAATGCCGAAGAATGTCTGGAATATCTCATTGCGACCACGAGTGAGAATTTCTTACTGCATGGTGATCTGCATCATGATAACATCCTTCGCCAAGACGAAGAGAAATGGGCTGTCATTGACCCCAAAGGTATCATCGGCGACATCCATTTTGATACGATCCAGTATCTGCTTAACTACGAGGATCGGGGTGGTGACTGTGAGCAGGTGCTGCGGGATCGGGTAGCGAATATGGCCGATCGCCTTGATCTTGACCCTCGTCGAATCGCGATGTGGGGTGTGGCGCGAGGTGTGTTGGAGGCGTGCTGGACGATTGAAAACGGAGGAACGGATTGGCACAGAGGCATCCAAATCACGGAACGCTTTGCCAAATTTCTGGATTGAGGTATAGCAAAAAAGGTAATTGGGTCGACTTTAGACATTATGTTTCCTCTCCGCCAGCCATCGTTAAACTAAGATGGATTGTATGAAAGTAAAATATATATGTGGTTTACTCATGACCAAGATATTCGAGAAATTTTGGATGAAGAAGGTTATTGGGGAATTGTATCTCATTATAAATCCTTATTTGATACAGAAACTAATGCTCTAAAAGTAGCAATAGAAGACCTACATTCGGCTTCATGCGAGAAAATACCGAATTACGAATAAAATATCTGCTCTTATTCATTTGTTACGCTAACGAAAAACGATAGTTGAGGGGCTTGCTTCGCGGCAGCTCCTCTTTTGTTTATTGAGGTAAGGGCAGTTTAGCGTAATAACACGAATGAAACACCTCTGAAAGAAAAGTTGTTTTCAATGAAAAAATGGAAGTTATTTGACGGTAATTTACATCGGTACATACGGCGACTTACGTATTTTCCTGTTGCATTGGGATTGCTAGTGGATGGATTAAAAAAAGCGTGACAAAAAAACACCTGCAATATTATTTGGCGTTGTTTCATATATTGATAGGAATATGAAAACAAAACACTTAGCATAAAAATGTTTTGGGGTGATAGTTTAATGAAGTATCTTATTCAAATATTGCTTACATGTTTGTCATTTTCCGTCATTTCTGCTTGCACATCGCAATCTCCAGTAGCTTTAAAAACCACTGAAAATACAGCGACAGTTCAATTAGTAGTAAGCACTAATGAGAAGCCAAAACCAACTCAACAATTTTTAAATGCGGGTGATGTTAATTCGTTGCAAGTAGCAGGTGGTTTACCAAGTAATGAGAAGCCGAACCCATTATGGAAAGAGGAAGCACAAGGAACAAAAGTTATATCCAAAGTTTTGGGTTGGCTAAATTCATCAGAGATTGTTAATGGAGAAACTAATTGGGGAAAACACGGTTATCCCAGTATTTTGAATTTCAATCTGAATAGCGGGCAAATAGCGGTTGTTGAGCCTGCATACAATTGTGATACCACAAAGGATAATAAAGGTTATGTTACAAAAAGATGTACAACTGCTAGTGGCGAGATTGTCTTCAACTATGAGTCAACGCATATTCGTTTAAAATCTCCAGAGCTTTATGATTGGCTTCAAGATGGTTGGAAGAATGAAAATTAACATATTATTAAGGAATAAAAGGGTTAAGCTTAAATGATTCTTCGCTACTCTACTGCCAAGTATGAAGATGAATATTACTAAACTAACGCAGAACGATAGTTTCATAACAAAAATCAAACAGGCTACCGAAGATAAACTCGGTGGCCTGTTGTGCTAACGGCCAGTTTAACACAATAAGTAGT
>NZ_WHOA01000050.1 GCF_013141715.1 Paenibacillus phytorum | reverse complement strand
GACGGTTATAAACATAAGGAATCGTAGGGAAATCCGAATTGAAATAAGCCTTCCTAGATCACGAAACGCTATTCTGGGAATACTGAGCTATCGAGAAACGTTAGTTACATACACTATCAAGCAAAGGCTGTCGGCAAAATCGGCAGCCTTTGCTCAACTAACGGGCAGGATAGCGTGGAATAATATTTAATAGGGGGTTCGATGGGCGACCCATCTTGTAATGAATTCTATCAGTTTTTTTGCCGCTGGAGAGACGTTTTTAAACGAAGTTGTAGCAATACAGATGGAACGATAATACTCCCCGTCCAATGGGCGGCAACATATGTTGTCGGAGAGTTGAGACAAAATCATTTCAGGGAGAATACTCAACCCTAAACCATTTTGCACCATGGCGATTATGGCATGGTCATCTTCTAATTCATACTTGATTTTCGGGATGAGTTTATTTTGCGTGAAAATTCGCTTTACATCGGTGTCACAACCTGCAACAGGCATGATAAAGGGTTCATCAATCATTTGTTCTATTCGAATGGTTGATTGGCCAGCGAGGGGGTGATTCGAACACATAATGCATACCATCCTATCTTTTTGAAGCGGCACCACATCAAATGCTTGTAGAGTAGGCATATTCACAAATCCGAAATCAGCAGTTCCGTTTGCTATCCATTCTTCTATTTCTAAGTAGTTACCATCGAGTAGTTTCATTTCGATATGAGGAAATTGATTCTGAAATAGTTTCATAATATGGGGTAACCATTGAATAGATACGCTTGAGAAAGTACCTATCTTTACTGTACCGATTTCGACCCCCTTTATCGCGGCTACCTCTTGATTAAGTTTTTCATTAAGTTGTAGGATTTCTCTGATGTGTTGTATCAAACGTTCCCCATTGTTTGTTAGTCGGATACCCGATCTGTTCCTTATGAGAAGACTCAGTCCAAATTCAAGTTCCAAGCTAGAAATTGCGTGACTGATTGCTGATTGTGTTAGATTCAACATCTCTCCTGCTTTAGTTAGACTTCCAATTTCGACTACCTTACTGAAAATCTGGTATTTAATTAGATTCATGCTTGTCCCCTATGATACATGAGAATTATTCATCTATGTTATTACAAACATTCATTTTTTTTATCTAAATTATAATAGTATAATCTAATTTATACAAAGAATTTTACGATTGAAGGAGCTTGATGGGAATGGTTCATGAAACAAACGGATCGTATTATGCAGTCATATTTTCAAGTCAACGCACTGCGGTGGATAACGGCTATAATATCATGGCTGAAAAAATGGAGCAACTTGCGACCCAACAACCTGGTTTCTTAGGAGTGGAAAGTGTCAGGGATTCTTCAGGAGTTGGCATTACCATTTCCTATTGGGATAGCCTGGAGGCGATCAGTAACTGGAAGCAGAATCAATCTCACAAAGTTGCCCAGGAGAAAGGTAAGCAAGACTGGTACCAAAATTACAAAATCAAAATTTGTAAAGTTGAAAGAGAGTATTCCTTTTAACAGGATATAAGATTTTTTTTATTAACACTAGTTGTTCGCGTGGACTCTGTTTCCTATTTCCATCTTTCAGAACTTCGGCACACAGCTCGCTATCGACTAGAAGATCTTATCCAGGAATTGGATTGCCTTAAAGGATGTCGGACTATTCAGGGAGACAGCAATGCAGGTGGGGTCTTAAGCGCCATTGGCCGATCTCTTACACAATCTCTTACATGTAAAAGATGCAAATTGATAAGCTTGGAACTGAACAAAAAACTGGAAGTAAATTGTATATATCGTTACGCTAACGAAGAACGATAGTTTCATAACAAAGATCAAACAGGCTACCGAAGATAAACTCGGTGGCCTGTTGTGCTAACGGCCAGTTTAACACAATAAGTAGT
>NZ_WHOA01000049.1 GCF_013141715.1 Paenibacillus phytorum | reverse complement strand
ATATTCTGTCGTATATACAAACTCCAAAACAAGCGATTTCATCTAGATAATCGCTTGTTTTCTTTATTTTACTCTCAAATACTCTCGTTTAATGGTATACTTCAAGTATACCATTTCCGGAGGGATTCCTATGAGCCGAGTCCGATATAAACAATTTGAGCAATTATCTTTCAGTGACATTGAGGTGTTTTCGTGTCTTCCTGAACATCCGATTTGGAGTCGGGCTGCTGAACTCGTTGACTTTTCCTTCGCTGATGAGGTTTGTTCTCATTTGTACTCAGGTCGAGGCCAGTATCCATACGCCCCTTCGCTCAAGTTAAAACTCCACGTGGTGCAGCGCTACTATGCATTATCCGATCGTGAAATGGAAGAGCGTGTCATAGGTGATTTATTTATCAAACGATTTTTAGGACTTCCTGTTTCGTTTATAGGATTTGACCATAGCACACTAGGGCTAGACCGTGATCGAATGGGTTCTGAGCTCTTTAATGCTTGTCATCATCACATTCTTGCGCAAGCCAAGCAAAAAGGACTTTGGGGCGACAACAAAGATTTTTGGCTGGTGGATTCTTTCCCAACCTACAGTCATATGGTTAGACACTCTAGTTATCGGTTAATTCAACAGGGGATGTTTCGCACCATCAACCCACTCAAACGTGCCTTTCCCGTTCTCTATGAAAAGTTACTAAAAGAAGTGGATGTTAGTACACTTACGGTAAAGTTTCCTTATGAGGCCACGGAGGAAGAGCAGCAAATCGCATTTAGCAAGCTAGTTGTCGCGGCGTATGGGTTGCTTTACTGGTTTGAAAATGAGGCGGTACGCACGCTTTTTTGGTCGTGGACACAATCTCAGAGGCAATTAGTTTCGTTAGAAAGCCAGGCATGGCTGTATGAGATACTGACGCAGAATGTCCACCCGAAGGACCCGAATAGCCCGGATGCTCCTTACAAGAAGCGAGCCAAGAAAGACAAACCTAAAAACTTGATTCGAAGTGGCGTTTGCCCTGACGTACGCAATGGCCATAAAAGCAGGACTGTGAAATTTACAGGCGATAAAATTCAAGTGGTGCAGTCTGCGCTTTCCGGATTTGTGCTGACAGCCGAACCGATCCCCGGCAACGAAGATGACGGCAAACGTATGTTGGAACTTGTGAAGGAAGTAAACCGCTACCACTCACTTTGGCCGGCTGCCTTCGTCGGCGATACCGCCTATGGAACGGGGCAGAATTTACAAGCCGTTGCCGACATGGAACTCGTGCTTTCCGCACCTGTTTGGTCTCAGTTTGGAATTCAGAAAAAAGGGATGTACAGTCACGAAGCATTCCTGTATGACACCGAAAGTAACTCTCTCACCTGTCCTAACGGAGAAGTAAGTACGAAATCCCGTCATGATAACACGAACGAAGCGACCATCTTTACCTTTGCTAAAAAGGTGTGTATGACCTGCGAGCTCCGTTCAAACTGTACGTCGGCAGAGACAACCGGACGT
>NZ_WHOA01000048.1 GCF_013141715.1 Paenibacillus phytorum | reverse complement strand
ACATTTGGCTCTGGCTCATCGTAAAATTCTATTTCTGAGAGACCAACATTCTTCCCGCTTCCGCCAGATACCTGGAATTTTACCCAAGACACAGTCTTGTCAGGAAAAGTTACAGAATAAGCGCTCCCGTCATTCGGGATTCCTGAAACCATCAAAGTGCTTCCGTCGCTGAAGGTAAGCGTCCCGCCTGGCGCCCAGTCAGATAAGTTGGGCCGATCATAGAAGGTAATCTTGTTGATCGTTTGATTCATCGTCCAATTCAACTGGATCCATGGATTGAGTTCTCCCTTGGAAGCCCATTCGCCTTTATCCGATTGACCTATGATGCCATCGACCACTTTATCGGGAGAATAATTGGCATTGTATGACGTTGAAGCGGTAACTGTGGCGTTCGACGCTGGGATCTTATTAACAGTTACGCTAACGCTTGTTGTCAATGGCACGTTGTTCGGGTTTACGACTCCACTAGGCAGGGTTACGGTTCCTGGTACCGCGAAGGTTTGTACCGTCTTGATCGTTGGATCATAATTAATGTTGCTTAAATCCCAAATCACACTGGCATCCACATTTCCTGTTTCGGTCACAAGCACTACATTTTCAGGCAATCCAAGAGCTGCTGCTGTCTTTGCCGTTCCGAAGTCCACTTTTCTGACGCCTGTAGGTGGTATTATGCTAACAAGTTCAACCGGTGGTTGGGAAATACTGAAGGAGTGTTCACTAATAAAATCACCATTGTAAGTAAATTGGAAATTTCCAGCTGCATCAGACAAGATAGGCCCACTATAGCTAGCTCCATCCTTATAAACGGTATATGATTTATTGGGTTTGGCTTTTACATTAAAAGTTACATTTTTGCTTGCCGCAGTCGTTATTGCAGTTGTGAATTTCATGTCACTGACAGAATTATTTATAGTAAAAGCATTTATATTAGCATTCGAAACCGCAGTTACTTCATCAACATCTTTAATCATAGGTTTTTCAGTTCCAAAATGTAAGATTACATTTACATCGTCTGCCCATGTTGAAAGGCGTTGACTATACCAGTCTTGCATAAATGAACCATTGCTGCTATAAATAGTCGCATATTGGAATGAAGTAGATTCTTTATCCGGCTTATCTACGTAGAATGAATACTTATGGCCATTATAAGGGATGCTGACTTTTGCGGAATATGTCTTGTCCTTAAATGATACAGTTCCAATCGAATTTATCCAATCAGTTGGATACGTATTAAATGTATCCAAATCTACTCCACCAAGCTTAGGTACTAGACCCAATAACCAATTTGGAACAACCTCAGAATATCTGCCTGATGTCGATATTGTACTATTGCCAATACTACCAATTGCTTTACCTGTAGTTGCTTCAATCCCTTGGGGTTGAACAGGTCTCCACTTCCACCAGTTACTGATGCCCTTCGCTAGATTGAATAATGCATCTTTATTTCCAGCATAAGCTAAATCTTCCATCATATCTCCGATATTTCCAACATAATTTCCTGGTCCATCCCAATCGCCTCTTGCACCCGAGCTTCTGTAATCCGCATCGTAGGACGCAAGGCTCTTCGTTCCATAATTAAAAATAAAATCATTCTTCCGGTTTAGAAGTCCGGTTATTTGTTCCTGTGTGATTGCCCCAGTTGGGATCATATTAAAGATTTGAGTCGTGTAAACTAAGTTTCCCTCACCTGTTTTAAACCAATTTGTCGTCGGATCCCATAATGCTTGTGTCTTGGAAAGCGCCTTGCTAGCTATAGTATCCATTTTACCCGCAATGTCAGTGCGTCCGGCCTTCTGCGCCATTGCTTTAATTTTATTAGCCATCCAATAAGTATCCGCAGTTAAATCAGGGATGTGATTCACATAATGAGGAACAACCTCAAGCAGATTAGCTCCTCCACCAAAATTATAATCCAAAGTGGAATGGATATGATTGATCTGGTTGTTTAAAATATCGATGACTGTATTATTCCCTTTCACCACTTGATTCAAAAAAGCGCTATCACCAGTATTCGTTACATACGTATAAACCAACTGGGTAATGACAAATTGATTATAAGCATAATATGCGCCCAAGCTTGCCTGATCTGTAATCCTATAAGCATAGTTACCGGTTAAATTTAAATTTAATAGTTTCATTAGAGTATCTTTGACAATAGGAGAATTTGTTTTGATAAACCCATTTCTAGTATAGTTTGTATCCCAAAGATAAGTCACTCCACGAGCATTATTACCAAACGCGGTAATCCACGTATTATTGAGAGTATCCATTGATAATAATGATGTAGTATGTGCTAAATTACTCATTCGATTAATGGCTGGATCAGGTGTTACTACTTCGTAATTAGAATTCGTCCATTGATTATTCCAATATTGAGTCGTTTGGTCGAGTTGGCTTTCAAGATTATTATAGGTGTCCAAATAATTAGTTTGAGCCTCTGACTGTGTTCCTCCTATGGAAAGAATCGCAGACATTTTCACTGTCTGACCTGGTGCTATAGTTCCAAAGGAGTGGGATAAATATTGGAAATGAGAAGCAACATTACTAACAGAAGGACTGTTTGTAAATGCACCATTACTTTGCCATGGTGTAAATTCATTATTCGTAGTGACGGAATACGAAGAAACAGGAACATTGAGTCCGAATGCCAGATAAGCGTCATTCGAAGTGCTGTTTGAAATAATTGCTCCACTACCTATATTGGAATTGTAAGAAGCATTTACTCTTCCTGTTCCAGGGTTATCCCAACTCCACCCCGTAATATTTTTAGTGATTTGTGGATTTTGCAATGAGGCTGCAATTTTTAATGAATGATTGTTAGTATCTACATTTGTATAAGAATAATTAGCAACAATCATTCGCTTGTTAGGAATAGTTTGGTAGTTGATATCAATCTTCCAATAATTGCTCCCAGATTGTGCACTATCTATATGATTAGTTAAACCAGCAAGAGAATAATCCATTGTAAATTTTTTATTGCTCGTTTCAAAATAGCCTCTGTCATCATATCCCCATGAAAATAATGTAGCGTTATTACTGTTATTTAATAAATAAGGAGGCGCCATAATTCTTTTGAGCTGACCGGGGAAGTAACTATCACTTCCGTTATTCACCAAAAAAGAGCTAGTAGCTCCATTGGATACTAGCGGTTCATCAACAGAAGAGCCATATTGAAGCTCTCTTGGATATGAAAACGTATAGGTTGGATATTGTTGAACTGTCTCAGCTCGAGTGGTTGTAGGGTTAGGAACTAGAACCATTAGGCACAACATAAATACGATAATTACTTTTATCGATTTCATTCTTTGACCGTACATGTCTATCACTCCTCAACTATGAAATGATGATTCTAATTAAATGACTCAATACATCTCGCGTAATAACTTTTTTCATTCCCTTCTTTGTCACTTAAAACCCGAAAATTCTTTTCAAGAATGACTATAAGTTTTCCCACCAACTTAGGGTAAAATGGATAGATGAATTAAAACACCAATTGAATTGAGTTGTATCTTAAAAAATTAATGAAATACTGTCCCTTTTCGTTGGAAATATGGGTTGTAATCGGTTGCAAAATAAAGTTCGATGGGCATAACTAATGGGAAAAACGAGGTGAAACGTACGTCGATCTATGCCATTCTGAGCGGCTTTCACTTCGACGACTACCTTGTTCAAATTCTGTACATCCGCTGACCCGCATGCTACCAGAGCAAATGACTCCTTTCTTCGTAGTCTCAATGTCTTTTTTAACTAATAGTGCTTGAACTTGTTTCACCCCCTTAGTAATTCAAGCTTGGTAAATGACAAAATTTCGACGACAGTTTCAACTTTATTACGTAGCTTAAAAATAACGCTTTACTCGAGAGAGTACACACAACGAATAAGCATACTCCAAGCTGGTCAACACTTATTAAATCGAGACAATGAAAGTGTGTCTTTAATAATAACGTGATTTGACAACCCTTGAAAACGCTTTCCAATCTTTGCAAATGCCGTATTCTTTTAGCGGATCATGCATACTTTAAATATGAAGTGTATAAATCGCGGTGTTAGCAATGCTTTAAACTACTTCATCACTTCGATAATTAATCACTTTCATTCTTTTCTTCTCGCGGATTCCTAACAACTACCCGTTTACTGGACTTCATAAAACTTGGACTTACTCCCAATTCATCAGCAATAGCTTCAATGGTCAGCTTTTTATGGTATTCACTTTTGAATTTCTTGATCGTCTCACTAACATAATAATTCTGATTTTGTTCGTCATAAAGAAAACCATCCACATCGATCTGTTATGTATCGCCTATCGTTTTCGTTATATTGTTGATGCAAATATTCAAACACCTTCAATGAAATAGCCTGCTTCGCATATTCAAATTCAGTAAAACTGGTCAGGATAATGCTTTGAAACGGATATATTCTCAAAGCCTGCTCCAACATTTCTATCCCATTCATTCCAAGCATCCTAATATCTGTAATCACTAAGTCGGGGCGATGCTGCTGGATTAATTGGAGTCCCTTCTGTCCGTCATCCGTATCACCTACAACAGAACAGTGCATTGACAGTTAATCAACGGTATGAACAAGCCCTTTTCTAATAATCTCCTCGTCTTCAACGATGATCACCCTCATCATGAATGCTGACGACCGTTTTTATTCTTGCGTTAAACGATGGATCAAAAACATTTACATATTTATTATAAGGGGGTAAGAATATGGGATAGTATAGAGAATTTATGGATATCTTGTAGTTTTTATTGTTAATCTGGTTTGGGTAATCGCTCAGCCCCGTGGCAAAGACGCGTACGTGCGGCAGCGCTTCCTCAGGTGCAATCTCAGGCTGGGGATTGGCCATCGCAAAGACGATGCTGTTATCGGCCATCTACTTCACATCTTCCCCCGTCAACAACCCGCCTCTGGAAACGCCGATGAACCTATCGGCTCAGCGGATCGCTTCCTGCAAGCTGCCCGACTGCGTGCCGAGCAGCTTTTTGCAGATGGTTACGCCTGCGGCGCCGATGCCGTTGACGACGACACGAATATGCTCCATTCGTTTGCCTACTACTTTCAACGCATTAATAAGCCCCGCTGTTACTACAATGGCAGTACCATGTTGATCGTCATGAAAAATCGGAATACCCAGCTCGTCGGCCAGGCGCGATTCGCAAGGATTCCAGTTCACGTCTTACGTTATACCAAGACATGCTGCTAATGGTTGGCGCCCGAATCAGCTCTCGTCGGGGCAATTGTTAACCAATTCGTCCACAAAGAGAATTAAAACTGACGCCGGTACAGTACCGACGCCAATTTGCTGTAGAATACAGGAATCATCTTTTGTTGGCTGCCAAAATTCTAGAAGCTATCGTGGGTAATCTATCATACTTGTAAGCCTTTATCTTGTTCCTTTCGTTCGGATACAACTAATTCCATTACGATTTCACGCTAAGCAGCATACCCTTAATGAAATTGCGCTGTAGAACGAAGAACAACAACACCGTTGGCAGCGAAGTCAATACGATTCCGGCCAACAATGTGGTCACACCTGAGCGGAAGTAAATACCTTGCATTGTCGCCAAACCTGTCATAACTGGACGAACCGTTTCCGATCGGGACAGCGTCATACCGAAAACCAGGTCGTTCCAAATCCACGTGAACTGGAACAAGAAAAGGACGGAAATTGGTGGCAGCAGCAGTGGACCGATGATCCGAGTAAAGATACCAAAACTATGAAAACCGTCAAGCTGTGCCGCTTCCACAATTTCGTAAGGCAGTGTCGTCATGTAATTGCGCAATAGAAAGACGCAGAATGGAATGGTAATTGCAATATAAAATAAGAGCATGCCGCCGAAGGTATCGTAGAGACCTAACTTTTGATATCCCTTGAACAACGGAACCAAATACATCTGAAAGGGAAAAATAGTCCCACTGTAGATGAGCAAGAACCAGTAAAAACCGCCCTTTAATCTTAGTATAACAATCCCGAATGCGGCCATAGCTGCAAGGAAAATCGCGATTCCTGAACCAAGCACTCCATAGCTTAAGCTATTCATTAGACCATTCCCCAAACTACCCATTCGCAGCGCATCCATCATATTTAATCCTAATTGGAACGTCTTCGGGAAAGCCCAAATGTTGCCAGCGCTGAAATCCGCCAACGATTTAGATGCATTCATTACGACTAAGATGACCGGTATCGCCCAGAAAACAGCTAGTAAACTGATAAAAATGTATGTCGTCCATTGCCCTATTCGTATTCGTTTCACGTCGCTCATCCCTCCTTCACCATCGTCTGCCGCAAATAAAACCAGGAAACAGCAATAGAAGCAATTGTCAAGACAATAGATATCGCAGCGCCTTGCCCGAAATGGAATAGTACGAATGATTCTCGGTACATCGTTACAGCAAGCGTTTCAGAAGAACGGTACGGACCACCCATTGTCATGACCCAAATAATATCAAAAATCTTAAAACTATTGACGAGGGACATACCCATTACAACAATCGTTATTGGGCTGAGCATCGGAAGCGTTATGCTCCAGAATGTACGAAACCGGCTAGCTCCGTCAATCGCCGCAGCTTCAAATGGTTCCTTGGGTAAAGCGCCAAGGCCAATCAGAAATAACAGCATGTTCGTCCCGGTCCCTTGCCACACCGATGCTACGATCATCGCAAACGTATTGTCCGGCGTCGAAGTTAACCAATCTCTCGCGAACGACCCGAGACCGAATAGTTGCAGCACGTAGTTGATGCCGGTTTGGGAAAACAAAAATACCCAGATGACACCAACCACTGTAAGAGACATCGCGTACGGCAAATAAAAAATGTTTTTAAATAGTTGCTGCCCCTTTAAGTTTTGCAGCAGCACGCTGAACATTAGCCCTAGCCCAACAGGCAGAACCAGTGTGGCGATTACCCAAATCAGCGTATTCTTCAATGAAGTGATGTACGTAGCGTCTTGAAAGATGGCCACGTAATTGGCCAATCCGACCCACTTGGGTGCCGCCAATCCGCTATATTCGGTAAAGCTCAAGTAGATCGTATATACGATCGAAGTGATAAAAAATGCGGTGATGAGCAAAGCGGCAGGAAGCGTGTAAAGCAGGGCTGTCCCGTTCCTCTTCAAGTATGCTGTCATCTCTCTTTTCCTCCTAGCTTAGGCTCTCGCCGTTTCTACTACTATTGTAAGAAAAAGGCGAAGCAGAAGGTATAGAAGATCTATGGATTTCTTGTAGAATTTATAGCTGCCCTTTATTGCGGAACTCCTGCGGCGTCATCCCGGTGTAGCGTTTGAATTGGTTAGAAAAATACGCTGCATCTGGGTAGCCAACCTGCTCGGCCACCTGATAAGTTTTCGAATCCGTCTCCTGCAGCAGCTTTTTTGCTTCCTCCATACGGATTCCCGTCAAGTATTCGATAACACCTTTACCGGTCTTCTTCTTGAATAATACGCTGAAGTAGGCGGGAGTCATGTTGACTTCCTCGGCGATAGAGGATAAGTTCAAATTGCTGTTGAAACGTGCCCGGATGTATGCGATCGCCTGCTCGACCGTGCGGTTGTGCAGCAGCGTGCCTGACTGTTCCTTTAGATCCAAGCGCTCGATCGCTAGCAAGAGCGGCGAAATTAGCTCCATCAGCGAATCAGCTAGTTCCAACCGTTCGAGCCACGCTGGCATTGAGGAGAGCCCTTGTGTCCTGGAGTCTTCATCGCAAACGAGCAGATTGCGGTACAGCGTAATCACGGCAATCTTCAATTCCTGTGCAAGTCGTTCCAGAGCTGTCGGTGAGTAGGCTGAATCTTTGACTGATAGGACCCAGCTATTCAGCTTCGAACAGATCTCCCGTGTATCGTCAGCCTTAAACAATTCTAGAAGCTGATCCAGGTGATATTGGATATTATCATTCGTTAGTGTTGCAGTATCACTAGAGGTGACTACAACAGACTTATCTCGCACCCACCTCATGCTTAACAGCTGACTAACTTCCTTATAAGCAACACCAATTGAAGATAGCGGCACCGGCTGTGAGATGGTGATCGAAGCCGTCAAATTCAGAAAATGGTTAATGTTATAGCGCAGCGCCATACATTTTTCTATGCAATCTTCGGCCGAGAGAGGCTCCTTTATCAGCATAACGAGATGTGAAGCTTCGTCATAAAAGCATAAGGGGTGCTCTAGCATCTCTTCAGTAATGTTCCATGCAGCATATTTGAGTAACTCCCATTCCGCTGAATTATATTTCTTTCTAAGCTCAGCTTGTTTCTCGAACTTGAGTGTGGCTACCGCATAATGCTCCTTATCAAGATTCAGCCCGATTCCCCTGGCCTGCTCACGGATGTCCGTCGTTCGCAAGACACCACTTTTAGCTATAAGGCTACGCAGGAAGTCTGTTCGGATCAACAGTTGATTTCGGTTAATGATCTTGCTTTTTCGAGTTTCATCCAGCAGCTTTTCTTTCTCCTCGGAACGTTCCTTATAAATCGAAAGTAGCAGCTCCCGCAGTTCGGAGAAACTGGGCGGCTTGACCAAATAATCTTTGCAACCGAGACGAATCGCTCGCTTCGCATATTCGAAATCGTCATATCCGCTCAGAATGATCGATCTTACCTTCGGATATTGGGCGGTTGCTAACTGTATAAGCTCCAGACCACCCATTCTGGGCATACGGATGTCGCTCAAAATAACATCAGGCTCAAGCTGCACAAGCTGCTCCAGCGCCTGCACCCCGTCTTCCGCCATGCCTACTACAATGAAAGGAAGATCCATCCGCTCAATCATCGCCTTAATTCCATAGCGCAGCACTTCCTCGTCATCAACGATCAGTACGTTCATATTGCTCGATTCTGGGAAGTTCAAGTATGAATCGCGTCCCTTGGTACTTTTCACTTTCCACATCGAATCGGATCGGTCCGTCCCCATATGCGAGTCGTATTCTTTCGTAGACATTGCGTATTCCTATCCCTTCTCTTGTCGTAGTTTCCTGTATTTCGATGCCGGACAGGGCATTCCTCAAGGCTGTTAGCTCTACATCATCCATACCGATCCCTGAATCCTCAATGACTATACAGAGTGTTTCCCTGGCTTTCGCTGTAATCCAAATGCGGACTGTACCTTCCTGTCGATTTGGAACAATTCCATGCAGAATTGCGTTCTCCACAATCGGCTGCAAAAGCAGCTTAATCATACTCCACTTCAGCACCTGTTCATCCACGTCCAACTCCAACTTAACCTTCGGATAACGGTATTTCATGATCTGCATGTATAGTTCAATATGCTCACACTCCCGCTTGACATCCACCCATTCCTTTTCTTGCCCGATGGCATAGCGAAGCAATTTACCGAGTTGGGACGCCATACCAGAGATGTTATAGTTACCATCAATCTCCGCCTGCATCGCAATGGCACTCAATGTATTGTTTAAAAAGTGTGGGTTGATTTGCGCTTGCAACGCTAAAATTTCGGATCGCTTACGCCGCTGCTCGGTGTCCGTTATCTCGGCAATGAGCTCCTGCATGCGGCTGAGCATTTGGCGAAAACTAGATGTAATCATACCAATCTCATCCTTCCGGTTCGTTTCCGCAACCTGAATATGAAATTGCACCTTGGGCGCTGTATGCATCATCCGACTCAACTTCTTAATCGGAAGTGAAATCCGATAACTAAGCCCGGTAATGACTAACAAGGCAATTACGAAAAAGAAGACGTTGACCAGTAGAATCGTTTGTTGTATCCGGTTGATTTTGTAAAATAATTGTGACACTGGCATTGCTCCAACCAACGTCCAGCCTGTCACTTCTGATTTATAACTGCTCTTAAAATGATTGGGTCCAATACAATCAGTCAGCAACTTATTATCGCAGAACTGCCGATTATCGAACAAAACGTGTCCACTATCGTCCACGAGCAACAAAAAGCCTTCTTTTTCTATCATCTCATTACTTGATGGTTTCAGGAAATCGAGCAGGAAGTACATGCGGATCATACCGACCTCTTTAAACGTTTGGGGATTGTACAGCAATCTAGACATTGAAAACAAAGTACGCCCGTCCTTAAGTTTCGACGGAGGTGTTACAATGCTTTCCCCGTGTAACTGCTTAGTGAGCTCAACCCAATTTGTGTCACTGTCCTTGATTTTCTCTCCAATCCGAAAGCGATTTCCATTGCTATCGAACAAATCTACGGTGACTAGACTCTTGCGATCGGCTGCCCATATCATAGAAAGCATCCCGTTAATTTGCGCTGTGTCGTCAAAAGAGTAACCGAACAAGCCGTTCTTATTATTTTGGTGCGTTTCCAAAATGCCCATCAGCGTGTAGTCGTAAGCGGGATTTTTCGTAATGCCTTCCAGCAGCTTCGTATAACTATCCATCGTTTCCCCAGTGTTCACCGTCATCCTCTGAAGCCAGGATGCCGCCTCTGTTTGCATCTCCTCTTTGATGAAGGAGAAAGTCACAAAATTGATGAGTACAGTAGGTATCAGAATCGTA
Source organism: Paenibacillus phytorum (assembly GCF_013141715.1). Lineage (GTDB taxonomy): Bacteria > Bacillota > Bacilli > Paenibacillales > NBRC-103111 > Paenibacillus_E > Paenibacillus_E phytorum. The sequence goes on along the minus strand of NZ_WHOA01000048.1, from coordinate 56,524 downwards.
ACAACGATAATCAGTATAAGTCGATTCGGAAACGAAACATACACGAATAACTCCCCCTTAACGAAATAACCAGGGAACCGCTTGTAACAGCAGTCCCCTGGGATAACTATTATTTATGATCAGCCCAATATTTATCGGCTTTTTTCTGAATATTATTTAGTACCGTCATATATTGGTCCGGGTTAAGCATGAATCGTATAAATTCACTAGATGCATATTCCGAAAGTTCAGACGGCGTCGCTTCCCAAAAGCGCGTAATCGTTTTATACCCTCCAGCATTGATAGACCCAACCAAATCTTTAATGATCGGATCTTTGGACTCGATATCCTTGCGGATCGGAACGCCTCCGAACAGTGAAATCACTTTCTCGTTCGCTTCTTTTTTGGTCAGGTTTACAAGCGCTTTGATGGCATTATCTTTGTTCTTTGAGTTCTGCGAAACGAGGAATGGGGTCACTTCGGAAATGACGGTATTGCCCGCCTCCGACTTGATGGCAGGGAGTACGAATGTTCCGAAGTCTTCACCCGTTTTCATTCCTGCATTTTTAAAATAGTCTGCATACCATGTACCCATCATATACATCGCGAACTGTCCTTTGGCCATTGCAGATGGAATTTCTTTATTCCAATCCATAGGCTTCGCAAAATAACCCTTGTCGTAGAGTGACTTCCATGTCTTCATCACTTCAACGACGCCCGGATCGGTATATTTCGCTTGACCGACAACCAACTTGTTGTAAAGGTCAGGATTGGAGTGGATCATCATTTCCTCAAACCAGATGAAACCGTTCCACACGTCCGTCGTCGTTGTGCCAATTGGCGTAATACCTTTCGCTTTCAACGCATCGGAAATTGCCAGAAATTCGTCCCAAGTTTTTGGCGGCTTGAGTCCATTCTCGTTAAATACTTTTTTGTTATAGTACATAACCCAATAGTGCACACCAGCTGGAATCCCGTACGTTTTACCGTCAAAGGTCAACGTATTGGCCATAGATGGATCCACGCCGTCCTTTACCATGTCTTTCCACTGCTGCGTCATGTCCGCCAGATACCCGGCATCAACGAGTTCTTTCATTTGAAAGCCGTTCCACCATTTAAACACATCTGCCCCATCGTTCGTTGTAAAACCGATTCGAACTGCCGTTTGGAAGGAAGTGGGTTCGTTGTACGGAACACCCGTTAACTCTGTTTGATCGTTTTTCAACGTAATTGGGTTAAGCTCCTTCAGGTAGTCTGTCCATGCCGCATTGTCATAAAAAAATTTTGCCTTGACAGATTCTTTTGCTTTCGACGTTTCTGTCGGTTTTGTTCCCGAAGTTGCTTTATTGCCACCTCCACAAGCAGTCAACCCCAACACCAACGAAGTTGCCAACACCAAAGATCCAATCTTTTTCATAGGAGACCTCTCCTTTCATTGTAGCGTTAAACGTGTTGATTGAAAACGTTTACCGTATATTTATTATAATTATAATGAGGTTAAGCATCCTATAGAAGATCTATGGATATCTTGTAGTATTTATAGATTCTTTATAACCGCACTTGATCAAGTTGCTTGATTATGCTGCCAAATGACGGTAGAACAAAAACTATTTCTTTAATTCTAATAAAGTTGCAGACATCGAAAATGTCCGCGTCTCTCTCCCTTGAATGTAGCCCGCAGTTCCATTTCGCAATGCCTCCGATAAACCATGAGTCGGATAGCTTGAGAAAGGCTCTAAACCGATATTATAATGCCTGCCAAACCAAGGGTATTCGGTCGAACTACCGAATTCCTGCCAGTACCACAAGTACGGCATCGTATTGGCATCCCACTCTACACGAATTGCTGCGCTAAGTCGGGTATTTTCTACTTGGTACCATCCCTCATCTTCAAATCCTTTCAAATATACGATTTCCGAGGGAGCTCCTTTAGGCGGAAGCACGGAAATATCCGACATATGGCCTGATGTCTCCTCAACCCATGGCCATTCATGAGTAATACCACGTTTTACTCGTGCGGACTGATCTTCAGGGACGTCCAACTCGTCAGCAATAACTTTAATGTTCTCTGGTAATCGGATCGAACACCCAGGTTCTAAAAAAGGCTTACCGAATGCCAAATGCTGCCCCCACATATACCTCAAAGGTACTTCACTTAAATTCTCTATTTCTTCCTTTATATCTACTTTCGCCGAGTTAGCGTGAATGGTAATGGTCTTACTCAGTATAAAAGGAACTTTCTTTGTTTTGACTGAAAATGTCATGCTAACCAATTCCGGCGTATCCATCTCGATGGTGTATGACCATGGCATATGAGCCACTTCGCCATGTTGACCAAATTGGGCACCAAGATAAGAACTGCTGACACCGCCATTCGGAAAAATCTCCTGCCATCCACCCATATAGTAGTCAATAAAAGTGGACTGAGAATCAGAGGATGTCGGCAAATATCTATTCGGGTTATCAACTCCATTTTCCGTTAGCCACATAAAATCCAGATCACGGCTTTTTAATAAGAACTCAAAGATTTCAGAACCTTTATCGACTAGGATAGAAAGTCGTATTTTCTCATTTTCCAAAACAATGGTCTTCATTCCCATATAGGTATACTGATCATGAATGCGGCAGCCATAATTTCTTTGTTTGCGGTAATAATCCATTTTTATTTTATCCTTTCAGGAAGAACGGGTACAGCGTCATACCACCGTCGACGATGAGCGTGACTCGTAAATTACTAATTGGACAAGACATAAAAAACCCGCGTTGCACGCGGATCTAAGTAGATATGTTCTTGTCTTCTTACAAGTCCAATGCTAATGTCATAACTCGGCTTGCGCTTTCTGCCACTGCTCTTCTATAATCCGCTTAAATAGTAACGCTTGCTGCCAGCGATCGGAGACTTCATGTTCATGTCCATGCTCATCTCGGCGAGTGATCCCGTAATAGTTGGGCGGACCAAGCTCTGAGCAGAATGGGAGCAAGTCCCCAGGCTGCGCTTGCTTGAGCCAATGCACCATACCTTTACGCCACCATCGCTTAAAATGCTCCATCATAGGATGATCGCCATCCACACCTACATCTACCTGGACCTGTTCTCCACTCGAGACACGGCCATGCATACCTGCTGAACGTTCTAGAATCTTATCAAAATAGGCCTCGACTTTATCACTTGTTCCTAGGATTTCACCAGCAACTACATAATGGGATAAATCGATCATCAGTCGGAGCTCTGGCAGTGACTCTACATATCCTGCGGTGCGAATCAAATCTTGCGTGACAGTTCCTCTATGTGTTTCGATAAAATGTGGAATTTTGGATTCCTCAGACACTTTTAACAAGCCATCAAGTAAATGAACTGCTTCTTTATCAATAACGAAGGAATTGGACACCTGCGAGTTGATATATTGAACTCTGCCAAATTCGTTGGCATGCTTGATGATCTCAATCATATCTTGTGGTTTAGAAGGGTAAGCAATGGCACTGAAACTCAACTTGTAGCGGTCAAGTAAACGGTGCCAGGTATCCATATTTTCAGGAGAAGGCAGCAAATAGCTAACACCTTTAAATCCCGCTTCAGCGATTTTCTCGAACTTTTGCTCCAGCGACCATTCCTTGCCGTTCTCTCCTAATCCTTCCATGCCCCATATAGCTTGTTGGACATCCAGACTAGGTGAATTTAAGGTTCCATCATTAATTCGATTCCAATGGCTCATGCTTATCTCCTTAAAATGATTATTAAGAATTCAAAAGTGCCTTTAATTTCACATCCGGATTTTCTAAGTCTTTAGGATCGAGTACCGCTTGTTTTTGAATGAGCATTTCCGCTAGACGAATATCCTTGGCAATTTTCGAGTTTGGACCTATAGCGCTTGCCGCAACCAATTGATCATCGTCCGACAGATGGAAGAAAAACTTGTCACCTTCACTCAAATTTCGAACGACTGTCTTCGCACCACAATCCGGCAATCCAGTAACTTGCAAGGTTTGATCATACTGATCCGACCAGAACCATGGGATATCCAGATAAGGTTTAGAAGCACCTAGCATGTTATGCGCTGCATGCGTTCCTTGATCTTGTGCATTACGCCAAGCTTCAAGCCGAATACGCTTGCCTCCATAGAGACCGTGCGGGAAGGAACAGCAGTCTCCTGCCGCAAAAATATCCGAGTCACTCGTTGCGAGTCTCTCATTAACCCATATTCCATTGTCGACCGTAAGCCCGCTTTGAGCAGCTAACAATGTTTCAGGAATGGCTCCGATTCCTACGATAACCGCATCGCTATGGATGACGGTTCCATCGACAAGTGTAATCGAATGTCCATTCCGCGTTTTTTCGATGCGCTCAATCCCTACCCCAAGTTTAAACTCGACACCTGCTTTGCGATGACGCGCCTCTACAATGTTCGCAATTTCCTCAGGAACACCTCGCATCAGAATCCGCGGTCCAACCTCAATAACGGTAACCGAACAACCTCTTTCCCGCGCGCTTGCCGCTACTTCAAGACCAATAAAGCCTGCCCCTATTACAGCAATGTGCTTTCCTGATTGAAATCTTGTGCGTAGTACAAGCGAGTCAGCGAATGTCCGAAGATATAATAAGTCCGTTGTATCGGAGCCTTCCTTAATCAATCGGCGGGGAGAGGCTCCTGTTGCAAGCAAGAGCCTTTCATACTTTACCTGCTGCCCATTACTAAGTTCGGTCACATGCTCTTCCCGATCAATCTTAACAATGGAGCTATCGGTTATTAATTGAATGCTATACTGAGATTGCTTAGCCTCGTCAAGAATAGTCATTGGCGTTGGCTCGTCTTCACCCACTAATGAGCTTTTGGAAAGCGGCGGCCGTTCATAAGGTGCCAGCTTTTCTTTTCCTATTAGCGTGATCGGCCCACTCCAGCCTTCCGTTCGGAGCTCCACAGCCGCTCGCGCACCGGCTTCACCTGCACCAACAATAACCATTCCTAATTCAGCCATTATCTACTCTCTCCTCAGTCTATCTTGATGAAGATCTTATCTTCTTCAATCTTTACAGGATATGTTTTGAGATCCACGCATACCGGCGTGCGCTTCGCTTCACCCGTTGTATAATCAAATCGACCATTATGCTTGGGACACTCGATGGTGTTACCCATCACTAGCCCTTCCGCCAAATGAAACTTCTCATGGGTGCAATACCCATCGGTCGCATAATACTTACTTTTAGCTGTGCGATAAATAGCAAATGTACGATCTCCATGATCGAATCGAATGACATCTTCCTCATCAATATCATCGACTTCACAAGCTTCAACCCAACCCTCTAAATGCTGCATACGTACCTCCAAGTAATTAAGTATAGGTTTATTTAACAAGACCGTGTGGATCGATAACAAATTTTCTGGAAACACCACGGTCAAAATCTTGATATGCTTGCGGAGCAGCATCTAACGAAATGAGTGTGGCATTAACAGCTTTAGCAATTTGTGCTCTACCGCTGAGAATCGCCATCATCAAGTCTCTGTTGTATTTCATGACAGGCGTTTGCCCAGTTACGAAGGTATGAGACTTAGCCCAACCAAGACCGAAACGAATCTTTAGTGTGCCAATCTTTGAATCCTCATCCACAGCACCCGGATCGCCGGTTACATAAAGCCCCGGAATCCCTAAGCTACCCCCTGCGCGCGTAACCTCCATGATCGAATTCAGCACCGTAGCTGGAGCTTCGCCATGAGCTTTACCATGACCATGAGCTTCGAAACCTACGCAGTCAATGGCAGAGTCCACTTCGGGTGAGCCCAAAATTTGATCAATTTGCCCTGCCAAATCACTATTTTCACGAAGATTGACGGTTTCGCAACCAAAGCTTTTCGCTTGGGCTAATCGTTCTGCATTTAAGTCACCAACAATAACAACAGCTGCACCAAGCAACTGTGCGGAGTGAGCTGCAGCAAGACCCACTGGGCCAGCACCCGCGACGTATACAGTTGAACCTGGACGAACGCCTGCACTAACTGCGCCATGGTAACCCGTTGGGAAAATGTCAGAGAGCATTGTTAAATCAAGAATTTTTTCCATGGCTTTCTCTTTATCTGGGAACTTCAGCAATTGGAAGTCCGCGTAAGGAACCATGACATATTCCGATTGTCCCCCGACCCATCCACCCATATCTACATAACCATAGGCGGAACCAGGACGATCCGGATTAACATTTAAACATACATTCGTATTCCGCTCTTTACAGCTGCGGCAACGGCCACAAGCAATATTGAAGGGAACGGAAACCAAATCTCCCTTTTTAATAAATTCAACATCGCGTCCTACTTCAATGACTTCACCCGTTATTTCATGTCCTAAGATGAGACCTGATGGCGCAGTTGTCCGACCTCTAACCATATGCTGATCGCTACCGCAAATGTTAGTCGTTACTACTTTCAGAATGACACCATGCTCGCATTTTCGTCCTACGTTTAATGGATTGACACCTGGACCATCTTTCAGTACCAATTCTGGAAAATCCGTATTACGCACCTCAACGCTACCGGGTTTACTGTAGACAACTGCCTTGTTTCCTGCCATGTTCTCATCTTCCTCTCATCATTTAGTTAATCATTGCTTTTGGCTCGTTACTCACTCGCGAAGGCACTGCCTTTTCAGCGTGTACACCGTAATAATAGGGATTAGCTGTACTAGGCAGGGGGCGGTCAACCACATATTGCGGATCTTTCTTCTGCTTAATGAGTGCTGAAATAACTTCTTTGAGAGCCGCCCATAGACTAGGACTTGGTGCTGGATAATCAAACATCAATTCTTTGTGAAGGGCAGGTAACGCGTGATAGGGAACCATCGGAAACATGTGATGCTCTATGTGATAATTCATGTTCCAGTAAAGGAATCTAAAGAATGGATTCAAATAAATCGTACGCGTATTTAAGCGATGATCCAGAACATCTTCATGAAGACCCAAATGCTGAACTAGACCCACTAATAAGAGGAGAATCGGACCATAGAAGGTCGGAAGACCAACAAACATTAGCGGTAAAATACTCCCAATCTGAATGGACCAGATAATGAAGCCTAGTAAGATCAGCACCCAAATACGTGAAATCCAAACCGCTTTTCTGTATTCAGACTTTGGAACGTAATCTTTTTCTGAGTCAGTCAGTTTCCCGAAGCTGTGCAAGATAATGCTTTTGAGATCTCTTGAGCCGCCATAGATATGCACGATTTCTCCAAAAATGATACGCCAAACGGGTGGTCTAGTCATAGCAATTTCCGGATCACGACCGACGATATAGGTGTCAGTATGGTGACGAGCATGACTCCAACGCCAAGGGGTTGGTGGTCTTAAGTCCATGAAAGAGGCAATTTGATATAGGGCATCATTCATCCATGCTGTCTTAAATGCTGTGCCATGACCGCATTCATGCCATCTTGAATCGGCAGTCGAAGCATAACTAATTCCATATAAGGCAAATGCCGGTATGGCCCACCATGTCCCCCACGAATAATAGGCAAGAATCCCCGTACCTATGAGCCATGCAAACATAATGATCGTATCCCGAATTGCGGGGCCATCCTTTCGTTTCATTAGCTCTTTAAGACGCTGACGCGGAATTGAGCTAGTGTACCATTCGGCCGCTACTAAGCCTTTTTCCTGTGCTCGCTTGTTTTCCGGTCCTGTAAGAGAGTAATCTCTTTTGTAGTTTTTATTATCAGACACTGTTATGCCTCCTTGTTCATCATGTGTTAGCGCTTTCTTAATGATAAACTTATAGGGACTCACTGTCTTTGAAATAACAGGACATTCATTTGCACTAAACGGACATTCCTCATTCAGCTAAAGGGTATTTCCGACAATTGGGATTTGCGAAACTTCCCAGGAGCAACGCCTATTTTATGGGTAAACACTCTTGTATAATAATGTACCGATTCAAACCCAGTCTCTTGGGCGATACGACTTATGGTCCAATCCTTCTCGAGAAGAAGCTCCATAGACTTCCGAACTCTTCTCTCTTGCACATAATGAGAAAAAGATTGTCCGACTTTCATGGCAAACAATCGTGACAAATGTCGCTCAGTCATATTCAGATAGGCTGACAACTGTGTAATACTTAAGGAAGACGATAGATTGTCTTCGATAAAAAGCTTCGCTCGCTGCAAATAATAGGTAGAAATTTGTTGATGCTCTGGCAAGTCGTCAATTTCGACAACCTTCGCAAATTCACTGCAAAAAGAAACAAGTAAAGCATTAGCAAAACTGCGAATCATTTCTTTTGTCATAGAACGATCTTGCTTACACAGCGTAAATAGCATACGCCAAGTCTGCGCCGTCACCGTTTCGTCTGCCGTAGGCACAATAATTTTATTCAGATTCATCATTTGTATATAACGGTTTAAAGTTTCTTCCGAAGACCGAGAGCTATCCGCTTCAAAGGCAACAAAATATAGCTCGATCCCTGCCTCACTTTTAATTTGATGCCATTTGCCAGGTCTTGAACAGAACAAAGTTCCTTGACGGAGCGGATATTCCTCATCTGACTCCAAATAGCTCCCTTCGCCTGCCAGAACATAACAAACCTCAAAAAAGGAATGTCGATGCAGCGGATTATCAAAGTGCTCCGGCATAGCCCCCCAATAATGCACCTTAAAACTTAAATTTTCTCCGGGCAAATCAACTGCGGTTTCATTTAAAATACGGCTCATCTTTTTGTAATCTGATTTAGCTGCCATGGAGTTCTCTCCCGATACATAAATTTTGCACTTTTCTCTATTATACGATAAATAAAGAGCCCTCAAGAAGAGGACTCCTGAAAAGCATGTGAGTGAAAAATTAGATGTCTCTTAATATGTTCGCGCCAATAATCCCAAGAATGAGCGCCTGGATGCTCAGCATAAGTATGGGGAGCTCCCATCCCCTCTAACCGTGCATGCAATTGACGATTCATATGAATATAGGAATCATCTGCTCCGCAATCAAAGTAAATCTTGGGCAAGTCGTTGGAGGTAGGGATCGCCATCGTTAAAGGCGATACCTCCACCATTCTTCTCTCGTTCGTCTGAAAAATCGCAGCATAATCCTCTGAACCAATCAGTTCTGCCAACTCCTGAACATCGAAGAATCCGCTTAAGCTGGAGACAGAGGCAAATCGTTCCGAATGAGCGAATGCCAACCGAAAGGAAGCATATCCACCCATAGATAATCCGCTAATCGCACGTGTTTCCTTCGTACCGCCTACGTTCCACTTTAGTTCAACATGTGGAATCAAGTCTTCTAGCAAATAATCCTCATATAGATGAGGCCTTCCTGTGTCCCAGTTCAAATAACCAGTGCCTATGGCGGTCAATCCATCCGAAGGCATGAGGATCGCCATCGGACCTAATTGCTTCTCTTCGAGCAAATCTTGCATCGATTGCATGACATGGCCTTGTTCCGTCCAATCAATCTCGGAACCATGTACACCATGCAGCAATATCAGTAAGGGCAGTCTACCAACTGGGCGCGGTTCCGGCAGCAAGAGGCGGTAGACTCGGCGCGCGTTTAAAGCTGCAGATTGAAAGTTTTCCGAATAAAGTTGCACCCTCATTTAGTTAATTCCTGTAAGTTAAAATTCGCATCTCTCATCGATCTCAGCACAATCTCATGTGTGACGCAGTTATCGTCCATTTCAATTACAGAAACAATGGCTTTTGCAACATCGTCTGGCGTTAAATATTTCTCTACAGGTGATTTTTGGTCGCGAGCCGTATCCCAGAAAGCTGTATTAACGCCACCTGGGAAGATGCCGGAAACACGAATATCGAATTGTGCGGCTTCCTCTTGAAGCGCTTGTGTAAATCCTCTGACTGCAAATTTAGTTCCGCAATAGACGGACTCTGTAGGCACACCCGTCAATCCAGCTGTAGAAATGATATTGATAATGTGGCCTGCCCGCTGATCTTTCATTCTTCGAAGCGCATGCTTGCAGCCTAGGACAGTTCCTTTATAATTAACGTCCATCATCCAATCGATATCATCCTCGGTATATTCTGTGATCAGCTTATGCCTTGCAACACCTGCATTATTGATCCATACTGCAATCGGTCCTAGCAGAAATTCTGTGTTCTCTGCCAAAGTTGAGATATCTGATTCCAAGCGTACATCCGTCCTCCATGCACTGACACGATCGGAAGAAAGGCTTTTCACAGCTTCTTGTAATGCCTTCTCATCGGCATCACTAAGCATGACCTTAGCGCCTGCAGCAAGTAAATGTTTCGCCAGGGAGAAACCAATCCCCCTAGCTGCTCCGGTTACCACACATACTTTATCTGTCAAATTCATGATGCCGTCACTCCTCCACGTGTTCTTTCTCTTCCTGCACGAATTTCCGCCAGAAATTCAGGCCACCATTCTTTTTGATCCGATTGTTTACTCAATCTGGCCTTTTCTTCCAGATTCCGATTCATTACGCTTTCCGCTTGCTGTTTAAGTTCTTCCATATTTTTAAACTCCGGAACTAACCATTTTCTGCCGATTTGCGCATGCAAGACCTCATCGGCCCAATCGTAATCTTGAAACGTTTTGGCAAGTTCGTTATCCGATTCTTTGGCTACGGCCCATTCAAAATGTTTCCCGGTATCTTTAGGCATTAATCCTTGCTCAATGTACCAAAGAACAAGATGCGCCTCGAGTGAAGTAGCTTTACTGTTCAATGCCATGCTTGTTAAAAATTCTACCGGATACTTGTAAAACTCAACGCCATCCTGGTACAAACCCACTTCACCCATCATCGAATGACGAGCCTCATCCCATAACTGTCTGCTCATATCTTGATAATATTCCCATGGCTTACCATTCGTTGTATAAATAATGGGTCCCATCCACTCAGGTACATCCATCTCACGCAGACGTTTATAGAGGAGCGCATAAGTTCTTTCATCCGCCGGACGATTTTCATCAAAATAGTATTGATCGAAGTTGGCGGTTGAATTATAGGTATCTGAAAATCTAGCATCACGTCGAGGCTCAACTTGAATTGCAAAAGGCTGCCCGTTTGAACGGGGCTCCGAAGGCTGCCAGTCTTCAGGCTTTGCCAAATCTCCTGAAATGCCTCCTGCGGCGAACAGAAAAGACTCCAGATGCTTTTGCCACTTAATTGCGGCATGCTGATCTTCATCCGTACGGATAAGCGCTTGTACAGCAGCCTCTCCCCATGGAATCATTTCTTCCTCTTCTACTAGTATCAATTTCAAGACACGACACGTTGGTTGGTCGACTAACGGATTTGTTTCCGATAAATGCTTTTTCATGGAACGTACTAATTCCGGTTTTGCAACTCTATAAATTCCCACAAGAAGCTCCAATGTTGTTTCTGCCCGTATCACTTCGCCAAAGAATGCCTCGATCTGAGCATCCGGCACTTTATCCAAATGCAAAGGCGGTTCCCTCATCTCCGTAACCCGTTTACGAAGTGCGGCACTATGCTCAGCATCAAGCCAAATATGCAGTCCAAAAGCACCCTTTACTTCCCATTCAGGGGTATTCGAGATATGCGCTGCGAAAATTTGGTTCAACTGCGTTTCTGAATACAAATATCTTCTTAGTAAATTCACGTTATGATCGATGTCATAGCCAACTTTGCAAGCGTCATCATAACTGCAAACACCTGCAAGCGGGATCAAGCCTAAATTGTTATTAATTACTCTTGTCATGTATAATCCTCCCTTTCCAATCTTTAAGAATTATCTTAAATATATAGTAATTATCTTAAATAAGCATTGTAAAACCCTACTATTTTCTTGTAAAATCTTATTATCTTTAAAAGTTCTAGAAGGAGCTGTCCCCTTGAAACAATCTTTTCTTGAAGCCATAAAAGAGCGCCCCATCGTCCCCTACATCCGAGAATCCGACTATGCAGTAAGACAACCAGGGTGGACCGTACCTAATCGGAAACTCTTGGATTATTTACTTATCTACATTCAGGAAGGAAATTGTCAATTAGAGCTAGACGGCAGCTTATACGAATTTCAGGAAGGCGACTTTTGCCTTATTCAACCGGGTGAACTGTGTTCTTTAAAGGGAATCACACGAACGATTACGCCATTTGCACACTTCGATCTTTTCTATAATCCGGCGCGTGTACAAAGCTTTCCAACAAAGCCGGGGCAGATCGATCTAAGTGAATATCAGCATCTTCTACAGCCTAGACTGAACGACTTCATGAACATTTCGATCCCTGTCAAATTTAAACTTACACATCGTTCCGTTTACAAAGAGTCTTTGTTAAAAATGGTTGGGCTTTGGCAAAATGGGGATGTGATCAGCCAAATGGAAGCCAATCATTTGCTCCAGGATTTGATCATTGGTTTATTGAAAGAATTTAGTGATTTGAAGCAAGAAGATAAATCGTTAAAACCTCAGTCTTTGAACTGGATCACTTCCTACTTTTTTAACCATTTGTCTGAATCGTTATCGCTTGATGATATGGCTAAGAGAGCACGACTCTCGCCTTCAAGGTTTTCTGCTCTATTCAAAGAAAAATTTGGTGTTTCACCCCATCAATATTTTTTGCATTTGCGCATTCAACATGCCCAAGAGCTACTCAAACAAGGGGACTACACCATGGAAGATATCACACAATTTTGCGGTTTTACCGACGCACCTCATTTTTCAAACACATTTAAGAAAATAACAGGGGAAACACCAGGGAATTTCAGAAAAAATATGTTTACATAATGCCTTCTTGACTTTCAACTCCAACAAGAGCAAAAAGGGCTGAATACTCAGCCCTTCATACGGATTTCCGATGTTGATCTTTCATTTACGTTTATTTTTTCTTATTGATTGTCGGATTGATCATGAGGTACTGTGACGGCCACAGATTCAACCGATTTGTTGCCCGCTTTATCGGTAGCTGTATATGTGATTGTATAGATGCGTGATTTTTCGGCCCGCAAACTAAATGAAGTGGCGGGTGTACCGAAATCGGCCTGAATGTCGCCATTACCGCTATCCAATTGATTGCTCGTGATGGACGTTAATACCACGGATTCAACGCCCGATGTAGCATCACTAGAATTCAGCGTGGCATTGATCGTCACCATTTTATGATTCGCTGGCCAAATCGAGTACTTATCCAACTGGATGGAAAGCGTCGGAGCTATCTTGTCAACTTTAAATTCGACCGTTTTGAGTTGTTCTACATTACCTGCCTGGTCCTTGCTGCGGTATCCGAGCTTATAAGTTCCGTCACCGAAAGCTGGAATGGAGCCGGTGTAAACGATCCATTCACTGTCATTCACTTGGTATTCCGTTGTTACGGAGCCTCCGTAAACACTGGCGTATACGGATAAGCTTACGGTCACATCCGTCGTGTACCAGCTGTTCTTGCCGTTAGGCGCAGCCGGACTTAACGTTGCGGTGGTCTTCGGGATCAGCTTGCGCAAAATGTATGTCTCTCCGGCGACGGTATCAAAGGTAACAGTGGCTTCGCTTTCCCAGTTGGGGGCGGTTCCGGTGGTGGTTTCAATCTCATGGCCGGATGAGTCAAAGACATCGACGCCCACAGCCCAGGGAGAGGCAACGGTAAGTGGTTTGCCCGCCTCACTCTTGATGGTCACGCTTTGTACCTCGTTTGAAGCTCCGTCGTATGCAGCGGACACAACGAAGGCTCCCGGCGCGCGCAGTCTGGCAAAAGTCGCGTTCTTTCCGCTCACCCAGTTCGGGAACACCTTCATAACGCCCCGGTCACTCATGAGCAGCATGCTGTTGATCGCCTCGGTCGCGCCGATCTTCTCTACGCCGTGCACACCATCACTGATGCGCAGATTGGGCTGAATCTGGGCTCTGATCGTGTTGGTCATTTTTCCTAAGACAACATCCGCGGGGTATCTAGAGTGAACCGCGTCGTTGAAGATTCTGGGGAAATTGTTGATCTGGCTCCACGCGCTGGTGCCGAACACATCGATTGTGTTTCTGGCGATCTGCTGCGCGCTGTCCGAGGAGTAGTAACCCAGCTGACCGCCGGGGACAACGATGTCCAGCGGTATGATGTTTCCGTCGGCCGGGACAGGATTGGCCAGATCTACCCACTGCCCATTCTTCCACTCCTTTTCCGCGAGGGCATAGACCTGCTTGCTTTTCCATACACTGGTCGGCTGCGGAGCGAGGTGATCGAAAAGATCCTGCCAGTGCGTCCTCAGATCCGCGTCTCTGTCCAGAGTGACGCTAGCGGCAATCAACTCAGACAAGACATTCTTGAGCGCCGCAAGTTCCACCGCGGGGTTTTTGGCCCACGAGCCCTCGTTGTAACCTGCGTACAATGTATACGTGTCGCCGGTCTTGTCGAGCCATGCGTCATAGAAGTTCGCGCATTTCTTAAGATAATCATAGACGTAGGTTTCCAGATACGTTTCGTCCTGCGTATAGTGGTAATATTGAATCAAAGGATAGCTGCTGAAAGCGGCGTTGAGCGCCTCGGAGAGATAATTATCGTCCGTGATGGTGCCCCACGGTCCAATACCCACCGGATACAAAACCGCGTCAGCGATTCCATTTTGCAGATCCGGACGGCTATTGACGTAGCCTGCGTTGATACGTCTGAGCTGATTCGGGTCCGCAGCGCGCCTTATGCCCTCAGGCACGAAGCTCAAAATCGCCTCTCCGGCTGGCAGCGACAGGTCGTAGCGGTTGCTGGAGTTGGCTCCGAAAAACGTGGCGATGAAGTTGTAGTTGAGATGGTAATCGGACGACCAGCTAGGGTTGTCGGTGGTGTGCCATACCCCATAAAGTCCCGGGGCAACTTTTCCGGATTTGGCGGTGCTGCCGAGGAGATACTGCGCCCCGTAATAGTATTTCTGTACGTCGGCGTAGTCCGGGATGTTGATATATGAGGCAGACCAGAAATTTTTCCACCAGCTTTGATGATCGGCCTGCAGGGACTCAACGTCCTGAGCGCCGTTGATCGACGACAGCAGAGCGCTCGCCTCGAAGACCGGATCGGTCGTGAGCAGTTTGTTCTTTGCGTCGTAGGTCTTTCCGCCGCCGCCGGTCGCTGTGACGATCTGCACCGTCTGACCGGCATCCAGCGTAAACGCCGTGGTGCCCGTGCCTTTCAAGCTGTTGACAGAGACCGTACTTTCAGCGCCCAGCACCTTGGTTGCGAGAGCCGCCTTCGATGTCCATGAGTTCGGGTTGAGCGGAGCGTTGTTGAACGTCGCCCTTGTGGCTACCGCGTATCCGTCAACTTTATTGGCAGTGGCCGGGAAGTTTCGATTATCCGCCTTGCCCCAGGTGTTCACCTCTAGATCCACCGGCTTGGACCCCAGAGACGTGAGCTCTGTAACCAACAGGTTTTTCGAGGAGGATAGCCATGTTTTCATCGACAGTATTACGCCATTGATATTCAGCTTGGTCTGGATCTGCGAGTTCAAGATATCCTGCTTCTCATACGTCGGAGTACTGCTGGTGCTGTAGAGTTCCAGCTCATGGATACGCAGCACAAACTCCTTGCCCACCTCTGTAGATGCTTTAGTGACCCACAGCCGCACATAGCGCGCCGTGACCGGAGCGGATAAATTTCTGTTTACAGTAGCGTCGTTGTTTCCTGTCACAGAGTCCATATTGACCCAACCACTCTGCGCTGTGACGTTGTCCCATGTAACGCCGTTCTCGTCAGGCAGGTATTGCAGCGCAAAATCCTTGGTGTTGCGCGTAACAGGCTCGCCCACCAAGCTTGCATTATACAATCTATAGCTGGCAATCGTCTTAGGCTCTCCCAAATCTATGATCGCCCAGTGCGGGGTCGCAAGATTTGTGGTAACCCATTTCTTATTGGTATCGTTGGATATGCCGTCAACCAAAAGCTCCGGACCGAAGCCGGACAGGAAATCGTCAACCTTCACCGGCCGATTCAGCGCAAGGTTCGGATTCCACGGAACGGGTGCTGTTTGCTGCGGACGCTTATAGAGTTCAAACTGTCCGATTCTGGCTCGTGGATTGGGATCGGTATTGCTCTGCTGCAGCGGATTGGTTATGTACAGCCGGAAATGCGCGGAGGTGACCGGTGCGGTCAGGTTCTCATCGTACACATCCATTGTGTTGTTACCGACCACGGACACGTCTGTCCACTCAGCACCCGGGCCGCCCGTTTCACTGACTTGCAGGCGGAACGCGCTCGTGTTGTTCATGCTGAAGCCGCTTCGTACAGCACCGTCGTTCTTGACTACCCAACGCTGCACAGTGATCGGTGCGACAAAATCAAGATCCAGCCAGTGGGTACTGCCGACCGCCGTCACCCAGCCGTAGCCGCTGGAGGACGGCTGCATGTTGCCGTTGACTGCGTTGACCGGATAGAAGGCGTCATGCTGGCTGCTTGCGGTGACAGCTTTATAAGTCGGGGCTAAATTCGGATTGTCTTCCTGCAAGGTTTGCTGCTGGATCGTGATACCGCCGATGGGCAGAGGTTTGGTCAGATTGTCTCCGCTGTTAAACACGCCTTGCAGATTTCCCGCCGATACGAAGTCCGATTTTGAGATGAGGAACGTCTTTTGCTCTTTCGCCCCTGCTGATGTTATACCCACATCGCCGTTACCAAGCAGCGCCGTGTTGGGCATTTTGTCGGAATAGGCGCCACTGTAACTGTCGCCGTTCCATTCTCCGTAGTTCTTGCCTACGATCTCACTGATGGTCCCCCAGTCATCTATACCCACTGTTTTTGCGAATTGCATTCCCGGGACTACATCGCCTGATTCAACCGCGTCGATGTCGTCAGCCGCCAACACGGATGGCAAACTCCAGGCCGTCGCATTTAAACAAAGACTAAGGATCAGCGCCACCGAATTAATGCGTTTCAGTGTCCTTGAAAGTTTCATAGTAATCCTCCTCTTGATCGGGTTTGTCTTCCGATTAAATCAATAGAGCGCAAAATACGTGTGCATCGATTTGTTGATTCGATCCTTCCATAATTTATTAATTTGAATCTAACTTCGAAGGTGCTTTGTCAAGTAATTATGGAGGTGTATGAATTATTCGCAAACGACTCTTCAGACAAAATCTGAACGTCAGGCTCCATCACCTCCCCCAAGTACTTCATGCTTATAGGTTTACTGTCATTAGACTATAAAGCTAACTCTTAAGTATCACTAGAAAATACTGCATTTGTTTTGCTTTCAGATTTACGGTAAAAGATCCCTTCTCAATGCCGGATATATCCGATTGAATTTCTTCCAACACATTTGTTCTGAATGCCGCTTCAATCATTCGGTTTGGAAAGCGCAGCGACGTATTGACTTCTTGATCAGAATGGTTGATAAGGCGTACTAGCATTCCCTTACCTTCCTCCACCGACTTTAAATCGAATACTTGAACGCAATCTTCGCTTACTTCAACAAATTGACCCGCACTTTCTTCTTTACAATCGACGACAGGAGATGCAAGTACGGAGGAAACAGCTCGAGTAGCCGAGATCATTGTATTCACTGGGTCGAAGGAACTGAAGGTAGATAGGATATACGTGAACGAAACAAAACCCGGTTGACGTGCTCGGAAGTTCGTATCCCAGTAATTATTCATCGGCCAAGCCAGCAGCAAAGGCTTTTCTTTCTTGTCTATCGTTTTCTGCTCTTTGCCGAAATTGAAGTCACCGACCTGAACGAGCGGTGCATCAGGACAGCTCATTGTCACGCAATGCAGCCCATCGTAAACCGATACACTTTTATCTACCGTGATATAATCCCTAGACACCCCAGGCAATTGCTGCGTATCCAATTCAACCAATTGACTAGCAGTATCATAATGGCAGCGCCACGCCTTCAAATTTAACGGTAATGTAAAATAAGTCCCTTCAGGTGTCGTGATGTCTTGTTTGAAGAAAGTGGCCTTCATTTCAATATCTGGCTTGTAGCTAAAAAAGGTGAATCTCTGCTCCAACTGCTCCACGCCTGGCGCGTCCCAACTAATAATCAATGTTGCACTATTCGAGTGTCTCTCTACACGGCAGTAATTAAATTGCGTATAAGTCAGTCTTTTAGCCTTCCAGTTATGGTTCCATTGGCTAATGCTGTTGTTGCCATCTTCAATATCTCTAGGGTGGATGGCGCTTCGGTTATTTGAATGATAGACCGTATCAACCGTTTCTTGAATGTATTGGAAAAGGGTCCACGGGCTGGATTGATCGAGCACCTCCCATTCTTGCTGTTTGTCAAATAAACTCTTAATTCGACCTGTCAAAGGATCGAAGCTGCAGGAATGGAATGGGGATTCAATTTTACCCTGCTCCACTGTAACCTCTCTAAACCACGGCCCTTCGCCATCCGTGCCAATAACACCCTTGTGAGCCAGTATCTCCTGTGACAACCCTACTTCCCGAAGCGCTTGAAACGGAATCTTACGCCAGCTAAAGGGAGGCAGCGCAATCGTGCCATAGCTTGCTCCCGCATGATTATTTTCGATATTCATCAGCACTTGTCTCATGCGGTCTGCGCTTAAATGTCTTCCTGGCGTTTTAAAACTGGAAGGAATCTGTAAGTCATGCGTTACAGCAACCGAGGATGGATTGACGAGCATGATACCTTCCGGTGTTTCCGATTGCAAAGGATTGTTCGCAAGCTTCTCCAAATGCGTATTCAACAGATAGCCTGTTAAGCTATTTGCCATATAGGAATAATGGGCTTTATGCATCCATTGGATATCAACATTGAGATGATCCGGTTCCGAAACCGAATTAAATGCCCCCCAAGTGTGCTCATCATATAAGAGGATTTGATTCCAAGCTTCCTGTTTCGTTTCGATAAAAGATTGATCGTCTACCCGCCCAAAAGCATCCAGCAGTTCAACCGCTTTCATGCCTTGCTTGGTTCTGCGATTCAGTTTGGTTTCTTTGGCGGAACTAGCTGAACCAAAATTCCAATAGTCCGTCCAATCTCCTGCGTGGACAGGCAGGTTTGCCGCATGCTCTCTAACTCTTGCATATAATTGTTCTGGCGTTACGAACGAGATCTGAATTCCTCTGTCTTCACCGTTCCAAGTTTTAAGTAATTCTGCCAAATCGCGGTCAGGCGGGTTGTTATCGTACAGCGGCAGATTCGTTGCGGTTAAATAAGCAAAATCAAATGGATATTCCGGGTTCGATTCAATTTTGCGCAAATATTTCGACAGACCCTGAGCCATGATGTCCGTATTCTTCGCATTGACGTCGCAGATTTGGCTGAAAAGCGAATAATGTTCGCCATTGAAGGTTAGCAATGTTCTGCGATCCGGTGCTTGCCAGTGAAACGCGTTCGGTCTATTGAAAGGAACCCCGCCAAAGTGGATGTTGACGCCCATAATGAAAAACTCTATGCCGGCATCGAGCAGCAGCTGGTTATAGGACCATGGCTGACCGTTAATATCATGATGAATGGCCGTTTTTATTTCGATATCGAATTGGCTTCGTAAATGACGGATAGGGTACAGCATTTTCGCAAGTTCCTCCGCAGAGCAGAGCGGGGTCGAATGCATGTAAGAGCCAGAAATACTCATTTGACCGTTATGCAAGAAGCGTTTAAAGCGATCGACTTGGGCTGGCTTCGCCTTTTCCAACCAGCGCAGAACAGGATAGCTTGACTCGCAGGTCCAACGGAATCGATTGACCTCCTCCCATTCTTCCGTTCGTTCGCACATATCTAAAGCTTGATCGATATAATGCCTTTGCATTTCCAACAAAATAGGCTGAGCATGTGTATATCCAACATCCATATGGCTGTGGTGCAGCACGAGCACTTCTTTGATCTTTGACATTTTTTATCATCCTTTCCTAACCTTTTAATGAACCTGAGGTTATTCCTTCTACGAATTGTCTCTGGAGTGCTAGGTATAACACAATAATTGGCAGCGAAGCTATGAACATCATCGAGAACATTTGCCCCCAATTCACCGAAAACTGTCCGATGACTCGATAAATGCCTGCCGTTATCGTAGTTCCCTTGATGGGTCCGATAATAATAAGCGGATTTAGAAAATCGTTCCAAACCCATAAGCTGATGAAAATGATCACGCTCGAGGTACACGGACCGAGCAAGGGAAAGATAATTGTCCAAAAGGTTCGCAGTGGACTTGATCCATCAATGGCTGCCGCTTCGTCCAACTCACGCGGTATGGTCCGAATAAATCCTGAATACATAAAAATGCCAAATGGAACATAGTACCCCATGTAAAAGAGAATGAGGCCAGTCTTCGTGCTCATTAAATGAACAGCAATCAATACTTTTACGATCGGAATAAGAATAATGGACGTTGGCACCATGAGGCCAAACAGGAAAAAGATAAGCAGTAATCTTGTCTTCTTGCTATCGTTTCTAACTAGATAATAAGCCACCATAGACGAAGAAACGATTACGACGACTATAGAAATGACTGTAATCACAACACTATTCCACATACTGGTCAATATCAGATGATCCGGCCTTAATAGAACGCCTTTTAGATTTTCCAAGGTGAAATGAGTTGGAAAACTCAAAGGATTTGCCATAACCAGCTTGTTATCTTTGAAAATATTAACAAGCACTAAGTACAAGGGCAGGAAGAATATGAATGTGATACAAATCGTAAACAAAGCATGTGCTCTTGCAAACCATCCGGATAGCATTTAGTATTCAACCTCCCGGCGTTTCAAAATGCTGACCACAAAAACAGAAATACTACCAATTAACAAAAACAAAACAACAGCCATACTTGAAGCGTAACCCATTTGATTCTCTACGAAGCCCATATTGATAATTTTTAAAGAGATCGTTTCAGTGGTCGTGCCCGGCCCGCCGTTAGTCAATACAACAACTTGGTCGAACACTTTAAAGCTGGAAATTAAAAGCATAACAGTGTTTATCGTAATGCCCGGAGCAAGCAGCGGAAACGTGATATGCTTGAACTTCTTCCAGCGATTACACCCATCTATGATAGAGGCTTCGTACAGGTCGCTCGGAATGCTTTGCAGCATAGCGAGGAAGATGACTGTACAAAAACCCATCGATTGCCAAACAATGACGGCGATAATGGAATATACAACAATGTTCGTATTTGCAAGCCAACTCGTTCCACTAAGACCAATGTAGCCCAGAAGTTTGTTCAACACGCCATCGTTGGTAAGAATAATGGACCATATAAAACCGACAATAACGGGACTCAATACTTGCGGGGTGAAAAAAACGGTTCTGGCTGTGTTATAAATCCATCCTTTAAAGTTCACTAGAAGAGCTGAGAGCAATCCCAGCACATTCGACGCCAAAGTCACAATCAAAGCGATCATGCAAGTAACGATGATGGCATGTCCGAATAAGCTATCTTTCATTAGATCCGTATAGTTAGCCATTCCCACCCATTTAAAATCTGTATACAGCGGGTTGAAATTTGTGAAACTATAATAAATACAAAGGATAATCGGGAGTATGACAAAAACTAAATAAATAATCAGTCCATGAGATACAAAGAGAAAGAAGTTGGAAATCCGATTGTTCAATGCCTCCACACCCTTCAGATTTTAAGAACAGGGAGAAGATATATGCTTCCCTTCCCCCTGTTCCAACATCTATTTATTTATTTTTATCTCTTACTTCGCGCGCGCAGCAATTTCATCCCATTTTTTATCCAGTGTCGCCAATTCTGCATCTACGGACTTGCCAAGAATAATATTTTGAGCGGCTTTGTTAATTTCATCCGTCATGCCGGCAATCATGGCTGCGTCGCCGTTTTCCCATCCGAATGCATTAACTTTCTTGCCTTGATTACTGATATCAATGACTTTTTGGAACAATGGTGAATATTTAAAATCCACTTTCTGGCCTTCCAACGGAATTAATGCGTCAGATTTAACAACTTCAGCGACAGTCACTGGATCAGTCACAAATTCTGTTGCAAACATCTGCGCCTCTGTAGGGAATTTAGTCGAAGCGCTAACACTAGCAGGACCGCCAACAGCATATGCGTTGATGATGGATCCATCTTCGGTAGGTACCGGAAATACCCCAACTTCGATATCTTTCTGCCCATCAGCAGCAGCTACGAACCAAGATCCCATCGGATACATCGCGCCTTTGCCTTTGAGGAATGCTTCTTGCAATTTAGAATAGTCGATACTTAATCCGTCTTCGTTGAAGGATTTCGAATCATACAGGCTCTTCCATTTCAGCACAGCGTTTTTAAATAACGGATCAGAGAACTTCACTTCGCCTTTTTTGCGTTTGTTGACCCAGTCAGGTACTTTGCCATAGACATCTGCACTGATAATGCCATCCAGCAGGAACGTTGTTGACCAAGCATCTTTAGCGCCACCATACAGCAAAGGCGTTACGCCGGAATTTTTAAGCTTTGCAGTGACATCCACGAATTCCGACCAAGTTTTCGGTTCAGTCGCACCTGCGGCTGCAAACATTTTTTTGTTATAGTAAATGTAAGGGATCGTTTGCGCGCCCCATGCAAGCTGATAAACCTTTCCGTCAATTGCTTGCTTCTCTGCGCCTGGCACTTTTTTAACATACTGATCCTCGAATGGCATGATCGATTTGGAGGCGAGGAAATCTTGAACGGTAACAGACATTAACACATCCGGAAACTGACCTGTCGCAAGCAATTGTTTGGCGTATTTTGTACGATCAGTATCGGGTGATACGATTTTGTTCACCTTAATGTTAGGATGTTTGTCGGTAAATCTCTTAATCGCGGCATCCCAATACTGTGCTGTCAAGTTAGGCGTCTCGAACACAAGTACACTTAGTTCAGCTGGCTTTTCTTTCGCTGCTGGCGTTTCTGCGGCTGATTTCGTAGGCGCTGCGGATGCAGTTACGGATGCATTCGACGAATTATTTGACGAAGTGGATGACCCGCATCCAGTAAGGGCAGTCGTAATGATCATCGCCAAGCTTAAGTTCAAGATTTTTTTCATTTTGTTACCCCCTTGAGTGATTTTCTTTACATTATTAATTATAAAATCATCCCTGACCTACAAAAAGTGCAGAAATTAAAGTTTGACTCTATATATTAATGCACTTTTAATTTCTGCACAGTTTTATTAAAAAAATGCCCCAGGATATGACGCTCATCCAGAAGCATTTTATCATACAGGGTTTATATTCCTTTTTTAAATTCCATGGGGGATTTGCCGGTAATTCTTTTGAACTGACTGTAAAAGTAATTCGTCTCGGTATAGCCAACTTTTTCGGCGATATCCTTGGCGTTTTCATCGGAAATCAATAAAAGATTTTTCGCCTTGTTAATTCGCACATGATGCAAATACTCGTTGAATTGCTGCCCCAATTCGATCTTCAGACGCTTTCCTAGATAAGGCGCCGAGATATGAAACTGCTGCGATAATTGCTGCAAGGTCAATCCCTCCATATAGTGAGCATCGATGAATTTAATCACTTTTTCCACGATATTTGTATTTCTGTTCATCTTAAGCTTCTGCAAAGTTTGAAGCAACGTACTGGCTATTTGCCAAAAATGCTCGTACAGCTTTTCCTTGCTGTCGGCATAGAATAGCTCATCTACGGATCTCTGAAAATCGCTTGCATGCTCAAGAATCTCAAATTCCATTTCGCGAAGTTTACTCAAACATCTTAATGCAAAGTCGATTAGAGCAGTTCGGATTATGTGAACATCCGGCACCAAGATTTCACGAAAACGCTCTCCGAAGCGTTCCAACTCGATGAGAGTTTCCTCATACGCTTGCTTTTCCAATAATTGATTCAATTGACTGATACCCAGCTCCTTGGAAAAAGCTTCTTTCTTCGTTTCACGATCCTTCTTCGTATAATCGATGATCGATGCAGTATCGACGAAATAGCGATAGTCATACAATTCCATTGCGCTTTGATAAGATAGATGAATATCTCTCCAGAAGGCGCAGGGCCTGCCGATGAACGCAACGACTTGAATTTTTAGCACATTCAGTATTAAACCCGCGATATCTTCCATTCGGTTACTTATTGCAGCTTGGCTGGATTGGTTAATTCCAGCAAATAAGAAAATCGTTTGACTACTTTGATTCCCAAAGATGTATACGATACCATTTTCCCCGATTGATTCTTGAGCCACATTACGAATAGCAAATTCGCATAGTTGCCTCTCGGCTAACAATGAAACATTCCTTTGTCTTGTGATGGTATCCATGACAACGACTTGAAACCCGCCCTCTTGAAGGTCGATGTTCAACATTTCGCACTTCTCGATGACGTCTCGTATGGAGTAGTTGTTCATCACGATCTGATTCAAAATATTATTTTTCATAAGCAGAGTTCCTTCGAACAACTCTTGGGATTTACGATACTCTATGAGAAGGGATTCTTGGATTTGCCCAAGAGAACTTATCAGCTCATCTTTATTTATAGGCTTTAGCAAATAGTTGTCTATGCCCATCGTCATCGCTTCGCGAAGATAATGGAACTCATCGTATCCGCTAATGATCAGAACTCTGGAGCGATAATCGGCCCTTCGGACCCTTCTTAGCAATTCCAATCCTGTGCAAATATCCATTTGTATATCCGTTATAACCAAGTCGATCTGCTTATGAGTTTGAAGAAATGCCCACGCATCCTCCCCATCCTCGAACAGTCCGACTACTTCAAAACCTAAGCTCTCCCAAGCGATCATGGAATTCAAACCTTCACGTATCATCGGCTCATCGTCGACAATGATTACTTTTCGCATAAATTGACTCATAGGTTCACCTCGATTTTCGGAATATAAAGTGTAATTTCGGTACCTTCGCTGATCCGACTATCGATTTCCAATCCGAATTGCTCCCCGAAGATTAATCGCAGTCTTGCATGCACATTCATGATTCCAATGGATGGCGCATCTTTCGAATCCAACATCGGCTTTTGGAGACTGGCTCTTAGTCGAACCAGTTCATCCGGCGCAATTCCTTTGCCATTATCCATGACGGTTACTTTAATCAATTCATGATCTTCTGACACCTTAATTTGAATTTCAATTTCTTTTCCTTTATTCATGGCATGCTTGAAAATATTCTCGATGATCGGTTGCACCGAAAACTTGACGATACGATGATTTTGAAGATGAGACGGGAAAACAATGCGAAATTGCAATTTAGGATAACGGAATTCTTGGAGCTTCAAGTAATATTCTACATAGTAAAGCTCCTCGTAAAGAGTCACGACCGTTTCTTTATTTCTAATATTCCATCTGAAAATTTCGCTTAACCGATAGATCGTGTCGGACAGACTTAAGTTGTTTTCTTTGATGGCCTGCATACGAACGATTTCTAACATATTGGATAAAAAGTGCGGATTGACCTGTGAGTGAAGCAACTGCAGCTCCGCCTCTTTCGACTTGATCTCGAGGACATATTCTTTTTGGATGAATTCAGTTAACTTTTGAATCAATTGGTTGTATGTATCTTCCAAAACTGTGAATTCATCGTTTTTTTGCACCTTGATTGGCTGGATGAATTCCCCGGGTTTGTATTTCCGCATATTTCGGGTTAAGGTGATGACCCGCGAAGATAAAATTCTTGAGATGTAGTATGCCACAAATATATTTAAGACAATGATGGCCCCGAGCGTAATCCATTCATTTTTCTTCATGGCATGTATGTTATCGATCAGCTTTTCTTTGGAAATCATCATAGTAAAAGTCATGTCATCAGTCAGGTTGCTGACTTGAGTAATGAAATAATTTGTCGATGCGAGTTGTTCCGTATCGATATTTTTCTGACGAGCCTCCATGGGAATCGAGTTGCCCCACATCCGAATCCTTCCGTTAGCATTCTTCAACTCGACCATGGAATCTGATCTGAGATGATTGCCCTCTTGTTGCAGAGATATGGTATTCAGACTCACAATCAGGTTACCGACTGGTTTACTACTAACAAGATCAACTGGATCGTTCACTTTTAATATAAATACTAGCGCGTTGTTACCAAGGGTTTCATTTATTCCTGCTTCGCCTACCGGATACACTCTCACGTACTCATCATCCAAAAGAGAAGTCATTGTTTTGAAATTAGGCAACCGTCTTGGATCAAAATACCTGACGAACGCGAAATTTGCCTCATCCTTATTTCTTATAAACAATATCGAATGTATATTCATATCTGCATAAGCCATTGACTGCAACATTTGTTCAATTTCCGCTTTCAGCTTTAAATCATTAACTTGCGTGGTTCCATTATATCTTTTGATTTTCTCCAAAACAGATTCGCTTTGATTGGTTTCAAAAAACAAGGAGAATACGTTTGAGCGTATTTGCTGTAATTTATGATTATAAGCATCCTGGATATTACGTATATCTGTGCGAGCATACTCATACTCCCGTTCTTGGATAAATTGATCTACACGGATAATGTTCATTTGACCACCTAACAATATAATGATCGTTTGAATGAAAATAACGGCAATAAAAACCTTTGCGAACAATGAGGAGTTCATCTTTTTCATGAAATTTTTCAAGAGTTCCTATCTCCTTGGTGAATGATCGTGCATCATTAGATTTAATAAATTCTTCTAAAACATTTACTGCAGTATCACGAAAAACCGGAACAATATAGCTTG
Source organism: Paenibacillus phytorum (assembly GCF_013141715.1). GTDB lineage: Bacteria > Bacillota > Bacilli > Paenibacillales > NBRC-103111 > Paenibacillus_E > Paenibacillus_E phytorum. The sequence continues at coordinate 30,049 of NZ_WHOA01000048.1, read as the reverse complement.
GAAAATCTATAACCTCTCTCTGAATTTTGCTCTCAATCCTAATTGGGTTCCAGTTTGAAAGAATGTGTTTTCCGTTACAGACATAACCAACCCCATAGTACTTCAAATAAATTCTAGTATTGAACTATATTATCCTGCCCGTTCGTTGAATGCCGTACCATTTTCATTCAAAATCAAACAATTTATTAAAAACAAACCGGAACCCCTTATTTCCAAGGAGTCCCGGTCTTATAATTCACCAATTAAACATCTTTATATAACCGTATCCCGAATCCGCACAATCCGCTTCGCCTGCTGCGCAATCAATAAATCATGCGTAATCAAAATAATTGTCCGATCTTGTTTGTCCCCGATAGATCAATGGCAACTCTACGTTCACATAAGCACTTAACCTCGGCAGCAATAAAACTCTGAAAAACAAAGCCAATCTTCTGATTACGAATCTCAGCAAGCCCAGAATCCTTAAGTACATTTATTGCTTGACCATCCAGATCATAGATACCTTTATCTACAACATCCAAACACCCGATAATGTTCATCAGCGTTGATTTGCCGGAACCTGACGGCCACAACATTCATCGTCATTCACTCCTACATCTACCTACTAAGTTGATCGTCAAATTATTTAATTCGCCACGTCGTAAAGCCGGAGCTCATTGCTTGGCAGCGACCGATCGCTTGATCCGCTGTACCGATACCTTTGCTCCATCCTAAGTAATAACGGAATTCGTAGAATCCGCCGAGTGTTGCTTTAAAATTCGTTTCCCAGTAATTGGTCATCGCCCAAGCGTACAGCTGTCGCTCGGTATCTTCCCGCTGCTGCGTATGCAGCAGTCTTTTGCCATGCTCCAAAGATCCTAACTGGATGAGCGGCGTATCCGGGGTAGCGATCATCAGCGAACGGTCGTCGCTTACAAACGCTAGCCCCTCTTGAACACAAGAATAATCGAGCAGGGTTCCTGGCAGCTGGTCGGTCCATGGACGCACGAGCGCTCCGGACTTATCTAGCCACAACGTTTCATTGTCTAAGCTTCCGTTCGTGAACGGGAGTGAAATATAGACGTTTTCCGGCTCCCACACGCTGTCTTTATGAAAGCGAACGGCGACATCGACCCGGTTGATCGTCGCATAAAGCTTTAAGAACAGCGAATAATAGCTCATCCCCGGCGTTTGAAACTGGAGCTCGACGACGCCGTACAACGGACCGCTCCCAACCGCTTTTGCCTTCAACAAACGTCCGGCCGAGCGCTTCACATTCAGCCCTTTCCGGTTGCGGCCCATCGAAGAACGGGCGGTGTAAATGCTGCTCGGGTTGATCGGATCAACCGCCGGCGTCACCTCGTACACGGGAGTGAACGCTCCATGCTTCCGGTCCTCACGGATCATCTCTTCGCCGGTTTCCTTGTTCACCCACGAGACGATCCCTTCGTCTTCGCTCCAACGGATGACCGCAAACGGTGATTCGATGGCATACTGCGAAATGACGAACATTTCAGGCTCTCCGCCGTGCGGGTGCATATCCTCGATGTCATTAACCGAGTCAACACCGACCAGCTTGAAGTTGCTCGTCGTTTTCGCTTTTGAAACTTTCGCCGGCCGGATGAAAAATTGTTTCTGCTCGCCCGGCTTTAAGTCCGCTTCGACCGTAACCGTCTGATAGCCTCGTTGAGAAGGGACGACATGCCCGCTGCTTTCTTCAACGACTTCCAGTCCGTCTTTGAACCGTTCGTTCTCAAAGCCGTCCCACTCCAAATCGACAAGCTGCTTGGAAGGATGCAGTTCCGTGTTGACGACACGATAACGGAACGGGCGTCCCGGGTGCAGCAGAGAGCCGTCCAAGGCGTTGCGCACTTTATCCAAAGCGCTGTGAGCCAGCCGGCTCGCGTTCGCTGCATAAGCCAGCTTGCGAACCTCAAGCATCTGGACGTTCCAATGCCAAGGCGAATGAACCGACGCATGGAATCCCCACGTATGCTCGGCATACATGATAAGCTGCTGCTCGATTTCGGACAGTTCCGCCGAGTCAACGATTTGCTTTTGCGGATCAAGCCGTTTGACTTTGCGCAGCGTGCGCTGTGCATCCTTGTATATTTGCGTCTGCATCGGTGTGGACCCTATCCCGTCCGACCACCAATCCGGCCAATCTCCCCGATATACCGGAATGTCGGCTTCTTGCTCTTTCAGATGCCGGAAAAATTCGCTTAACGTTGACAGCTCGATACGAACCTCGTCCCCGTTATCCGCATTCCATTTCCGAATCACTTCCGCAATCTCCCCGTTAGGCGAACCATTATCTGTAGCCAGCCCTTGTACCATGACAGGGACAAAATCATATGGATATTGCTCCTCCTCCAACTTGTTTAAATAACGTTCGATTCGAGTGGTCATGATTTCGAAGCGGTTGTCTACAATCCCCGGCGTATGAAACTCATCACGGATCAAGTAACTGTTGACCGCATCCGGGCACAACCCTAATTCGTTGCCAAACATGTAGTGATCTCCGTTCCAAACGAGCAGCTTGTCGCCGCTTGGCGTCTCCCACCAGAACGGAATTTGCTTGCGGCCAAGCGCAAACATCCCGTGATGCGTATGAATACACGAAAACAGGTGCTGGATGCCCGCTTCCGCCAAGCTTTGTGCATATCCCCAGCTATAGCCGTTAATATCGGCCGTCATTGCCGAATCAACCTGGCAACCGATCGAACGCCCGTATTCGGCCGCTTTCGAGTGAATGGATCGCAGAAGGTCGTAATCGGGCAGCTCGGTCATGTTGAGATACGTTCCCGATAGTTCAATATCGCCTCGCCGCACGGCTTCAGCAAAATCGTTTTTCTCTTCCGCGCTTGCTTCCTTCAAAAACTGCTCGACTGCCCAAAACGTCTCGCAAGTCCATTTGAAGCCGCTCCACTCGCTGCGCGTCCCTGATCGGGCATCCTTCGAAATTTGCAGCGCTTGTCGTATAAAGTCTACGTGATACTGCTCGATCCGTTCTTGTCTTTCCGTATAGCCGATGTCCGTATGGGAATGGTGAATGACGAAAATGCGCCATTTCCGGTTTGTTTTGATCATATTGTGCAGCTCTCCCTTACCTATGAATGATATGAAATCCCGTTTACCTCAATGAGCAAAAGAACAGGTTCGATTCAATTGTTTTTCATCGAACGCTCGACAATCAGTTCCGCAGTCAGCAGCGCCGTCGGATCGCCGCCAACATAGATCATGAACCGTCCCGGCTCAACAATCCGCCCAAGCGACTGGTCGACGAATTGAAGCTGATCTCTGCCAAGCGTAAAAGTGACCGTTTTCTCTTCGCCTGGGGCAAGCGCTATTTTCGCAAACCGTTTCAGTTCCATCACAGGTCTCGTTACCGAACAGATTTCATCGCGAATGTAAAGCTGCACCACTTCTTGTCCGGCAACCGAACCCGTATTCGTCACTCGCACGGTCACGGACGCCTCATCCTCTGCGGTAATCCGCTCGGGGGCGACTGTCAGGCCGGAGTACGCGAACGTCGTGTAGCTTAACCCATGACCGAAACGGTACAGCGGCTCCGTATCCGTTTCCAGGTAACGCTTGCCATTCGTTTTTTTAACGTTGTAGTAGACGGGTAACTGTCCGACGTTCTTCGGAATGGAAACCGGGAGCTTGCCGGAAGGATTGCAGTCGCCGAACAAAATATCCGCGACCGCGTGCCCTCCTTCCTGGCCGGGATACCACGCTTCCAATACAGCGTCGATGTGCTCGGCGATCCACGGCTCGCTTACCGGCCGCCCGTTCACGAATACCACGACGACCGGGACACCCGTATCAAATACAGCTTGAACGAGCTCAAGCTGTACGCCGGACAACGCCAGATCGCTGCGGTCCACACCTTCTCCTGTATCCATATCGACCGACGTGTCCTGCACGAGATTCGCACCAGTCGTCTGGTCGATCATATTGTCGCCGAACTGCCGGGCGCTTGAACCGCCAACAACGACAACGGCCGCATCCGCCCAACGGGCAAGCGCTGCCGCTTCGCCAATTTGCGAACGGTCCACGCTGCAAACCCGGCAGCCTTCGGCGTAGCGCACCTCGGCATCCGGCCCAAGCTTGCTGCGAATGCCGCCAAGCACGGTAACAATCGCGTCCGCCGGCTGCGGCGACGTGTAATCGCCGAGCTGGTTGTAGCGGTTGGCCGCGTTCGGACCGATCACCGCGATACGGCGAATAGCTTTGGAGAGTGGCAGCCGGCCGTTTCGGTTCTGCAGCAGAACGATTCCTTCCTGCGCCATCTTACGCGCTAAATAGCGATGCTCTCCGCGTTCGGAGACTGACTCCGCTCGTTTGGGATCAACATATGGATTCTCAAACAAGCCGAGTCTGAACTTGACGGACAACACGCGAGCTGCTGCCTGGTCTAAGGTTCCCATCGGCACGATCCCGTTATCGACCGCTTCGCGCAAATGCGCTTCGAACACCTCGCCGGACATCTCCATATCGACACCCGCCTGTAGAGCGAGCGCCGCTGCATTCTGTCCGTCCTCTGCAACTCGGTGGCCTCCCGCCAGCATGCCGAGCGCTCCGCAATCGGTAATGACAAAACCGTCGAAGCCCCACGTATCTCGAAGTATATCTGTTAACAGCTCCCGGTTCGAAGTACACGGAACGCCGTCAATTTCATTGTAAGCCGTCATGACAGACAAGGCCCCGGCTTCGATAGCTTTCTCGAACGGGTATAAGTCTTTTTCCCGCAGCTCGATCGGGCCGATATTCGCCGGAGCGCCGTTGCGCCCGCCCATAGAGGCGCCATATGCGGCGAAATGTTTAACTGTCGCCGCAATTCCTCTATCCGGCAGCCCGGACTGCAACCCACGGACGGCCGCCGTCCCCATCTCAGCGCATAAGACGGGATCTTCCCCAAACGTTTCCTCCGTCCGACCCCAGCGCGGATCGCGAACGATATCGAGTATCGGCGAATAAGTTGCAGCGCCTCCCCGGGAACGCGTTTCTTCAGCTACCGCCGAACACGCCTGCTCGAAGAGCTCCGGATTCCATGTGCTGGCAGCAGCGATTGGCACAGGAAAAACAGTTGCGCCGATCGACATGTGCCCATGGGCGCATTCTTCTCCGAACAAAACCGGAATGCCGAGGCGTGAATTCTCAATGGCATAGCGCTGCACCAGATTGACTGCTTCCGCGCTTTCCTTCGGCGCAAGACCAGATTCCAGTGTCACGCCAGTCCAGGGATCGGCGCGCAAAAAACCGTAAAACGAGCCAATACCGCCACGAGCCAGCTTTTCTTTATAATCATCGGCTATGGTTATCGCTCCATCCTTGTGGACATAAGCTTTCCAACCGAAAAGCTGGATCAACTGCCCGATTTTCTCATCGGTCGTCATTCGTCCAAGCAGATCGGCGACCCTCTTCCCCACCGGCAGCGCCGCATCACTATACGGATATTTCATTCCATCCCATCCTCTTTGCATGAATTCTGGTCGAGAACCGGACCTGGGTCCGAACTCCTTATATTCGATTCGACTGCAGCATGAGTCTGAAACGGAATTTCATGTCGTCTTCGAACCACATCATGAAATTGGTTCCCCAAACGTTATTGTGCAGATTGAAATGAAATCCGCCATCCAGCGGTGCATACGTATTGTCGAATTGCAGCAGACGGGGCTCTCCCGGACAGACGAGAGGGGCGTCCAACGTTTCGATAACCGCCTTGCCGTCCGCGCCTTCGTAGTAAAGTCCGGTGTTCACGCCATGCATATTTCGGTTGCCGTCTTTCACGACGAATAACGGGGAAATCCGCTCGCCCAGCTTATCCATGAGCCATAGATTCGGGTTATTGACAAGCGGTGCGAGGGAATACCAACTCGCTTCGGGAAGTCTGCACGCCCTTTTATTTTCCCACTGCAGCTCAATGTCGATGATTGGCTCTTTACGATGAAAGGAGTAAATGACAGACAGCTTTCCGGGCGCTCCATAATGCTCTTGCGCATCGGACGGCACATGCAGTTCTGCACGGACAACGTCGAAATCCGTCTGCTGTTCCAGCCGAAGCGCCCTTGCTGTCGCTTTGTACCTTCTATGCTCCGGCTTTGGCTCGGCATACTCGATGCCAGGTTTGCCAAGATCGTTATCCGCCCAACTGTGATGAATGTCCAGGTTAGTCACATATTCGTTGAAGAAGCGGTCATAGCTTTCCTTGCTGAACGTCTCGTATTGATACGTCCCTAAGCGGTGTTCTTCGTCCGCCCATCGTTTACCTGACCAATCCGTCAGCTTATTGATCGATCCGTCAGGAGCAAAGCTGACTTGAAACTGACCCAAATCGTAACACTCGTTTAACTCTATGGCAGACGCGCAACTTTCCACATCGACATCATGCTTGGGGCTCATCCGTTCAAGCACTTGCCACGCCTCGTTCGCCAACCGTTCGGGTAGTAGGGAAAGCGCCGCTTCGATATAATCGCGCTGCTCCTGCCACGAACTTTCGTAATAGCTGAAGGATCTGTTGTCACTCGCGAGCTGGCGAAGGTAATCGTATTTCTTCATTTTCGTATCGTTCACTGTATCGCGGGCTCTAGCTGCGGCAAAATCGGCGGCGGAATAATGGGCGAAATCAACGAGATACACCGAATTATTCAATCCCCACGTATGTTCCGGAATAAGCATTAACCGATTGCAAAAGTTAGCGTATTGCGGGCTTTGCGAGTCCAATTCGCCGCTTGCCAGCCACCTGTCGCGCAAACGAAGAAGTTCACGATACCTCGCCACTTTCCAAGGATCGGAAGCGACCCCGTGAATCCAAGAGTCCCCGATTTCCTCGCGTATGACTGGCAACCGATGTTTATGAGCGAGCAATTTTTCGGCAAACGCGTCAAGCGTCGAGGCCATAATATCCGCTCCTGGGTAATCGAGCTGCAATTGAGCGAACAATGCGCGAATTTCTTCTATGCTGGAAGGACCATGATTATCCCCTGTATGGGCAAAATATAAGACGTCCTCAAGCCCATCCATTTGAAAAGGTTTTCCGTAACTGTCGGCGTAATTGACGATGACCTCTGAACCGTCGGCTGCGCGCCAAACGAATACTTTGGGCACATCCGGATTTTTGGACACCATATTGACGCCCAGATGCAAATATTGAATACCGTTTTTTGCGAGCATCGGCACCATAGCGATCGTATGTCCCGGAACGTCTGTCATTTTGGCGGCGATCGTCGTTTTGCCAAACTGGCGATCCAGGTTCTTGGAAAGCGAAATGCCGAATTCAAACAATGTTGCATCCATAATTTCCGTATGCGTAGTAAACGGCAGTCCGTGCCAAACAATGCGGCCTTCCCTTATTGCTTCCTCCATACGCACGCGCATTTCCGGCGAAGCCGTATTTAAAAATTCGTGGATCAACCACGAACCGGTCGTCCAAATGAATTTCACGTTTCCCTCTTCCCGCGCTAGCAGCTCGGACAGCTCCAATGCTTGAGGAATAAACCGGTTCATGTAACGGTCGACGACATGTTTCCCGATATCGGTAAAACCGATGTCCAGATGCGTTTTAAAAACGACATGGACTCTTTTCACTTTTGTCATGATGCCACTCCTTCTATCCGTTATTCTTTTACGCTGCCAACTACAATGCCGGTTACGAAATATTTTTGCAAAAAAGGATAGACGATCAGAATCGGTAAAGATCCAAGGATGATTTGGGCTGCTTTGGTCGTACGATCCGATATTTCAGACATATGTTTGGCTTGTATCATGCTGATTTTGGCAAAATCGGGTTTAATGATAATCGATTGCAAATAGGTGGAAAGCGGATATTTTTCAGGTGTACTCATGATCATCAATCCATCGAACCAGGAATTCCATTGGCCTACAAACGTAAAAAGGATGATTGTTGCAAGTGCAGGCATCGAAATCGGTACATAGATGCGCCAAAGCGTCGTCCAGTGGGATGCGCCGTCGATGAAAGAAGATTCTTCCAGCTCTTTCGGCAAGCCGCGAAAAAAATTAAGCAACAGGATCGCGTTAAACACCTGAACTGCGCCCGGCAGCACAAGTCCCCAGATCGAGTCGATTAACCCGGTCATTTTGATTGTCATATACCACGGGATCAGCCCGCCGCTAAACAATATCGTAAATACAAAAATCCAGGCATAAACCGTTCTAAAGCGGAAATCCTTCACTTCCTTGGACAGTGGATAGGCGAGCAGCACCGACAGAAGCATGCTGACCGAGACGCCCAGAACAACTCGCTTGATGGAAATGCCAAACGATGTAATGAACTGGGATTTTTCCAAAATAAACGAATACGAGGCGAGCGTAAATTGGGCTGGCCAAAGCTTAACTAGACCGGCCGAAGCCGCGCTGCTCGTACTGAACGATATCGCTAGCACATGTACCATTGGGGCAAGGCAGAGCAAGGCGATCAGAATGAGAAACAGATAGTTGCAAATATTAAACAGTCGGTATCCAAAAGACGGACGATGAAACATGCTTGGGTGCCCCCTTAGAAAATGCGGTAGTTGGAAAAGCGGTATGCCAGCCAGTACGAGACGCTAATAAACGCCAAAGATACAACGGATTTAAACAAACCGATGGCCGTGGACACACTGTACTGCGCATCGACAACGCCGGTGCGGTAAACGAGCGTATCCAATATATCTCCCGTATCGTATACAGTTGCATTATATAGCGTAAATACTTGATCGAAGCCGGCGTTGAGCACATTCCCCAAACTCAAAGTCGTCACCAACAGGATGATGGGCAAAATACCGGGCAACGTGATGTGCCACGTTTGCTGCCGCCGGGACGCGCCGTCGATGACGGCTGCTTCATACAAACTTGGGTTCACGCTGGTAATCGCCGCCAAATAAACAATCGTGCTGAATCCAAATTCCTTCCAAATATCGGAAATAACTAATACATAACGGAACCACCGGTTATCCCCCAGAAAGAACACTGGTTCGATTCCGAAATATCCGAGCAGTTGATTCACAATCCCCGAAGTCGGGGACAAAATATCGATGAGAATGCCCCCAAGAATGATCCAGGACAAAAAATGCGGTAAATATATCAGCGTTTGAATCCCTCGCTTGACAAAGGAAATGCGGATTTCGTTAAGCAGAAGAGCGATCACGATCGGAACAACAAGTCCCGCTACAATTTTCATGCCGGCGATGATCACCGTATTCCAAATGACCTGCATCGTATCCGGCAGTTCAAAAATGTATCGGAAGTTATCGAAACCAACCCACGGGGACCCGAAAAAACCCTTCACGGGGGAAAATTTGTTAAATGCAATCACGATGCCAACCATCGGAATATAGCTGAAAATAATGACAAGAATAAGACTTGGCAATATCATGGCATGCAGCGGAAGTTCCCGGAGCCACTTTTTGTGCATATCGACACCCTCCTTCCTTAGGCGGTCTCTTATTTAAAAATAGGAGAAAGGATCGGGATCCTCTCTCCTTTCCTTGCATCAGGTCCAATGTTTATTTTTGTGCTGCATACCAGTCGTTTACTTCTTTCGTTATTTGATCTCCGCCCAGTTTCTTCCACTGTCCCACGAATTTATCGAACTCTTCAATTGGTGCGGCACCCATAATAATCTTCGTGAACGATTCATTTTGAAGCTTATCCAGCACGCTCTTCTTTTCCACCATCGTCGGTGTATTGGCTCCCAAATACTCGGTTGTCAGGAGCTTGTCTTTATATCCGGCAAGCACCTCGAACGAGGATTCTGTCGGTCCGGCTTGACGATAAGTAGCCCACTGCGAGTCATCGCCTTTTTTGAACGCTACAATTTTCTCATAAAGCGCTTTTTGTTCCGGATTCAGCTTGGCTGTATCGTTTGATGCAACCGCAGCTTTAACCGCTTCATAATTGTCCGGTACGTCCTTATTCGGTGCGAATACCTGAAACAGCGGGTATTGGAAAATTTCCGTACCGTCCTTCGCAACCGCAAACTTCTCCCAGTCCGCAGTTTTGCCATAGGCGCGTTCTAGCCAAAGGTTGAGCATTTTGACAATGACTTCAGGATGCTTGTAGCCTTTTTTCGCAACTTCATATTCGTTAACTGGGAATCCGACCCCGGGTTTTGCAGCGTTGCTGTCGATCGATGTGATTGGGAAAGGCTTCCATTCCATGCCTGGATTTTGTTTTCTTGCATCATTAAACGGCCAATAAGAGTACCAGTTCTGTCCATAATAAATGCCTACTTTGTTTTGCGAAACGGACTCGATGACTTTCGATCCGTCTTTTACCGCGAACTCGCGATCCAGAAGTCCCGCTTTGTACATCTCCTGCAACTTGGCCAAAGCCGGTTTCATTTCAGGCTGAACATCTCCGTAGACGAGCTTCCCGGATGCATCCTTCACCCAAAGGCCCGGATATACGTGATATCCGTTGAAGTACCCGGTTAATCCAGTCAGCTCCTTGTTGATCGCAAAACCAAACGTATCTTTTTTATTGTTGCCGTCAGGGTCCGATTTCACAAACGCATCGGCAATTTTCATCACATCGTCCATCGTTTTAGGCGCCTGCAAGTTCAGCTTTTGCAGCCAGTCGGTCCGGATCCATAGGATGTCAGCACTTGTAATGTTGCCGCCGAACTTTGGAATCGCCATCAATTTACCTTTAAATGTAGCCGCTTTCAAAGCAAGACCGCCGTCTTGGTTCGCCACTTCTTTTAGTAGCGGAGAGGCGTATTTGTTCCATACTTCCGTTAGGTCCTGCACTTGATCTGCATTGATCAGCTGATTCAGTTGCTTGGCATTTACGCCAAACACATCGGGGATTTCATTAGATGCAATCGTAACGTCCAATTTGGTGTTATTGTTCGGATCGGTGCTCGGATCGCCGATCCAATCGTAAACCAGCTTGATGCCAAGAGCGCTTTCGTATTCTTTCGTCCATGCATTGTTCTTCATCGTGTCGCCATTTTTGAAGCGGTCATCCGGCATGCCGATACGCACCGAATGAACTTCGATTGGCGGGTCGTATTTGCCTAACGGACCGTCTTCGACCACTTTCTTCGGCGCGTCCGTTTGCTTTGTTTCCTCTTTCTTTTGCGGTTCTTCCGCCTTCTTGTCCCCTTCCGAACAAGCTGTTGTTAGCATCGTCAATCCAACGGCACATACCGCCACCACAGTCAATTTTTTACTCATTGCCATTCTGAAACCCCCTAGCGATTAGTAAAATATTCCTTGCAATTCAATTATAGTCTTACGAGACATACATTATCTATTCGCCTATTTTTACTTTTCAGTCGCATCTGTTGACATGATGGCGCGCTCCCGATACTCTTGAGGCGTCAGCTCTACAGCTTTGCGGAAAAAACGGTAAAAGGATTGCTCCGATAAAAAGCCTACAGCCTTGGAAATTTCGTGGATTTTCAATTTGTTCTCCCGTAGAAGCTCTTTCGCTTTGCTCAAACGCGCAGCCATAATGTAGTCGGACAAGCCTTCGCTTGCAATTTGCTTATACAACCGCGACAAATAGGACGGATTATGGCCAACGACATCGCCAATCCGATTCAGGGAAAGATCTCCAGCGAGGTTCTGCTTCACATATTGTTGGACTTGGCGAATCACATCGTTCTGCTGAAAACCTTGGACTGACATTTTTTGATCGAACAAGCGGTTCGCGAGTGCATAGAAATAATCGACGACTTCCTCCCAGGAGGCTTGGCAGTCCAGCATCGTCATTTTGCCAAGATTTGTCTGCTTGCCGATTTCCTCCTGCACGCCCCAACGGTTCATATAAGATAAAAAAATCGAGATGAGCGTAAAATAAACTTCCATTTTAACCGGATTCGACTGTGGTGCGGTCATCGCGACGGCTTTCATGATGCTGCCGTATTCGTAGAAAAACTGCTCCTTCTGGCCATTGTCGAGAAGTGATTGCAGTAAATTCAGCTTATTCATTTGCTTTCGGAGCTCGCGGTCAATGGCGTGCGGATCCATATCCGCAGCTTGCTGCTCGAGCAGCAGCAGCTCGTGTCCAAGCCCGAGGCCACGGCTCATCAGCAGCTGCAAATGTTCAAATTGTTCGGATACGTGATTCCAGTCCCGATATGTCGTTCCGACCGCAAAGGAAACGTTCAGCTTTATTAACTGCTTGCACGTATGCTGAATCATTTCCACCGCTCCTTTGACAAAAGCGACCATACGCCCGCGAATTTCGGTCGAAGAGGAATCGATGGCGCTGTCAGACGCTTCTTTCGTCTGGATCAGCCACACCAGTTTCGTCTTTTGCGCGAAATCGAAAGAAACAAGATTTGTTGATTGAGAGAAGTATTCTTCGGCTATGTTTTGCACAGCAAACAACAGCAATGATTTGTCGACAGAACTGGCGGTTTCGCTCCATTGGTCGATTCTTCCGATGACGACAATCGTCGGTTTCGCAGAACTTAACGGGATGTTCATTTCGCGGAACTGATCGTGCATCGTTTGCAGCGCGTGAGGCTCTCCCTGCACAAGTCCCCACAGCAATTCTTTTTGCAAGTACGGCTGAATCATTTGCATCTGCTTCTTCGACTTATGAATGAGATTTTCCACCTCAATCGCATCGGATAAAGCTTGAACTGCCTTTTGCACGGCCCGGATAATGGCTTGGTTGCCCTCCGTTTTCAGCAAATAATCGACGCCGCCGTTGCGCATCACTTCCTGAATGAAATCGAAATCGTTATATCCCGATAAGAAAATGACTTTGCACCACGGCCAATGCTTGATAATTTCGCGGTGCAGCTCGATTCCGCTCATTCCCGGCATCCGAATATCCGTCAGAACGACGTCAATTTTGGTCGTTGTGAGCAGTTTCAGCGCTTCGGTAGACGAATAAGCTCCATACACTTCCAAATCGAGCGCATCCGTTCGCGCAAACATATCGAGGATGCTTTCCACAATAATTGGTTCGTTATCTACGACAAGCAAGCTATACATCATGATCCTCCTTCGGGTAAGCGAGCTTCAACTCAATCCGCATGCCCCCCAAAATTCCTCTTGAGACCGATAGACCGTACTTCTCGCCATATTTTAATTGAAGGCGGCGATGAACATTGAATATAGCGGTTGATTCCTTCACTGGTTGCTTGGAACGAAGCTGATTATGTAAACTCGCTAATGTATCGTCGTGCAGATTGTCGCCATTATCCTCCACGACGATCAGCAGATAATCGTTATTTTGGGCAAACTGAACAATCAACCTTCCGCCTTCGGCTTTGTCTTCCAATCCGTGAACATAAGCGTTTTCTATAATCGGCTGCAAAAAAAGACGGGGAACTTGCATCGTTTTGTATAATTCCGGCACCGATCCCCAATCCACTTCGATTTGCCTGAAAAAACGCATTGATTGAATTTCCATGTACGACTGCGCATGGCTGACTTCCTGCTCCAACGTAACCATCTCAGTTCCTGTTCTCGTAATAAATTGGAAGTAGTCCCCAAGGTGCTGCATCATTTTCTCTGCTGACAGATTGTCGTTCATTCGGACCAGTCCCTGCAGAATGAAAAAGCTGTTGTATAGAAAGTGCGGATTGATCTGCGATTGCAGCTGCTTCAGCTCCGATTGCTGGGAGCGGATTCGTTCCTCGTAAACTTCCTGGATCAACAGGTTCAACTGCCGAACCATAGCATTGAACTGCTCGTACAAGTAATAAAACTCATCTTGGTGATGATGGTGAATCTCGACTTGCAGATCGCCCTTCTCCACCTTGCGAAAAGATGTGATGAGCCGTTTCAGTGGCTGATGGATGAGGCGGAATATCCAATAAGAAAACGCAATGATGACAACGGTCGACATGAGCGAGAGCAACCAAAATAACGTCCGGTATTTGCCGAGCGGTCCGAGCACCTGATCTTCCGGCACATTAACCGTCAAATAAGTATCCAGCAATTTTGAATATTCAAACGTGAACAAATATTTTACCCCTCGAACCGTCACGCTTTCTTGTCCGCTTGCCTTGTCTTTGAACCGGGGCTCGGAGACGAACTCCTTCAATGCCGATAATATCGGTTCGTTGCTTTTCCCGTCGGTAACAATCCAATTCTGCTTCAGATTAATGAATGAAGCGCCGGAATCTTTCACTTGGCTGATCTGAGCGAGCGAATGCTGAATCTGCTCCTTCGATAATACGACGCCAAGCGCAATCGACGTTTCCAAATGATAAATCGGCAACGGATACACTTCGCTTAGCAGCAGGCGATTGTTCCAAAATGTAAACGGAGTACCGTATTGGCTCAACGACTTTTGCAGCACACCCAGCTCATCATCAGGGATATGATTGTCGAAGCTGTTGGCGAAAATGCCTCTGTCCAGCGCAGGGATATACACTTTGACATCATCCACAAAAGAACTGGAAGTCTTTAAAAGGTGCAATTTATTTTTCACGCTTAAAATTGTTTGAGAACGGGTGTAATCGTCCATCGCATCGGAAATCGTCCGTATTTTCTGAAATTCGTCGTCAAAAATCAACTCTTTATTTAACCTCATGAGCCGCTGCATTTCTGCTTCGAAAGAGCTGAGGTAAAAGTGGACGCTGGAAACAACCGACTGCGACAGCTCGTTATGAACGTTCTCCTCTGCGGTTTGATTCATATACAGACTAATGCCGTAAATCGGAATCATCACTAGCAAGAGCGCGATAACGAGCTTGGAGAAGATGTTGAATGGACGAACCGCGTTTAATTTAAGCAAGTTAGCATCACACCTTTTGTTAAATTTTCCTTATTTAGTAGTTGTCTCTACATTTATAGCATGTTCCATTTAACAACGGAACTTATTTTTCAGATCAGCAGTTAAAAAAAGCGAGTTCTCTTTGCAATTGAGAACACGCTTGAACATGGTGTCGGCCTTTCCTCTTCAAAAAAAGAAGAAGCGCTTGGGACATTTGGCCTCAAGCGCTTTTTCAACCGAACTTAAAAACTTATTCGCCCAAACTTCCAAATGGAACTTGTACAGGCTTAGACTTATTGCCATTAAAATCTTCCAAAACAACCTCAATAACGCCAGAGCTTCCTAGAACGCTGAGTGATCTTAGATCGTCAACACCTCTAATAGCATATGCTTTTCCATTGAATGTGATCGGTTTACCGTTCTGCCATGCATATAAATGCCACCAGTCATTGGATGTTGGCCCTGATAGTTTAACTTTTTGAACTCCAAAAAATGTTGCTGTTCCCTCATACACGTCGGAATGATCATCTTTAAATACGCCTGTATCATCTGCATAAGTAACTACCTTACCCTTGTCGTCTAGCAATGAAATTCTAACTGTATATGTACTTCCGTCTGCAATTGGAACTTCAACTTTCACTGCATTGGTTCCTTTTGCCACAGTCGTTGAATATACATTTTGTGTTACGGAGTAGTTCAATGTTACGTCTACTTTTGCTTGTTCGTATTTAACCGCCGGAGTTTCCCAAGTTACATCAACAGAACCGACATTTTCCACTGTCTGGATATTTTTTACAGTATTCGAGAAATCTTTTTCTACTACTGCTGCATTGCCTTCTCTTCCATCAGCCCCAACAGCTTTAACTTTGATTTTCACAGTACCTTTCGGATCATATAAAGACTTAATATAAAATCTGTCATCATAGGTTCCGCCTAAGAATATTTCTTTGCCATGCTCATATTCCGCATACACATTGTATTGTTGTACTTTGTTGTAATCTTCCAAATTCCAGGAAATATACATTTCGGAAGAATCAAAAGATTTATCGATTTTTAATCCGGTTGGAGCAGCAGGCTTAACTACTGTACCATCGGTAATGTTAATTTCACCAACGTTAAATTGATAATCCTCAATCGTTCCTTGTTCTGGGGTGAAAGACAGTCCGAAGGCTGCCAATGTTTTACCCGCAAATTGGGACAAGTCCAGATTTTTTTGAACCCATCCTTGTGTAGTTTTATTTGCTCCGCTTGGAATTTCAATGTACTCGACTTTTGCTGGATCATCTTCAAAAATCAATCCGACTTTAACGCTGCTTGCATCGGTAACGGATGGTTTGTTGAATGTAATGTTTAATTTTGATTCCGCTTTAATGTCTAATTTTGTTTTGTACAAAGAAATAAAGTTAGTTGCATCCAAATCCCCAAAGATTGCCAGAGAGCTGCCGCCATCATATCCGCCAAGCTGAGTATAATCATATCCCGCACTATATTTCTTGCCATAGTCGAAATCGACTTTTAAACGGGTACCGTCCGTGTCGATCCGCCATTGCCATGTTGGGAGAATATCCTGGATATTGATGTTAGCCCATTGGTTATCATTCGAAACTTCACCGTCTACAAAATATTGCATGCCATGTCCGGTATTAAAGTTCGTATAGAAATTTGAACCATCAATGACGGATCTTTCAGAAATGTATGCTGCCAGACCCGGCCATGTCTTATAGTTTTTACCTACGTTTGGTTTTCCGCGATTAGGATCATTGGCTGTTTTGACAGGGTCTGGAGTAGCATTTAGAACAGCATCCAACAATTGATCCTGTGTCATGCCAGCTGAAGCAAGCGTCCCTTTTCCCGCGTCATATGTAGGAGCATCTGCAGCACCTGACCACCATGTTCTTTCTCTTGCGGCAACATATTTGTAATAATCAGGGTTTGCGCGTCTATTTTCAGTGTACCTATTGGGACCTGAATGACCAAAGAGTTGTTCATCCAGATGCTCAAAAACCGTTGAACTGCCCAGAGAAGCTATGCCTGTTCTTGGTACTAAATTTTCATCATAAGTGTTGTATAATGCCCCGCGTGTTCCGCTGAATCCTGTTTGACCTGCTTCAAGTGTATTAAATACAGTATTTCTTGGGTCTAAACCTAATGCCTTCATGGTTGCAATCGAACCGTCTACCATTGCTTTACTCGGGTCCGGATTCATATACAAGGAATTGGCGGCAATAGTCGTATCTGAAGGATTTTTAACCCAGTTGCTAAACTGTTTTGCATCTTTATTAGAGTAGTTAATTCGCCCCCACATGCTTTGATTGGTTTGACCATACAGATTGGAAGCGTAAACATTAACATATAGACCTTGAGATGTCATTGCACGAATGAACTCTTGATAAACGGGCATAAAGCTGCCAGCCAGTGCTTCTTCGGCATTCACAAAGTACCCGTCAAAGCCGTAATATTTAGCCATTTCAACTAATTTATCAGCCATAGGGAATCTTCCATTACTATCTTTATAAACATAATCTTCCGTATGCTCCGATCTCGGGAAGAAAATACAACTTATAGATTTAACGCCGTTCTTGTGAGCGGCATTTGTGTATGCCGGGTTTGGAATATTTAACACGCCAAACTCATATTCACGCTGCCACCAATCTGCCTCGGGATTGTACAACGAATCCGGCGTCGGATTTGTAACTACACCATGCCAAGATGCTGTATAATCCACATACTGCCAAAAGTTGAATAGATTTTGTGCAAATTGATCATTATACACTGTCGGATTGAAAAACTCATCACCATAGTCGCTTGTCAAGTTTAGGTATTGAACTTCTTGATCCAATTTGGGGTTTGCCTGCGTTGGCTTAAAAGCTTCATTACGATTCTGAAGCGGTACTTTTGCTCTCATAAATTCATAAAATTCGTCTGTTTCAGGAGTCCAATTCAAGATATTTTGTTTTCGGTATCCATGATAAACCGGCTGGTTTTTACCCTTGTAGCCCTGTTCACCAGCACGAGGGGGTAGAGCATCGCCACCGGCATTTACGATACCTGGTATCGCACCCATGGCTAGTAATGATGCCAAAATGACAGCTAGATGTTTTTTTTGTTTTGCTTTCATAATCACACTCTCCTCTTCAATTTTAATATTTATAAAAACGATAAACGTTTTTATCGAGGATAAAATGATTCCGCAGAAGGCCTTCAAGGGTTTCAACGAATTTATAGAATTAATCTAAGATTCTGAAAATTAAGGTCATGGATCCCCTTCACGATCCAATCATATTTCCAGTTGATCCCTAATTTCCAGTTGATCCCTATCTCCTTGTATAGGGATTCCCAAGTATTGTTCTTTTCCGATTGGCCATCCGCGTAGACCACTTCTTGCGTAATAAATCTCGCTGCCGTCACATCAATCAGCGGTCATAAGAGAGATAAATTATAGACTAACGAGCAAGAAACTAATGGAGTTTACTCCGCCCATATCTTGCCCCCTCCACTTTATTATAAAATCTGTACGATTGGTCAAACCACTCTCCGTTCATGACATTTGTATATCTATTATTTACTTTGCTTTCTTTTGACTCTTCTATTTTTTATTCGAAATAGAAACGATTGCGATCTCATTTTTGTTACAAGCATTGTATCGATGGATAAAAATAGCAACAACCTCCGTAATGCTGGAGGTTGTTGGCTAAAAATGGGTTACTCAAGCTGCAGCCTAGCATCATCCCTAGACCCAATCGTATTTTCTCATTATAGGAATGCTGCCCGTTGAGCAATGTCGCTGCCGAATTGTCGTTTTTGAACACTTCTTCTTTGTCGTTTATTTGCAGGAAAGCATATATGTTCTTGTCCAAAAACGGCCATGGATATATGTTCTTGTCCACCGACAAAGATCGAGAGTTCCAAGGAGAAACAGATGATGCGTATGGAGAGTTATGGCATGTGCCGAATGCGATTATTAAGTCGAATTTTATAGTTATGAATTATGGAACAATTTCAAAAATAGTACCTTGGTTAAAATCAGTCACTTTCATAGAGCCATAAACCCCTAAATATAGTCTGGTTTGATCCAGATTCGTTCCCAAACTAACATAGTAAGCTGATTGAGATCCAAAATTGTAATCGGTTTCAATAACACTAAAATCATTTAGTTTACAATCTGTTCCTACCCTGGTATAAGCTAAAACACCTCTAACCGGAGATTGAGATTCTTCATTCCGGGCAAGATCGGCAAACACAACGCTTCCCGTTAAATCGGGGATTCCATTCCCCATATATGTCTGAACGCCCGTAAGTGCAGTTCCTCCAAACTTATCGGGTCGGGGATCTTTATGAAAATAACTAGTTAAAGGCTGAAGACGCCCTACTAAAGTTTTTATTGCTTCATCGTAATAAGCAGTTGTTTTCTCATCCAAAGCCGGATTTGCAGAGCAGCCCCTTATAATCGAAGTAGGAAAAGCACCTTCCCACCCTCGCCAGCCAAAGTTAATAAATCCTTCTTGGTCAGGTTCAGAATTCATTAAAAAAGCTTGAATAAGCTGAGTAACCGGTATTGGTTTATAATGAACGAATGAAAAAATCGACTCTACGAGATCCTGTCCAACATTTCCCACATATTTGATATACTGATTATAAAACTTTTGAAAAGAAATTCCTGGTATATTGCGAACCCCTTTGGCAATTACCGTAAGCGTTTCCTGAATAGGTACGGGAAGTTCATTAAACCGTGTGACTACGGGTGGATTATCGATAGATGTATTCTTAACTACATCAATTTCAATTATTTTACCGGCTATTTCCATATCATCTTGGCTTAAATTAAATGGATCATAGCCTGATCCGCCGTCTCCGGTTGTTAAAACAAGTTTTCCAGTTTCAGGTGAAAAGTTTAAGCTATTGACACCATTATGATTTAAAAATGGTCTTCTTATATTAAGTAATGTCCGCCGTTTTTGAGGTTGACCATTCGATTGCAAAATCCATTCTTCAACAGTATCAATATGATCATAGTGAGTTTCTCTATTTATCCACCTTAGGTTTAAGGTTCTGGGATCACACGGGTTAGGCTTAAAAGATTCAAAAGCACCTGGAAGAGCACCTGGACCTTGGGTTCCAGCTACTGAATAATGGAGATAAAACAGACCGTTATAATAAAATTCGGGATGAAATGCTAGCCCTAGTAATCCCCGTTCATCATATCCACCACTAGAGACACCTAGTTTTATGATTCGTTGGCGAATATCTAAAAAAGTCCTTATAACTCCGTTTCCTATGTAAAAGATCTCTCCTACCTGGGTTGCAATAAATAATCTTTCAATTGAGTCACCTGGAAGTATAGTTGTTTTCAAAACAGTGGGCAGATTTATCTTACTTACAATGGGCCGTAAACTAACCTTAACTTTCATCAACTAACTTTACACCCCTTCTTATTGTTTTCATTTATTATTTATTAGAATATGGTTAGAACTGTTCTATTAGTACCAAATTAGGTTTGGGCTGGTTGGGGACAATGATCTCGTATAACAAGCGAAGCTTTCTTGATATTGCCAATTGACCCGCGGCTGAGGCATATTCGGAGTTGCAGTTGTTGGCATTTCCGAATAACTCTTTTGACACATCATATTTGAGATGCGAGTTAGCTTCCTCTAGAATGGTATGCAGAATGTTATATTTGTGTCCTATTGAAGCTAACGTGTCCCCAGATTGGACTTGGTGCTGCCCGAAATAACATATCATCCGATTCTCCGTCTCTAAAGAAGAGAAAGAAAAATGGGGTAAAGAAGAAGAACGGGAACAAGAAACGGCTAGGAAAAAAGGGATGGGGAAATGGACGAAAGAAGGGTCGGCCAAAACCTCAGCCTTGATGCCGAGCTCCTTCGCAATTTCCCTTTGCGTCCGCTCTTCCCCGCCAAGTTCCAGACCAAACCGGCCAACGACGACTTCCTTCTCGCGATCGTCCAAGATTTCCAGATTACGATATATTTTGCTCTTCTCTATCTTGAGCTGCACCTTATCCACTACGTCATCAGCTTCCGTACCGAGAATGTCGATGAGCGTAATTTCATTCCCCTCTTGTCCGTTCCGATGGGATCATGCAGGGAAACATCTTTACGCGTTTTCTTCAATGAACGCAGATGCATCAAGATCTCGTTCTCGATACAACGAGCCGCAAACGTCGCCAGCTTGGTTCCTTTGTTCGGCGAGAACGACTCGATCGCTTTAATCAATCCAATCGTCCCAATCGAGATCAAATCCTCGAGATCTTCCCCTGTGTTGTCGAATTTTTTGAGGTTGTGAACACGAAGCAACGTAAATTCACTTCACAACTGTCTGGTAGCATAAACAAAGAGCTACCTCTCGGCAGCTCCATCCTCGGCTGTAAAGTTAAGATTACTCATTGTAGTCTCCTGCTTTTCACGCTGTTAGGCGCTTGTAGCAGAACTTCTCATACTTCCTCGTTAGTTGATGTCCAAACTGAGTTTATGCACCGAAAGCGATGCAGTAACCATTATTATCACGGATGCTCATTTCACTCCAACCTTCGGACCAATGAGGCCCATTGAGTATTTCTACACCTTTGGATTGGAATTCCTTATATAAATGTTTCAATGCCTCTGGGTTCGTAAAACAAAGCGATATCACCGGAACCATAATACCATATTCAGGAAATCCTATCTGTTGAAAAGTTTTACATACTGCTTCCATTTAAATAAAGCTATTTCCCTTTCCAACGATTGCTCCATCCCATGAATTCAATCCAATCCTCTTTTATTTCTAAATTGCTTGGGTGGCATGCCATTAGATTGCTTAAAGCTTTTGCTAAAATGAAACTCATCCGCATATCCGCAGTTTTCTGCAATCTCTTTCACCGTCAACTCTGTATATAGTAATTGCTTCTTGGCATGTTCATTGCGTACATCTTTCAAATAGCTTTTGGGACTCTTTCCTGTATGCTTTTGGAAAAGACTGCGAAGATATGAAATTGAAATTTGATATCGATCAGCTAGTTCATGTAATCGAATATCCTCTCTATAATTCCGATCCAACTCATCCTTCACTTTGATATACATACTTAAGGCCGAAGTTGTACGTATATGTTCGGGGCTATTTTGCTTATGCAATTCATACAAAAGATTATATAACATTGATTTGGTCAAAAACTCACTCTCAAGCTGCCCAGGAACCCATCCCTCCGATAGCTCTTTGAATAGGTTGTCATATTTTTTAGCCATACTGTCCTCACACTTCAACATGAATGGCAGTTCTAATTCTGGAAGATCAGTTACCTCATACGCTCCTTGAGAAATCATCGTAACGGATATAAGTGACAGCAGTACCATTGTAATTCGCAGCGGATTGTCTCGATCACCTTCCATGGTCATCTCTAAACCTGGTTTTAAATATAACAGCATGCCGGATTCAATCGAAATTTTCTCTTCTGTTCGGAATGTCCCTTTTCCTTCACGAATCCAATAAAAGCTATGAACTCCAACGTTTTTCCGAATATCTCTCCATTCAGGAGGAGTCTGCTTATCGTTGATCCAATGAATACGGATTGCCATATTATTTAATTTTTCTTCCATGTAGGCTCCTTATTGTCTATCAAATTAATGATAGATTGAGCTTAGGCTATAAAGGCGTTTTTGACAAGTTTTATATACTTAATTCCATGTCTATGGTTCTGATTAGGTGGTAAGCTAAAGGTGAGTTTGACAATGAAAGCAAGGATAGGAGTGGACTTACATGGATCGGAATCAAGCTAAATATCGTGAGATAGATTATATGCCTTGGATAACAAAAACCGAAATAGAAAGTCATGAACAAGAACAAATACAGCAACGTTTAGCAGAGACTTACTCCTGCAGCTTCGGTAAAAATTGCTTCGTTTCTCCACAGGCTATCTTTTTTCCGGATGAATTCCAAATGGGAGACCGTAGTTACATAGCTGGAGGAGCCATAGTTCGTAATACTTCACTTATTATGGGAGCAGATTGTAGCATTAATTCTTATGCGGTTGTAACAGGAAAAGTCTCAATGGGTGACGGTGTAAGAATTGCATCGCATGCAAGCATTTATGGATTTAATCATGGTTACGAAACCACTCATCAACCTATTTTCAAGCAACCTTGTACTTCGAAAGGTATTCATATTGGTGATGATGTTTGGATAGGAGCTAATGTGGTCATTCTCGACGGGGTACGAATTGGATCACATTCAATCATTGCCGCCGGTGCTATCGTAACAAAAGATGTTCCCGATTATAGTATCGTCGGGGGAAATCCAGCTAAGGTCATTCGCAGCAGGCTTAACAACGAAGCACCATTGAATTCGGACAAACAGCCGATAGAGAATAAATTGCAGAACTTCGGCAACAAAGTGAAAAAACAACTTGATCCCTTACTTCGCCATTACTTAGTTTCTACACCCAATGAAACTTTTTTTCAGGACCGTCCAGGATTTAAAAGAACTGCAAGAGCCTATTGTGATGCCGTTGAAATCGCAGCTTTGTTTAATATATTACCACCCGGTTGGACGAAAGAGGAACTGATCGTAAAATTGCAAAGTTTTCAGGATTCAAGTACTGGACTACTACCTGACCCTTGGTCACCCCCAGATGCTACTCTGTACGAACCGCATTTACTCTCTGACCACCTCTCTCGCTATCATTTGCTAGCTGTGGGATATGCGTTAGAGGTCCTTGGTGCAAGCCTACTTCATCCCATTCATGTCGTTGAAAACATGACTACGGAGCAATTATATAAAAAGCTTGAATCTCTAGAATGGGACAAAGAGGCATGGAGTTGCGGTGATTGGATCGATTCTTATGCAACTGGTTTGTACCTTAATCTCAAACATTTTGAATCAAAAAAACGGCCTGATGATCTGTTCGGATGGCTACAAACGCATGTTAGTCGAACTTCCGGTTTATGGGGATTACCGACAGATGCAGAGACCTGGCTTCAACCCGTTAATGGCTTCTATCGTTTAACTCGTGCCACCTACGCCCAGTTCGATATCCCATTGCCCTACCC
Source organism: Paenibacillus phytorum (assembly GCF_013141715.1). Classification (GTDB taxonomy): domain Bacteria; phylum Bacillota; class Bacilli; order Paenibacillales; family NBRC-103111; genus Paenibacillus_E; species Paenibacillus_E phytorum. The sequence goes on along the minus strand of NZ_WHOA01000048.1, from coordinate 6,344 downwards.
GGATAAGACCATAGACACCGTTCTAGCACATAGTAGAAATCAACAGTTTTTCCGTTTTGACCATCTGAACGCTTGTAATGTACTCGATGTTGTTCACCCACTATGGCTATGCCTCAAACAAACCGATTATCGCAAAGAGGAAATTAAAGAATGGGCAATGCGTCATCTGGAGAAGGTACTGGATTTCTGGGTTGACGAGCGTGGTTTTAGCTTTCAGCTGGTTCAACAAGAATCAACAGGACTTCAAGGAACAGAAATGTGGCTTAGCATCATCTTTTTACTAGCAGATGTTTGTGGCATCAGCCAACATGTAGGATATCGCCCTAAGGGCGTACACCGGATAGAAGCGCCAATATCGCTATCTTCCATCCAAAGCTAGGGTCAAATGACCTTATCAAATCATCAATGTTCCACACATTCCACCAATTAGTTTCCATTTTTTCTCCACACTCTACTGCCTGTTTGCTAGTAAAGGGCTACCAACGCGGCAGCCCTTTTGTTAGTTAACTATCGGTAACAATAGATAAGCCAACGCATTCATCCCCTATATAAGAACATTTGTTTGCGTTATTATATATCAGCGATGTATTGGTTATGCAAGCTGAGGAGTTCCGGTCTTATAAACACTAAACAACTTCATTCAACCGCCCATCCCGAAACCGCACAATCCGCTTCGCCTGCTGGGCAATCAATAAGTCATGCGTAATCAAAATAATCGTCCGACCTTGTGCATTTAAGCTCTTTAAAATGTTTAAAATCTCCACACCTGTCTTCGAGTCTAACGCTCCCGTAGGCTCATCCACCAAAATGATGGCTGGATCTCCCGCCAACATTCTCGCAATAGCAAAACGCTGCTGATCAATCCGATCGTCCCAATCGAGATTAAATCCTCGAGATCTTCTCCTGTATTGTCGAATTTTTTGACAATATGAACACAAAGCAACGTAGTAGGCGGGACACCGCCAGTGTCCCTTTTTCCGGATTATGTTCAATTATCCTTTTAGGAGAACCCTTTCCTAGGGCTTCCTAGCTATTTTTGAACCCAGCTGTATGGATAATTTTGATCCTCTAGCTGTGCAGCTCCTTTCACCACACGTAATGGACGGAAGGTATCAATCATAACCGCTAACTCTGAAGTCTCTTTTTTACCGATGCTCGCTTCAATTTTACCTGGATGCGGTCCATGAGGAATCCCTGACGGATGCAAGGTAATGGAGCCTTGCTTAACACCTTTGCGGCTCATAAAATTGCCTTCGACGTAGTAGAGCACTTCATCACTGTCCACATTGTTATGATAATACGGAGACGGAATGGAGTCCGGATGGTAATCAAACAATCTCGGAACAAACGAGCAAACGACAAAGTTATTCCCTGCGAAAGTTTCGTGAATGGGTGGCGGCATATGAATTCTACCTGTAATCGGTTCAAAATCTCCAATGTTGAAAATATAAGGGTACAAATAGCCGTCCCAACCAACGACGTTCAATGGATGATAGTTGTAGATATGGGAGTGCAAATACCCTCTGGTTTTGGTTCTAACCTCATATTCGCCGAAATCCGTATGGCATTCCAATGTTTCAGGCAGCCGAATATCTCTCTCACAGAAAGGGCTATGCTCCAGGAGCTGTCCATGCTCGTTCCGGTAGCGCTTCGGTGTGCTTATCCAACTATTCGTTTCTACGTTTAAAAATTTAGATTCACCTGGCTCCGGAACGATCCGATAAATCGTGCCCACCGGAATCACGATGTAATCCCCTGGACGGTAGCTGAGTGTGCCAAATATAGACTCAACTTTTCCCGTCCCTCGATGAACAAACAACAATTCATCCCCGTCCCCGTTGCGATAATAATAATCCATGGTTTGCGTAGGATTGGAAACGGAAATTAATATATCTTCATTCCCAAGCATGTAGTGCCTGCCGTTTACCGCATCTCCCGTATCTACGTACTGTCCAGCCAGGAAGTGCCTGTATGTCAAAGCTCCTTGTTCTTCAAACTCTATTTTAAAGGGTGCATAGATATCGGCCTTAACGATGTCCGTCGGAGCGGAATGATGATAAAGAATAGACTGTATGCCCGAAAAACCCTTTGTCCCCATGACCTGTTCCCGGTACAAAGAACCGTCTTGTTTCCTGAACTGCGTATGTCTTTTCTTGGGAATCTCGCCCATATGGTGATAAAAAGGCATATTATCATCCTCCTTAGGTTCACTTGGGGCCCCCGCAAAGTAATCGGAATATGCTCCAGAGCTTGTCGTCACTTTGTGGGGTAATTTGCCGGCAGCACACGACCGGTTACCTCCCCGAAACCGACTCTGTAGCCGTCTCCCTGACACCAGCCGGTGATCGTTAAACAGTCGCCATCCTCCAGCCAAACACGTTCATCGCCATTGTCCAATTCTAGCGGATCACTCCCACGCCAAGTCAATTCCAACATACTGCCTCTTGATCCCTTCTCAGGGCCGCTAATCGTTCCGGAAGCCAACAAATCCCCTGGACGTAAATTACAGCCGCCTATCGTATGATGAGCGATCTGCTGTGCCATCGTCCAATACAAATTGCGGAAGTTACTAGCCGAGATACGGTCCGGTCGCTTCATGGATTCACTCTGCAAATAAACCTCTAATTGGATATTAAAAGAACCCGGACTGTTCTGTAGCAAATATGGAAGTGGTTCCGGATCCTGCTTCGGAGCAGGAACGCGGAATGGCTCCAATGCTTCAAGAGGCACGACCCATGACGATATGGAGGTAGCGAAATTTTTAGCCAGGAAAGGTCCTAACGGCTGGTATTCCCATGATTGGATATCCCGCGCGCTCCAATCGTTTACGAGTACAAGTCCAAATATATAATCTTCGGCTTCTTCAACAGAGACCGGCACACCTTGTTTATTCCCTGTTCCTATCAGACAGCCCATTTCCAGTTCGAAGTCCAGCTGACGGCTTGAGCCGAAGATAGGCGCAGCCGAGTCTGGCGGCCTCATCTGTCCTTGAGGACGGCGAACATCCGATCCGCTGATAACTACAGAGCTGGCTCTCCCGTGATAACCCACAGGCAGATGCAGCCAATTCGGCATAAGCGCATTTTCCTTACCGCGGAACATAATGCCAACATTAGTTGCATGGTCTTTTGAAGCATAGAAGTCCGTATAATCGCCAATCTCTGCAGGCAGCAGCATCTCTACCTCGTTTTGAAAATATATGGCGGTGGATCGCAGTTCTTCATTATCCCGTAAAGTCGGTTCTTCCGCATCCAACAGCCGCCTAATGGCCCACCGAAGCTCCTTCCAAACTGGACGGCTAAAGGACATTAGCGCATTCAACGACGGTTGACTAAAAATGTTTTTACCGGACACAGCTATCTGGTCAAAACAGCCGGCAGTGTCTAGTACGGACAGATCCAGCACATACTTTCCGATCGCAACGCCGATTCGCGGTAGTCCGCCTTTTAGAGGGCGAAATACACCATATGGCAGGTTTTGTATAGGAAAATGCGAATCCGGCTCCACTTGAATAAAAGAACTGACCATGCGTTTAACTCCTCTGCTCCAGTAATTGAAATTCTCGCATCTCGTTACGCGGTTCGTCGAAGCTGCAGCTCCCATAAGAGCTTAATCCCTCATTGCGATAGGCCTGGATTTCAGAAAAAGTCATAGAGAGATGCCTCCAATGCAAGCCGTCACTTGAAAATTTGAAGCTTTCCGGAAGCTCGTCTTCAAGGATTTCCGCAATATTTTGAATCTCCAACTTGTACGAGTAAGCCAGTAATCCCGCAAAAAACACATTAAGGAATCCATGCATCTTCGTCTTAACTTCATTACGGTACATGCGAAAAGGATGATGCAGCCCTGCTGTAAATTTCAATGAAAGATCTCTGTCCCTGCACCCTGCCAGTACAAGAGCAACCTGATTGGCTGCAGGGAATGCTTCGGCTGTAATGCCTCCGGTTCTTAGTTTAATACCAAAATTCAACCCACTTGTTTCATTATATGCAGCAATTTCATCCAAAGCAGCGATCATTCTTGATTCCCATTCCTCATTTAACACATATGTCAATTCGCAGAATGTCTGCAACCCGAGCTTAGAAGTCCCTCTTCCGATCGCCTCCAGAAGATGAGCTTGTAACGGAATCGGCGGCAGCGGTAAATCGAGCACACTAATCTGGGCTACTGCTTGAAATTGATCTCCGAACGATTGAATCTTCTCGAGGCTCTCCGCCAACAGTTCCTTACATTCATCAGCATCGCCGCTTCGATCTCCAATGACCGACAGCATGAGTGGATGATCTTGCGAAAACAATGGCGTATAAGGGACTAGTTCTTGCAACCGTGAGACAGGAATAATAAATTTGCCTATCATCCAGCTATCTTGATCGAGACTATATGCTTGGTAATTCCGGATTGCTGCTTCAATCGGCAGCCCTGCCGGAGGAAAAAGCCCCGCATAATCAATTAGCTTCTCCATGAAAAGCCGAACGCTCTGGTACATCGCCGCGCCTCCTTTCATCCGCAACCAAGGATAAACGGCTCCGCCGTCCTACTGGGACGAGCGCGTTTGTCAGGGTAGATGCGAAGCAAAAGTATAAAACTCATACTTTCTTATCTACTAAAAATCAAGCTTATAGATTCCCACGGCGGGCCTGTTCTCTTTCAATCGATTCAAACAATGCTTTGAAATTGCCTTCTCCGAAACCTCTCGATCCTTTGCGCTGGATAATCTCAAAGAATAAAGTAGGACGGTCTACGACAGGCTTTGTAAAAATTTGCAATAAATATCCTTCATCATCACGATCAACCAGAATCTTATTTTCTTGAAGCTTTTGAATGTCTTCATCGATCGTACCTACCCGAGCGGAAAGCATTTCATAGTAGGCATCCGGAGTGTCAAGAAATTCTACGCCATTAGCGCGAAGCTTATGCACGGTATGCACGATATCGTTTGTCAGGATCGCTACATGCTGAACGCCCGCGCCATTATAAAATTCAAGAAACTCTTCAATCTGCGATTTGCGCTTTCCGGTTGCCGGTTCGTTCAGAGGGAATTTAATGCGTCCTCCGTTATGCATGACTTTCGACATGAGCGCCGAGTACTCCGTACTGATATCCTTATCATCAAAGTGAATCATTTGTGTAAATCCCATAACGTTTTCGTAATAGGAAACCCACTCTTCCATCTGTTCCACATTTCCAACAACATGATCGACGCCAATCAGGCCCGCTTCCTCATAAGGAATCATGTGATCAACCTGATGATAACCAGGCATAAAAATCCCCTTGTAATTCTTTCTGTCAACAAGCGTATGCACCGTATCGCCGTAAGTTCCTATAATTGCTTTTATGACTGTTCCGTTTTCATCCGTAAAAACTTGCGGCTCCTGAATTGGGATAGCCCCTCTGGAGATAGCCTCCATGTAGGCCTTTTCAACGTCTTCTACACGAAGTGCAATGTCTTTTACTCCTTCGCCATGCTTTTTCACAAAATCGCTGATCGGATGAACATCTTTCAACGAACCGGACACGATAAACCGAGTTTTCTTCTGTTCCAACACATAAGAAACTCTATCTCGCTGTCCTGTTTCCAACCCGGCATAAGCAACAGTCTTAAATCCGAAAGCTTTGCTCAAAAAGTAGCTTGTTTGCTTGGCATTCCCGACATAATATTCGATATAATCAAAGTCATGAATCGGGAAGAAGTCCTGCTGCTTTTCGTTATTGCTCAAAACTTCCTTTTTCATAATTTTCACAGCCTCCTTGGGAATAATATCCTTTTTCTTAATTTTGAGTATAGTGCGATTCAAGAAATCCTGCAAAAACGTACGACAGAGTAAACACGTGTCGACGCACATCCGCTTTAACCTGTTAAAATGCTTGTAGAGTGCATCAAAATTCACACTTTAATTTCTCCATCATTTTTTCGTTCTCCTAAAGCATATGATTTTGCCGTTCAAGATGACAAACTTCTATGTTATTGGATCTTTAACAAAAAAGAAAAGCTGCCCCGAAAATGAGCAATCTCACTTATAAGTCAGCCTATTTTTTCATGCTCTCTAGTCCCATAACGTGAAATCCAATTAAGCATCGTTTTCATCTTCAATAATTTTTATGGCTGATTATTTATTCAAAATACCATAAGCGACGGTGCGTCCGAACGTTCATTTTCTAAAGTCAGCTCATTTTTTGAAATTTCACATTGAATAACTGAAAGAAAATAAACAAACCGGACCCCCTTATTTGGAGTTCCGGTCTTTTAAACACTAAACAACTTCATTCAACCGCCCATCCCGAAACCGCACAATCCGCTTCGCCTGCTGCGCAATCAATGAGTCATGCGTAATCAAAATAATCGT
>NZ_WHOA01000047.1 GCF_013141715.1 Paenibacillus phytorum | reverse complement strand
AGCTCGTGTATTCGCAGGATTTCATCCCTATTGGATTCGATGGAAGAATGAAGAGGGTCAGGATTTGTTACGTTGAGCCTTTAGAAGGCGTGCGGGAATAGAGGTGGGGGCATCCGCACCTAATTATTTCCATATAATGCACGTATTCTCCACAGTGCCCTTAGCGATTTTCGCTCCCATGTCTCAACGGGTCAAAGCCCTTTCATTCCTTCGTTACACCTATCTAAGGGGTGGAGGTCGGTTTTTCTAACGGAACGGGTCTGAGCCCTTTTGCGTAACGTATCCCGATACTCCGTACTTTCTTTGTCATCCTGCGAATACGCCAACTTGCGTTAGTAATGCTTAGTTTTTTAAGCTGCCAATGCGAAGACTTTCTCTGGTTTATAAGCTTCCTCACTACGTGCCAGACCTACTAATAGTCGAGCCAACTTTCCGCATAACTTCATAATTGATTTCATTTTTTTTAGTTTTTTTACCTGAACATTATGTTGATGCAATGCCTTGAATTCATTGTTAGTCATAACCATACACATCGT
>NZ_WHOA01000046.1 GCF_013141715.1 Paenibacillus phytorum | reverse complement strand
ACGTGAACAGAAGAAAAGATGACTGATAACGTAACGTTCGTTAAGCTCCCTCGTTATGATTTGATTTTCTCACGCAAGCTCGTGTATTCGCAGGATTTCATCCTCTTTGATATCGGACGATGAAGGAAAGAGAGTTGAATTGATAGGGCCTAATCGTTAGAAGGCATGCGGGAACAGAGGTGGGGGTAACATCACCTAATTTGTACCATCTGCTGCACGTATTCTCCACATAGCCCTTAGCGATTTTCGCTCCCATGTCTCAACGGGTCTAAGCCCTCTCATTCCTTCGTCACATCTATCCAAGGGGTGGAGGTCGGTTTTTCTAACGGAATGGGTCAGTGCCCTTTTGCGTAACGTATCCCGATACTCCGTGCTTTCTTTGTCATCCTGCGAATACGCCAACTTGCGTTAGTAATGCATAGTTTTTAAGCTGCCAATGCAAAGACTTTCACTGGGTTGTATGCTTCCTCACTGCGTGCCAGGCCTACTAAAAGTCGAGCCAACTTTCCACATAACTTCATGATGGATTTCATTTTTTTCAGCTTTTTTACCTGAACATTATGTTGATGCAAAGCCTTGAATTCTTTGTTAGTCATAACCATACACATCGT
>NZ_WHOA01000045.1 GCF_013141715.1 Paenibacillus phytorum | reverse complement strand
TCAAGGCCAAGCACGGACTGGAGCATGAGCGGTGTACGCACGACAGGATCAATTTCGGGATGGGCGCAAATAAACAGCATCTTGAGCCGTTCATCCGGAAAAGACGCTTCGAGTTCGGCCCATTGCTGCGTATTTTTCGCCATTGCGATCAAAGTCTGCTCCGCACCGGCATGCACTCGGGCATGCCGGGTACCGTCGATCAGTCTGCGCTGCGCAGCAGTAAGCAGCCAGGCCTCGGGATTATCCGGCACTCCGGTCGCAGGCCATGATTCCAGCGCGGCCAGGAAAGCGTCGGCAAGCGCATCCTCCGCTGCGGCTAGGTCACGCCAGCGCACAGCCAGAAAAGCAACCAGACGGCCGTAGGAATCACGGGCCGTCTGTTCAATCAGTTGATGAGCATGCATGGCGCTCATAACGAAACTGGATGCAAGTTAGGGCGAACCTCAACCGAGCTGCCGGGACAACGTGCTGCCCATTCCAATGCGGTGTCCAAATCTGGCACGTCGATGATCATCAAACCGCCAAGATGTTCCTTGGTTTCGGTGATCGGGCCATCCTGAACCAGCAATTCACCACCCCTGAGGCTAAGCGTGGTTGCGGTTTCGGGGGCCTCGAGACCTGCACCGTTTACAACAATGCCTGAATCGAGCATCGCTTTGACATAATGGGCCCAGCTTGCGGCATATGCCTCCTTGTGAATCGGATCGTTTCGTTTGGCGAAATCCTCCGTCGTTTCATACATTAGCAGTGTGTAATTCATGGTTATTGCTCCTCTCAACATTAATAATGGGGTTGTTTCATGTCTTCACTATAATGACGATCCAGTTCGATGAATTTCTACATCATGAGAAAATTTTTTTTGAATGTCAGATGACGCAACTCAGAATAAAAATTCCAATCCATCCATCGTGCAGAGCTAGGCATTAGTTAATTAGAAAATCAGTTGACCCGCTTTCGCTTGCTACCATTTCGGCTCCTGAGCACACCTTTGTTATAAATTTTTCGTCATCCTATTATGCTAAAATAATACCACATATTGGGACTATCCTGCCCGTTAGCGGAACAAGGCCGCCAATAGATGTTCCGCGGCGAGATCGCTTCGAATTTGTTTAACCTCGTTTTGCGACCGGCTTCGTTTCGGCTAGTCCCATTTCATTACGGCCTGGTACAATCCCTTCAGAAACTGGCTCGCGGCAGACGCCCTGCCCTCCCCGGAATTCGGACAATGTTCTTATCACTAGTCGGGAATCGGATAATGTTCTTGACATCAACTTTTGACAAGAACTTGATCCGTTAAAAGAAATAGCCCGCGATTTACGCGGACTTGATTCAAACTATATTCTAATTAACCGACAATTACAGGTTCGCGCGGATAAGCAGCATGCCCCTTGCAAATACTGTACGAGAGGTGATGATATCATGGAAGCGTACAGAGCGAAGATGATCGCCGATTCTCCGGATGTAAAATTCGTGTCGTACTTCGGCGTGCCTGTGTTCATTGAACATGTAAACGTGGGAGCCGGGACGGCGAGAATTCATACGCTCGACAGGCCAGACGAGGAGCAGACGGTGCCGGTCGACGTGCTGACGGAAGAATTCAACGACGAGTTTGATTTGCCGTTTATGTGAGACGCCGCCAAAACTGCCGCAAAGCTTCGCGAAACAACTTCGTTGCTTCCTCACCGCTTTTATCCGTCGCCATTAAAAACCTTCCAATTCCAGATTGGAGGGTTATTTGGTATGAATAAAATCAGTTTACCATCTTCAATATTAGCTGGTTTAGCTGAACAGCCTGCCAGATAATGCAGACAGGCTGCTTTGATTGTACTATCGT
>NZ_WHOA01000044.1 GCF_013141715.1 Paenibacillus phytorum | reverse complement strand
TACTTGATATCATCGTAGAAATATATTGGTAGTAGAGGGGGCATTTTTGATGTATCCACGAGCTAATACATTAGGTCTGATTATTAAGGATAACCATATTCTTTTGGAGCAGCAGGAAGGTAAACATTCAAAAGGAATAGGTTTATACTATCGTCCAATTGGTGGAACAATTGAACTTGGAGAGCGGTCAGATGAGGCATTAATAAGAGAATTTAGTGAAGAGATTGGCGTTGAAGTAATTATAAAACGATACATCACCTGTTTAGAAAATATCTTCAGAATAGATGATAATATAGGACACGAGATAACTCAGATATACTTAGTTGACTTTAAAGATAAAAGCCTATATGAGAAAGAACATTTTACTGTACTTGAAGGGGATAAGGTTACTTATGCTAAATGGGTTTCGAAAGAAGAATTATTATTAGGGAATAAGATACTTTATCCAAATGGATTAACAGATTTGCTAAGAAACGAGCTTTCCTAATTCATTTGGATGTTGAACTATTGAGTACTATAGTTATAATATTCAACTTAGGCGTGGCTGTTGGCATGTTTCGGCTGCCGTGTTACTAGCAGAAGGGTGATAAATAAGTGAACGTAGATATAGAGTTTCTAACTAAAGTAATTAATGAATGGGATCCTGTTGGAATTTTAGCAGGAGGCGCTCCAGTGAACGAATATAGCATCGAAGTAAAAGAAATCGCTCTGAAATCATCATCTTGTAAATCTGAAACAGACTTAGCTATGCTTATTTACAGAGTGTTCAACGATAAAATGGGAGTAAACTTAAATCAACTTGTTTGCTTAAAGCAGGCGTTTAAAATAACTGAATATGTAAAATAGAAATAATCAGGT
>NZ_WHOA01000043.1 GCF_013141715.1 Paenibacillus phytorum | reverse complement strand
CATAATAATACGCGGCTGCCGGCTTGAATCGGTAGCCGTGTTGTGCTTACGGGCAGAAATGTTGAATGAACGTTTGTTTTCAATTTAGAGTGAATCAAATCCGTTGTGATATAATGTATTTCAAAGTGCGCTATAAATCAGGAGGAATCACGATGGATCGAGACTATATCGTAAAAATCAATGAATATTTGCAAATTGATGATTACAACTTGGATTTGATTCTCCAGTGCTTCGATGAGATTCAGCACTCGGAATTTCTGAAAGAGCAATTAGAGATTGCACGGAATCAAATTTATGTAGAGAACCAATTTGATTTATCCGAAGATTTCAATGCAAATGTGGCAAATCACTTGCAAGGAGCGAACTTTTTCCCGCTCATCGTGCTGTTGAATAAATTCGATGACGTTCTAACTTTTTATGAGAAGCATAAGTTGCCCAAGGAGATCTTGCTTCACACCTTCAGCGACGTGAATTTATGGATCCGAGGTTATAAAGATAGAAATCAGAAAGACGGATTTGAAGAACTTCGTTGGTTGAAAAACCATTTTAAGAATAAGATTTTCAGATTGGGACGTTTGCAATTTATTTATAAGAAAAATTATTTGAAGGCTAGAGTCTATAGAAATAAAAAGACCAGTGAAATAGTCATTATCCCTCATGATCAGGTGAAGTTTGATGATGGAGGTTTTACGATTCCGATCACCATCCCTAGCATAGATTTGAACAAAAATTACTTTTCATCTAAAGTGCTGGAAACGGATACGGCTATTATATCCAATAGCATTCTTGACAATGGGGTCATGATTAAAAAAGACGTGACCCTTGCAAAGTCGGATTACGACCTCGTTTTGGATGAAAACGATGATGTGCTTGATGTACATATACCTGGTTACGAATCGTTAGACATAGAAAAATGCAAGAAATCCTTCGAACAGGCTTTGGAGTTTTATAAAACCTATTTCAACGATTATAACTATAAGGCATTCGTCTGCGACTCGTGGCTTCTCACGCCGCAATTTAAAGAAATATTGGGCGCAGACAGCAACATACTCAAATTCAGCTCCATGTTTACGTTCGTAAGCAGCGTTGTGAGGAACTCTTCATTCTTGTTCTTTGTATTCAACACTTCTAACCCTGATTTAGAGAAACTGCCAAGAAAAAGCAGCCTGCAAGAAGCGGTTTACAATCACCTGAAGAATAACAAAGATTTATGTGTAACGAATGGGTTTATTTTGATTAATAAATAAGAGCAGTGCCCTTAGGTCTAAGGTTCAAGTTTAAATATGACATTAGGTCGAGATAAGTTTAATCAGGTTGTTCGTTAATCTGTTAACGGGTTACGTTTGCTGATCCATAATAATATATTGCACTTGTCGAAAGGTGATTAATAATGGTTAATCTTTATCTTGATGACATAAGAGACTGTCCAGAAGGTTTTATTTTGGCAAGCAATTTTGAAGAGGCAATTCAGGCTTTTCAAAATCATGAAATAGACTTACTATCTCTTGACCACGATTTAGGTGAAGATAAGCACGGAAACGAATTGAGAAATGGATATGATTTTGTTAAGTATTTTGTGAGAATGGTTTAAGGGCGAACAAAATTTATTTACATACAGATAATCCCGTAGAACGAAAAAATATGTATGAAACTTTGCTAGCTGCACAACGAAGAGGATTTATTGATGAGGATATTGAGATATTCCATTATCTTATTACTCCAAACAAGTATTCACTTAAATGACCATCCGTTACTCTAACGGGAAACGATAGTTCAATCACAACACGACGGCAGCCAGCACACGATCGGCTGCCGTCATCTGTACTTGGACAATATGGATTATTTTCCGTTAACTCAATCCTTTAGGGTCGGATACGCAGTTAATTTTGATAATTTAAGTTTATATTTTCTTGGAGTGTTATTTTCAGCTAGTATTCTCTTAATAGGATTATTTTCAAGATTCAAATTTAGAAAAGGTTGAATTATATACTTCCATTTAAGCAGTGAACCTTTTAGTTAATGAGAAACGAGTACTCAATAAACTTTTAAGCTAACGGATACTATAGTTGAATGACGGAGCTGCCGACACGATCGGCGGCTTTGTTACGTTAAAGGGCAGGTTAGTTTGGTGGCTGTCTTGAATATATGGAATAGCAATTTACAGCTGCTTTTTAGTCAGGGGGCAATCATATGGGAGTTAATTCAAAGGGGAAACGTAAGTTGAATCATAACGGAAGGTCGTATTATTGGTATGTCCAACAAGATGCCGAAGATTTTGGACGGATTAACCTGAAAATTGTTTCAGAGGATAAGAAGTTTATAATTTCGTATTGTCGGGTGACAAGAACATTCCCGAATTTGACAAGAACATTATAACATTCCGACGGATCGCGCTAAGATATGGATGGATACGTAATCTTGATCACGTCAGTTGCTGGTTGATCAAACTGGCAGGGGAGCTAAATAACAACGCCAGCGTGGAACAGTAGCTGCGTTACGCTAACGGGTGGATAATTCCAATATGTGGAAGGGTGGAATGAAATGAAATTTTACATAGCGTCCAGTCTCAAAAACATAGAAAAGTTGCGGCAAGTCGCTGAGAATTAGAAAGCGCGTGGTTTTCAACATACATACGATTGGACAACTCATTCGAATATAGACTCAATCACCAAACTCCTTACTATTGGCCAAGAAGCGAAATTACATCAAAGTGAAAGGTCAAGTTTAAATAGACTAGTTGATTCTATGCGGAAAACTATTGATTTTATGTAATCTGAAAATCGAGTAAATGTTTAGTACAGGGCGGCCGACTTTCGTTTCCGTTTATAACGAACGAACTAAAAGATAAAGCTTTTTATATGGATTCTTTCTTTGCAAATAACAGGAATTTTATTCCTTTTAAGTAACCTATTGACGCATCATTATTTTTTTTAACCATTTCTTTAACTATTGAATAGACAATAGTCCATAATAGTGCCCCGTAATTCAAAATCCCGGCTTGTTTCATTTTAAGGAAATAGTAATGATTTACGACTTTGGCCTTAGAAACATTTTCAGCTTTATCCCTGGATTGAGGCGATTCGTGATGTATTATTTTTAAATCCGGATCTATAACCAATCTACCATATTTGCTTGCATAGTAGCACATATATAAATCATCGCCGACAGCATAATTTTCCATCCAGCTTAGAGGCTTCATGTCTTTAAGTGAACTCTTTTTAAATGACATATTGCACCCATGAAAAAATTCTGTTTCAAAATTTGACTTGGCTTTATTCCAATTTGCTATAGATCCTGCTAAACCGCTTTTGGACAATTTCCCCAATGAACTGGACATTTGAAACGTAGCTACTCCGAGCGCATTTGCTATTTTACTAGAATATAAACCCTTGGCTATTCCTCCTACTCCTGCCAAACTTGCATCATCTTCATAATTTTTTAGTAATTTGCTTATATAGTAAGGATCATCTAATTCAACATCATCATCTAGATAAAGGATAATTTCATGTACGGCGATTTTTACACATTCAACCCTTGAAAGCCAAATTCCAGCTTTTAATTTCTTAAAGTATGAAAGCTTCATGAATTTTATTTTGGATAAGATAGCCTCAAATAAATGTAATTGTTCCTTTTTGATATCTCCATCATCCACAATTAAAATCTCAACCTCACAATAAAGTTCAACCTGCCTACTGATGGAATCGATGCATTTGGTGATATCTGCAATTCGATTTCTAGTACAGATTGCAATTGTAATATTTTTCAATTTTAACGCCTCCGATTGGTTCATCTGTTCTGTTTTTGTTATCCGGGTGTCTTCGATCAACTTGTTTTGCTTGGTTTGACTCTAGGAACCAAAAGGCTGGCTTGCTGTATGGACATATAATCGTGGTACCTAGGTTTACTTGGTTAGATGTACTTTTAAATTATTTGTAATTAGTCTATTTGTTCAAAGCAACCATAAATAAAATTTGCATAAAAGTAAAATAGAGTATAACTTTGGATGAGTTATACACTATTTTTTGCTTTTGATTCGAGAAGAGTAGGTAGCAGTTATTATTCTTGTTTATTTCCCTTATTTTTATCGTTGCCTTTACCGTTCTCTTTCTCGCTGCCGCCATGTTGATTATTGTTCTTTCTATCTTTTTCTTGTTCGGATCTATTTTTTTCTTTGTTGTCTTTACTTTTTTTCGTATGATCTGCTTTTTCCTTTGCGGAGTCGTCTTGTTGTTCTTGGATAGAGACAGACTCGTTTCTAACTTGTGATATTACTTGTGATGGAATTGGTGATGGAACCGATGACGGAACTGCTGATGGAACAATCGAAGTTACAGGTTGCTGCTCTGCTTTATCTGTAACATCCTCATTTGTCTGCCCCTGTCGGGTTTTCTTTTCGATTTTAGACAGCTTTTTATCTAAGTGGTCAAACGATTTTTCTATATTTTTCATTAGAGCTGACTGGGCTTTTGGATTACCCACTTTTTCCAATGCTGAAGCCAAAGCCAGAATGTTGTGCTGCAATTCGGTTTTTACCTTCAGTACCTGCTCAGGGTGTTTTACTTCCTTTTCAGTATCGTTCACATCTTTGGTTTCAGTTTGCTCTGTTGTTGTAGTATTTGCTTCCGTATCTACCGATGGTGTCGCAGATGCAGCGAGTGCAGTCTTTTCGGTTGTCGACAAACCGGAAGCCTGTTCTGTTTTTTGGATAGCATTTTGTTGAGTTTCTAGTGACTTCTGAAGAGATAGACTTGCCTCATTCGTTTTTCCCTTAGCCAATAAGGTGTTCGCTTCCCCAAGTCGTTCTTGGGCAAAGGAGGTAAGCAGTCTTGCCTCCTTTATGTCATTGACAGTTAGGGCTAATCGAATATTTTCGTACATAGTTTTTACAAAGTAGAAGAAGTCTCCAGGCAATAGACCTGTTGTCTCAGCTTTATTCTGAGTGACGTTCACGGATGCAGGAGTAGAAGATGGTGTTGGTGTTGGTGTTGGTGTTGGTGTTGGAATCTCTGAAGCCAATACACTGCTTGTGCCTACGCTAAAAACGAGTATGCTGAGCAAAGCGCTTTTGGTTAAAAGGTTGTATCTTTTGGGTTCCTTCGTGAACTTTACTTTCATGCGTATTACCACCTTTTGTATGTAATCTGTCGGCCGATACTAAGGTATACGAGAGCTATGGTTATTTTCAGGGGGCATGTGGATTTAAGAACGCGGGATCGCTTAGTTTATGGATTTCTTTATTAAATTCAAGTGTATACCCTCACAAAATCCGAAAGAAATACCGAATATACTTAGTGTTACTTATAAGAGGAGGAATAAAAAGATGAAAAAAAGATGGATGGTTATCGCGTCATGTGTACTAGCAACAAGTCTTATGGCAGGATCGGCATTGGCAAAATCTGAAACAAGCCAATCGAATGAGGGTAAGTCTGATGCTGTAAAGGTTAACGTTGATCTCAAGGTGAAAGCTGATAGGGATGCGACTGTTACATCCGATACGTATGGCAATCAAGGCCATAATGGATATAAAGGGCTGCTCAACGCGATCGACAATGTGAAGGACAAGCCTGCAGGAGCTGTTATTGCAGATCTTCTTTTAAGCAAATATGGGACCCAACTTACGGCTGAAAAGAAAGCGGAGCTTGAGGTAATCAAAGAGAAGGACGCAGCTTTGTCGGTAGTTGCAGATCTGTTGGATAAGAACGGCAGCGTAACTGACGCCGTGTACGTTCAAAAGGAAGCTATTTTAGCAAACGTGACGAATCTTGATTCTTACAAAAAACTTGGTAAATTGTATGAGAAGCTAGGGAAAAAAGGCGTGAAATTGTACGTTAACGGTGAAGAGCCTACTTTCGAAGTAGCTCCGTTTATTCGCGAAGGCAACACACTAGTTCCATTCCGTGCAATTTCTGAAGCTTTAAAAGCCACGGTTACTTGGAACGCAGAAGAGCGCTCGGTTACTGTTACACGCGATGGTATTACTGTGAAACTCTTTATTGATAGCAAGACTGCTACGGTCAACGGGAAAGAAGTGACACTTGAGGTACCCGCAGCAATTGAACAGGGCAGCACGGTTGTGCCGGTTCGTTTTGTGAGCGAAGCCCTGAAAGCAGCAGTTAAATGGGAAGCAGATACTCAATCTGTTGTCATTTATGAAGAATAATCCGAAATAATTATAGAGCCATCCGTTAACGGATGGTTCTTTTCTTTGTGGGACATCCCCTGTGTTTCTAATCGGCTTTGGCAGCTAGCAGTTTGTTGTGAAGGGATTAGTCTCTGCTTTATATTTGTAGTAGATTTTACATTCAGAGCAAATACTCAAAGAACTCGGATGATTTATTGAAAGAGTTCGATAGGTTAAACGGTAAATTATTGGGGATATTTGTACCAAGGATATGTGATTTTCTTTTAATCTAATTACGGTGAACCGTAGCATAAACAGAAGTCAGGACGTTAAACTCCCTCGGTATGATTTAATTTCCTCACGCAAGCTCGTTTATTCGCAGGATTTCATGCTTTAGATTTCAATGATGAATGAAAGTTAGCGAGATATATTAGGACGTGTCGTTAAAAAGGCATGCGGGAACAGAGGT
>NZ_WHOA01000042.1 GCF_013141715.1 Paenibacillus phytorum | reverse complement strand
AAAGCAAGCTCCTCCACTATCGTTCTCCGTCAGCGCAATGAAGTCGATGTTTGTTCTTATCATTGTATTCCGATGATCCTCGTGTAGATAATTTACTTTTTGAAGTAATACAATTATAGACTGCATTTTCCTGCCCGTTAGCGCAATGACGGCTGCCCCGCCGCAGCCGTTTTGTGTTGAACTATCGTTCTGCGTTAGCGCAATGATCTAGCTTTATAAGATACGGTTCTCTCGCTTTTCCTCGCATGAGTTTGGCTGAAAACCCGTCTATTAATACACTCAATCCAATATGAAATTCATTCTCCCAATTGGTTTTTGTGGTATAGGAAGCTTGGTGAATCATATTCGGAAATCGTTCTTCAGGTAGTTGACGATAGAATTGGTCATACTGCTCACCCATTTCCTCGTATGAAGAATGATGGTTCCTTGCTTTTGCCTGTAGTTGAACCTCTTCGGCTACAAAGCCTTGTATGTGATTTTTCAGCATGTATATCCGGTCTGTAAGTAGCTGCATCAATTCTTCTTTGTTTTTGACATGATAATATAGGGATGCCGTTTTTACCCGCAATTTGTCCGCTATTTTCCTCATACTTAATTCTTTCAGGCCAATCTCGTCCAATAACAGAAGGGCGGCTTCAATGTTTCGAACTCGGTCAAGCCAATGCTCTCACCTCTTTTACTTGACAAGTATACCGCATTATTATAATCTAACACCATTAGATTAGGAGGTGACTTGCTGTGAATGTGTTCGCTAAATTGCATATTTTACACTGTGGATCTGTAAAGGTCGATCAACGATTAGCTTTTAAAACAGCGGAACTAACGGATGTTCCACCAGTAGGATCAAGAGCGGAAAAAGACCAACTCCTGCTCCCTGTTTCTTGCTATTTGATTGAACACCCAAAGGGAGATATTCTCGTTGATGCAGGTTGGAGCGAAGCGGTTCGTTCCGAGCCTGAGACGGCAATTGGACCCTACGCTTTTAAGATTTGCCATCCTCGTTTGCCCCCGGGACAATCCATTCGAGAACAATTGGAAGCAAGGAACAAACCGGTTCAGCAGCTCAGATATGTTTTGATAAGTCACATGGATGTCGATCATATCAGCGGCATTCATCATCTTAAAGGAGCACAATCTTTCATCGTTAGCGAGCCCGAATGGAATGCTGCTAAAGCCCATCAAAAGGCCAAGTGTCAGGGGGTCACGATTCACCCCTTTTCCCTTGATCCGATTCCATTCGGCCCCCTAAAACTGGGGAAAGACTTGTACGGCGACGAAAGCATTTACTTCATCCTGACTCCCGGCCATACAGATGGGTTGATCTCCGTTCTTGTGCGCGTTCAGGACGGTTGGGTACTGCTCGTCTCCGATGCTGCCTATTCCGCGATATCGTGGAGTGAGATGGTTCTGCCCGGTTACACAAGCGATGACGAAATGGCATCCCAATCTTTACAATGGATTCGTGAATTTTCTCAAAGAGATGATTGCATAGCGGTTATCGCCAATCACGATCCGCTCGTCAAGGAAGCCAGCCTTTGAGTGTTATAAGAAAATAGGATTTTACTGAGAGGAGATCATCAAAATGAAACTTAACCATTTGAATTTATGTGTAACTAGGGTTCTATGTCGAAACGATGATCGAGATCGATCAGTTCTATACGAAACTTGCGGCAGCCGGCATTGCATCGGAAAATGAGCCTAGAATGATAAGGGGTGGTTACACCCTGTATTTCAAGGCTCTGGGCGGAATTCTTTTTGAGGTGACCTGCTATAACCATTAGTAATGAGAGCCCTCCTGCTGCCCTAAGGACGGTGCGCCCCCTAGCAAATCTATGACTCTGGCCGACAGTATACCGGTGATCGTCACCAGCAAGTCGGCGGT
>NZ_WHOA01000041.1 GCF_013141715.1 Paenibacillus phytorum | reverse complement strand
AATCCAATGGAATTGACTTTTAGGCCGTAAAATCCCCACTTCTATTGGAATAATCCAATGGAAGTAGCAAGCAGACTGCGAAATTCACAAGTTGGAGCTGAATTTTCCAAATAGGACTTTTGGGGCAGCCCCTTGCTCTTTTTTTCTTCACTTTGCTCTTTCATTGTGCACTTCATCATGCTCTTCATCTTGTTCTTATCTTGCTCTTCATCTTGCCCTTCTATATGCTCTTCCTCACGCTCTTCTTCATGCCGTTCCCGCCACTCCCCGTATTCTTCTCCGCTTACCACGTCATCTTGAGACCAATCGCCCCGTATACTATACTTAAATGAAGAACAGGGATGGCGGTGGCGAGAATGGAAACAGCGTACACAATTTACGAACAGCAGATGTTGAAAAAGCTGAAACGCTGGGAAATTCGGCAGCAGAGGACTCCCAACCTGATGGAGAGAGCCTCCAAATCTGTTCAAACCAGCATCAATAATTTGATTCCCGATAAGGTTCATAAGACTATAACCGCGACCGTGAAAGGAATCGTGCAAACGACCCTATTTGGTATGAATTACATCCCCAAAAACGACCCGCTATACTGCGTCTCCTTAGCAGATAGCGATGCCAAAGCTGAGGAATTATTATCCCTTTATAAAAAGATTGCCGCAGCAGAAGGAGCGGGTACGGGAGCGGGTGGGATCCTGCTAGGACTGGCGGATTTCCCGATTCTGATCGGCATTAAATTGAAATTCCTATTTGAGCTGGCGCATGCATATGGCTACTCGACGAAAGATTACCGGGAGCGGTTGTTCATTCTCTATGTGTTTCAGCTGGCCTTCTCCAGTCCGAATAAGAAACCGGATCTTCTTCATACCATTAAGAATTGGCATACCATTTCTCATTCCTTTCCACCGGCTGAGGACTACATGAATCAAGTGGATTGGCAGCAGCTGCAGCAGGAATACCGGGATACGATTGATTTTCGTAAAATGCTTCAGCTCGTCCCCGGCATCGGGGCGGTGGTGGGCGCTTGGGCGAACTTTGGTTTGCTGGAGGAGCTTGGCGTGGCAGGAATGAACTGTTTTCGATTACGCCGATTACATGATAAAGCGGAGAACAACGGCTTCGAATCGAAATAAAACTCTTATTGTTCAAAAACTGGTCAAATTTATAGTGAATTTCGATGAGAAATAGCATATGATAAAAGAAAGAGTCGTTAATCGGCTCTTCTTATAAAAGTATGTGATATTTTTCACAAATATATGTGATTTATTTCACAAGTCGGAGGAGAGGATTTCAATGAGCAAACCGAAAGTGGTTATTCTTGGCGCAGGTTACGGTGGTCTGGTCACAGCTATTAGGCTTCAGAAGCAGATGAAAGCAAGTGAGATGGATGTTACCTTGGTGAATAAACATGATTATCACTACATCACGACGCATCTGCATATGCCGGCTGCCGGTACCGATCATCACGATAATGCCCGTGTGGCGATAGCGGATTTGATTGATGAGCGTAAGATTCATTTTGTGAAATCAACCGTAAGTCAGATTTTGCCCGAGGAAAAGAAGGTTGTGCTCGGCGATAGGGACCTCTCTTACGATTATCTGGTTATTGGGCTTGGGAGTGAGACTGAGACATTCGGCATTCCTGGGATGAATGAATATGCGATGTCGATTAAGAGCATAAACAGCGTGCGCTTTATTCGCCAGCATATTGAATATATGTTTGCCAAGTCAAAAATGGAGCCAAAGAGGAAAGAGTACCTCACTTTTGTGGTTGGGGGCGCTGGTTTCACTGGAACAGAGTTTGTGGGGGAATTGGCGGATCGGATCCCTGTACTCAGCAGGACCTATGACGTCGACCCGTCCACTGTGAAAATCATAAATGTCGAAGCCTCCCCGTCGGCGCTGCCTCCTGGTCTACCTGAAGATCTTGTCGAATATGGCATGGAAGTCATGCGCCGCAAAGGTGTTGAGTATAAACTATCCACACCAATTAAGGAGTGCACACCAGATGGCGTTATTTTGGGCAATGGCGAGTTCATTCGTGCAGGCACCGTTGTTTGGTCGGGAGGCATTCGCGGGAATTCCTTGTTACAGCAAGCGGGATTCGATGTACAGCGGGGAAGGGTCAAAGTGGACGAGTGCTTGCGCTCCTACCAGTATCCGGATGTATTTATTACAGGTGATTGCTCCATTGTGATGAGCCCTGAGGGGACGCCTTATCCGGCGAATGCCCAGATTGCCGTTCAGCAAGGCTACAACGTAGCGAGAAATCTCCTATATGCCGTTCGCGGCCGCGACCTTAAGCCCTTCGCATACGATTTCAAAGGAACCGTGGCATCCTTAGGCAGAGGAGAGGCAGTGGGTCTACTCAAAGTGAAGAAAGTCAAAGGCAAATTCGCCGCTCTCTTGAAAAAAGTCATCGATGCTCGCTATTTATACCTCATTGGCGGCATCCCGCTCATATGGAAAAAAATGATTTTCAAACAAAAAACAACAGCCCGCAACTATCATGTGCCGAATTGAATAAGATGAAGAGCAAAAGCTGGATAGAGAAGATCAGAAACTAATCTGATTTTCTCTCCAGTTTTTTTCTTGAGGGCCAGAATCTATATTTTTTTCAGATTAGAGGGTAAGTCCAAACGGAGAATTAGAAAGACATGTTGTACAGAGTGCAACAATTTCCTCGATTTCTGCTGGGAAAGCTAAAGATGTTGTATGTCGTACAACAATTTAGCCTTTTTATAAGCTATAGAGCTACTTTTAGCAGAAATTGTTGTATTTTCTGCAACATTCGCGTGGAAAACGCCGATTAGCTTGCCAATTGTTGTACATCGTACAACATTACAAGGTTTACTCGGTTGAGCAAGCAAATCCGTTTACCCTATACAACCTCCGCATAACATGCTGTGCATCAACCATTACACAACTCGTGTAAGGATAGCGTAAGCCGTCTATTTTTGTCATGTATTTGTAGTCAGAGCCTCTTTTGCAGTCAAAGTTTCTTCAGTGTTCGTAAGAGCTTCTTTTGCAGTCACAACTTCTTCCGCATTCGTCAGCACTTCTTTTCTCATGAACCAGCAAGCTATGAAAGCTACGATGGCGAAAATGATGCCAATAGCGAAAATGTGTTGGAATGCCTCTGCAAATACCACTTTGATTTGCAGCAGTAAGTCATCTGAGAGCCCCTGTGGGGTGCCTCCATTCAGGATTGTCTCTGCAGTTCCTTCTGGAAATTGGTCCGATAATCCGGATAAACTGCTGGCGATATTTCTGGAAAGCAAGCTTCCGAAGATACTGAATCCTAGCGTGGTACCAATGGCCTGGAACAACTGCACCGTTGCCACTCCGACTCCGCTGTGTTCCTTCGCAACGGACTCCTGCACGATCAAATTATCTGAACCGAATAGAACGCCGATCCCAAGCCCCAAAATGAAGAACGCTACGATAATATAGATCACTGTTGTATCAACATGTATGCGCGATAACAGTACATAGCTTACGATCGGGAAGATAAACGATACGATGAAGAGTTTCTTGTAGGCGATCTTCGTTATGAGATTACCGCAAAGGACACTTGCCGGAATGGCGCCTGCCATGAAGGCCAGAGATAAGTAACCGGATGCGGTGGGTGACATATCCATGACATTCTGCGCAAAAAATGGGAATCCCGACATGCCTCCCATGACACCAAGCATGGTTAGGAACACGATACAGGACAATACGATGACGGACCGATTTCTGAAGAGAACAAGCGGAATGATCGGCTCCTTGGTCTTCGATTCGATTCGGATAAAGAGCAGGGTAAGAGCTGCGAATAACGTCAATAAGCCGATAATAACTGGGGAAGACCACGTATAGCCTTTGATGTCGATCAAGACCGGAGCTAGAAGAAGTGAGAGCATAGCAAGAACGAGTGTAAAGGCTCCTGCCCAGTCAATGGATTTTTTCTCGGTGCTGACCGCTTCTTGCAAGCCCTTGGAAACGATAAAGGCAGCGATAAGTCCTACAGGAATGTTGATCAGAAAGATCCAATGCCAGCTCACATAGCTTACGAAATACCCGCCAATCGTAGGGCCGATCAGCTGTGGCAGAATCAATAACGGGCCGACAAGGCTCTGGACTTTGGCTCGCTGCTCTAGTGGAAATGTATCGCCAATGATGATCATGGCCAAAGGCATGAGTCCACCGGCTCCGATTCCTTGAACGCCTCTGCCGATTAGTAGTATGGTCATCGAATCAGCGAGTCCGCTGATGATGGATCCGACCATAAATAGGGCGACACAGCTTAAATAAATCTTCTTGCGACCATAAATATCGGCAAGCTTGCCGAAGATCGGCATGAACATCGTAATCGAGAGCATGTAAATCCCTGCTACCCAGCCGTAAAGTGTCATGCCGTGCAGATCACGAATAATGGTCGGCAGAGCCGTCGACACGACCGTTTGATCCAACTCTGAGAATACCAGGCCTAGCAGCAGACCGATTAGAACTAAAGTCTTGTTGTTTCCTTGCTTTTTCATGGTTACACCTCATCTATAACTAAATTCCTCAACGCTTCTAAGCATAGATCTTCAAGGTGTTTCACTCATCCGGCGCAAGCTTTAAAAAGTTCTCAGTCTAGCGATGTAGTTTTTAAATATTGGATTAACGTAAAAAAAGCCCTTTCGGGCTTTCTTAGTAGATAAGAAAGTATAAGTTTTATACTTTTGCTTCGCATCTACCTTGACAAACGCGTTCGTCCCAGAAGGACGGCGGAGTCGTTTATCCTTGAACGAGCGCACGTATGGAAGTTTGGATATGATCCGCGTACTTTTTTGCCTCTTCTGCAAGATGTATATCTGTGGCTTCATTCACATTATAGGTGACAAAACCGGGAAGATAGGCGCCGTTGCATTTGGTGATGGTGCTTTGTATCGGTCTTAATAATTCGCTGATTGTGAACCAGTTGTAACCCCTCGAATTGTATTCGCTTTCCTTGCCCCCAGTTGTCGTTGCAACAATGAACTCTTTGCCTTTCAAATGATCACCTCCGGGTCCGAAAGCCCAGCCATACGTTAAAACATCATCGAACCATTTTTTTAAAAGAGGAGGGGAGCTGTACCAATAAAAGGGGAACTGGAATACGATCCGGTCATATTGGAGCAGCAATTGTTGCTCCCTCTCTCTATCGATTTTCCAATCTGGGTACTCTTGATAAAGATCTCGGACATCAATGTTGGCATGTTTCTTCAGCTCATGTGTCCAAGTCTGATTGGCACGGGAGTGATTCAGCTGGGGATGAGCGATAATAACCATTATTTTCAAAGTAAACATCCTCTCTCTTTTTGCGTAGTTTAGCGAGTTACATCCTCATTATTGTGGGGAATTCCATTTTTGAAAAGTACGCTTTTTATTCATACTATGTCAGCTAAAACGTACCATCGGTGGCACTTGATTCCGGCAGGTAGTACCGTAAATCGTACTAAGTACAATAAAACATCGTACTATTTTAATTCCGGATACTTTGATAAAGTAACAACTATGAAAGTACTAATCATGTGATAGGGAGTTGGGAACATGCGGGAAGAAAATCGCGATTTCATAACGACGCAGGGGATATTGGCTACTCTGCAAGTGATTGGAGGGAAATGGAAGCCGCTAATTTTATTTATTTTACTGAATGAAGGCACCAAGCGCTTCGGGGAGCTGAGACGTCATCTTCCGGGTGTCACGCAAGGTATGCTCACTAATCAACTTCGTGAAATGGAGCGGGACGGACTCGTTGTACGCCGTGTGTATCAAGAAATTCCGCCCAAGGTTGAATACTTTTTGTCCATCACGGAAGAACGTTAAGTTCGGTTTTAGCCAATATGTGCGGTTGGGGATTTAGCCATATCGAATTTTTGAAGAATGCCAATGTAAATGGCGGAACAGAGAACGAAGATAATCAGAAAGACGTTAACACCGTATAATAAAAAAAGCCCAATCGAGTACTTCGAGGGCTTAAAAATCTCATCAATATTCAGTAAAGCCAGCGCTTATGCTGCCTCATCTTTCTAGCTTCCCTTTGCAATCCCCTGGTTCAATAATTCCATCCTATACTGCCTTGGTGTTACCCCTGTCCACTTCTTAAAAGCACTTTGAAAGGCACTTGGCTCAGAAAAGTGAAGAAGGTAAGCGACTTCTCCTATTTTATATTCCGGTTTAGCCAAATAACCAACAGCAAGCTCTCTTCGAGCCCGATTCATGATATCTTGATAGGTTGTATTTTCCTGCTTTAACCTTGCCTGAATGCTTCTAACACTCATTTTAAAAGCCATTGATGTCTCTTTTAAACTTGGAAAAGGCATCGGCATGTCCTTCATGATCCAATTGTATAATTGGTCGGAAAATGTTCGACCTTCCATGAGTCTGTGTCTGGTTTCCTCCGCGATGGCCTCGAAAGTCCCCAATAGCTTGGAGTCCGCTAATAAAATGGGGTATTCCAGAATGTCCTTGCTTATACGAATTGTATTCGAATCCTTACCAAACTGCGGCGTGACCCCTAGTACCGATGTATACGCGTCAATCTCCGTGGAGAGAGCATGAGTGAAATGCACCTCTTTTAAAGAAATATTTCTGCAGCTTAGCCTTATCATCAAATGATACAAAGAACTAGCCATATCTTCTATGCAGTGTCTGGCCGCTTGCTTGTGAGGACGATTGTAGGACAACCCGATGATAACGTCATTCTCTTCTATTTGCCAATTGATGTTGTATCCATCACATACGATCATATTATATTTTTGAAAAGCTGCTAGGCCTTGACCGATGGTTTTTGAGTGAAGCATCACATATCCTAGAATCCCCAAATCAGAAACCTCTATGTTCTGTCCCTGATGTAATCCGAACATGTCATCGGATGTAATGGCAGCGGCTAATTCCGTCATACGTTCGAAATCCTCCTCCGACAACCGAGCCTCGGTGTCTTGAAGAATGGACTCATCCATATTTGCTCTTTTGAAAAATTCGTCTTTGTTATGTCCCTTTAACACAATCGCTTTGATAATCGGATAAACAAGGGATACAGATAACCCAGTGTAGTTTGGTAACAACGCCCGAGGTCTCCTTTCTGCACATAAGAATAAGATTTTGGCATGTTTGATCATACTTTTCTAGTTCCAAATGGCTTATTCTTACTTTATCTTAACACGTACAGTGATGAAAGATGAATAAACAGAGTCACGAGGAGGCAGGAATATGCAACCAAACATAGCCATTATTAACGGACATCCTTATGCCAAGAGCTATTGCACAGCGTTATCGGAGGCCTACAAGAAAGGTGCAATTGCTAGCGGCTCGGAGGTACGCAGCATTCATATAGGCTCTTTGTCTTTTGAACCGAATTTGAAATATGGGTACCATCAACGGCTGGAGCTAGAAGAGGATTTACTTGCGGCTCAAGAGACGATCCGTTGGGCGGATCACCTGGTGTTCGTATATCCGATATGGTGGGGGACGGTCCCAGCGATCCTAAAGGGGTTCATCGATCGTGTATTTCTACCAGGCTTCGCCTATCGGTATCGGCCTAACTCCATGTTCTGGGACAAATTATTGAGCGGGAAGTCTGCCCGTCTCATAGTAACCATGGACACACCTGCCTGGTACTATCGATGGGTGTACAAACAAGCAGGGCATCATGTCATGAAACGTGGGACCTTACAATTTTGTGGAGTCAATCCCGTCAAGATTACAGAAATAAGTCCCGTTAAGTCTTCAACGGATAAGCAACGTGAAAAATGGCTGGCAGATGTTGAAAAGTTAGGTTTGAAGCGTTCATAGAAATGGAAATAGACTGAAAAATACAGCTTGGAAGCTGTGTTTTTCAGTCGTTTTTGCCCTTATGCTCACGAATCAATCGTATTAAATTTCAAATTCCCACTATTTCTAATATTCACTTTCACATTTAATGTCACTTTCAGCCGTGGATACCAGGTTTTTCTCCATTCCTTTAATTGATCATGAGAAAGATCATTACGGAAATATTGTCCGTAACCAAACAAATCGGACTGATTTTCCTGCAGTTTGGAAATCATAGCTTTAGCCCGCTTGCTCAACAAGTTTTTGAGTTCTTCATTAATCTGTTCTTTACTGGGGTTGCCCTTCGTCTCCAGAAGCATGCCAATGACCTTCATATCCGTTTCCACTTGCGGTGTATGGCCATCCCAATGATGACGGTGCTTATAATCCACGTCGACTAGGAGAACGCTGGCATGCTCCAGTACTTCTACATTAGCCCCCTGAAAATCACCTTTCATAATGTTGTATATGAGCGTATCATCTGAAGAAATCGTTCCAACCATAACTCCCCGACTCATGATGGCGGAACCATCTAACTTAAACATTGTACGCTCTCCAGGTTTAATGATAGGAAGCGCATAATCTTCCGTATGTGAAAAGCCCCCTCGAAATGCTTCCCATAAATACACAATAGAAGTATTGGGGGTCCAGCCAGCCAGCTTGTTGAAAAAATCATAGCTTGCAGTGCCTCCTTCCGCTCCGCCTTGCTCTTTTTTGTTTAAAATTTCAATTAAATCACCTCTATACACAGAAACCAGCGCTTTAGGTGCAATGTCATGAGACCTAATGGCATATTCAAGCACTTCTTTTATACCAAGCTTAGCGGTTCTTTCATCAATCATCAGAAGTTTGAGATGCAGTAAATCAATACTGCTTTCTACATTTCCACGCATCCGATCCAAGGCTTCACTGATCGTTGAGGCTTCCCCCGTTAATATTCGTGGTGTCATATTAGAGGAATTAGGTTGAGGCACTCGAAGCCCCACTTTATACGTTTTTGCATCTGTTTGACTAATAGCCATCGCTACAGGCAGTATCCTTTTATTAATATCCTTATTGTCCCAACAGCCCGATAACAGGATTATCGTTAGTAGTGCTAAGACTGAACGAAATATGTATGTCATCCTTGATTAACTCGCCTCCTTTGCAGCGCGCCAATAATCCCAATTACGACTGGAAAGACAAAGATACTATAAGCTCGGAGCCCAGTATCCAGCCAAATGAGGTGTTCTGTCTCAGACCACCCTGGAACCAGAGAACTAAGAAAGTAGGCAATGATTGTAATAATTACACTCAACCACTTATTGGATAAGGGAACTACGATGCTCCGAAACATCTCAGCTATGATCCAAATTAAAACCGAACTATAAACAATTAAAAAAGCAATCGTAGAAGTTGTGTAAAACAGCGTCATTCTCTCAAATATGGACCAGCTCATATCGATCGAATCCATCCCTGTGTGAAGAGGGAATTGGAGTTGAATGACAGTCTCTTGTCCGAAAATGAGAAGGGGTATATAAACGGATGCCAAATATAAAGGAAACAAGCCAGCAATCAAAAGGATGAATACCTTTCGGCTGCGCGCAACATTTCGAAAAAGAGGGTGAATCATACCCAAAAATAAAAACCCGGAAAAAGCGAAAAAACTTGAATAATAAGCAGGATGCTTCAAAAAATCAAAGTTAGTGTTCCAAATTGGGGATGCATTACGGATATCGAAATTTGTCACGGAGCTGCTTAGTGCTGCAAAAATCCATGGTATGAACAAAACCGAGATAATGACACTCGTTCTGAGTACAGTCTTGATACCACACCAGGCTGCAAACAAGCCCAAGAAGATAAAACAGAGTAAAGCCCATATCGGCGTTTTTGGTAAAAATACGATGGTCATCATTTCCGAATATACCCTGGAAATTAAGACTAGAGTCGCAAGAAAATATAACATGATTGGAATTAGAAGGATTCTTGACAGCCAGGGTCCCAATACTTGTTTGCAAATCTGAACAATCGTCATGTTAGGGAAAGATGACAGGCCTCTAAGATAGATCCACATCATGGTCACTTCATATAGGCAGCCAATCAGTATAGCTTCCCAATGGCCTTTGCTTGTCGATTCAAATATTTTCTCAGGATATATGAAAAATATCAGCCCGAAATGTACAGTGATGAATGTCAGATAGACGGATATTTTATTAACCATCCTGGGGACCTTCCTTTACATTAACATTGATATAGGCGACCCCAAATGTCGAGATAGAGGCCATATAGATGGACAGCCAAATGAGTCCGCCAATCGTACCAAGAACACCAAAAATAGCGCTAAGCACGATCAGAACATATTTAGATATTCGAATAAACAGGCCATTTTGTACCCCGTTCAATGTAAAATTCGCTAAAGCCGAAGCAGCCAAAACAATAATAAATAGATTACTTACCAATTTTGCGCTTACAACGGCTTGTCCAAGAATAATTCCACCCACTGTCGTTATCGAGGGACCGATACTCTTGGGAAGGCGAACACTGGCTTCAATAAGCATCTCTAGCACAATTAACATAAATATGACTTCCAAAAAAGCCGGATAGGGTACCCCTTCACGGCTTTGGGCAACCGACAAGGCCAACTGGATTCGGAGCACCTCCGGATTCACGGAGACCAAAGATACATAAAGCGCAGGTAAGACTAATGCGATAAACATGCCGATAATCCGAAGCATCCGAAGGGTAACCATTGTAACCTTGGGGAAGTTACGATCGGAGTTAATGCACCAGAGATCTGTAATGATAACTGGCATAATAAAAGCGAACGGAAGTCCTTCGATAAACAGGATAACACGGCCATTTTTCAAATGGTCTGCTGCTTCCGCCGGCCGCTCAGAAGTTAAACAAGGGGAAATAAGACTGAAATTCCCTTCACCCAATACCTTGATGATTTCTTGCAAATGATTAAATTCCTTTGCTTTATTTGCCTCGAGCTTCTTCATTAAGGATGAAAGCAGCTTACGATTAACAGAGTCGGATAAATAAGCTAAGGTGGTTCTTTTTGGTTGTTTTGTCCCCATAATTAAGGTATTCATGGTTAGTGTAGGGGATCTTAGCTCGTCGCGGATCAGCGCCATATTGGTGTCCAAATCCTCATTAAACGCCCCAAAGGAAGACTCAATCACATTTTCATTTTGTGGAACATTTATCATTCTCTTAATCGTTGATGATACGGGCTTGATAATAAAATTTCTTATAGGGTTATCGAGTAAATAAATAATTAAATAACCTTCCATTAAGCTGCTCATCTGCAAGTCGTAAGTAGCGTTTAATTTGCCATTCAATAGGCTTATTTGTTGAAGCCAATCACTGATTGGACTGGACTCCATCCAAGATAATAATTGATTCGTTTGTGCTAGGTTAACAAAGGGACGAAAATAACAAAATACAACTTCCTGACCCAAAAGTTGTTTTCGTTCCATCACAAAATCACTATTTGATTCAAATTGAAGTTTAAGTCTGGCCATATCCGTTGTTTCTGTCAGATTCATGTTATATCACCTGAGAGTAGGTTTCCTTGGAAAACGGAAATTTATTCCTTATACCAAAACTGGGGAAAAGGGCTGCCGTGGTAGTTACGATTTACATTTACGTTTTCCAAATTATGGATTATACTCGAATGGATTAGTACCAGGTACTAATTATGGCCGCCTCTGAACTATTTACTAGGGTAAAGGATAAGGGGGATGTTGGCATCACCTAGGACTATTGCCGAGAAGTTAGTTGATTTATTACTAAGTGACCAATTTGCCCAAGGTATTGTCGTTGAAGAGCTTTGAAAATCAAAAACGAAAGAAGATGTGAATTTGGAAATTACCTCACGTCGTAAGAAGCTTTTGGCTGTTTATGCTGTCGTTATCATCATTATTTGCTTTCTTGCCGTTCCAGTTGATTATTACCTATTATCGAATAGTCCGTTTCCTTTTCCTGAAAAACAAGGTTATCAATCGATCTGGGTATCCAGGTTGGATGTTTCCTTTCAACCATCACAGGGTGTGTATTCGAGTATAAGTTATAATGTGAAAATAAATGCGGTAAAGGCATGGCTTCAGATTTTTGGCATAACCGTTTTATTTAGCGTTGTTTATGTGATTCTTGGTTCAGATAAAAAGGATGATTAGCTTGTTCTCAGCTTGTGGGTCCAACACAGATCCTCGTTTGCATAGGAGTTATCATTAAAATCCAATATTTTCCTTTACTTTGTTTCATTAATTACTCAACTCATTCAGAAATGTTTAAAAAACCACGATGGAATAAGAGAATGGAAGTAAATCAATGAATCGTATGATTGTAAGCGTATTATTGAGTGAATGTAGTGGTTGGAGTTATCTTTTTAAGTTTTTTCAATCCTTTACTATGCATCAAGAAGAGAGTAGTATTCAACTCGTACCTTACAGTTGAATATTTCGCTTAATTTTCTTATTAGAAAAGCGGGGGAACCACAAGTTTCATGGGGTGAGTAAAGGTGCTTACGTATGGCACCATTTAGGGCAGATTCTCGCGGCCCGAACCCGACAGCTAACCTCGTAAGCGACCGTGGGAAGGAGAACATGTGTATAAACACAAGGTCTATCCTTGTGTTTTTTTGCGTCCTAAAAAGCAAGTTTACGTCAGATATTAGGTTTAATTGGGGGAACTATCACGAATGACAAGCGACTCATTGAAAAAAATTATGTTTGGCAAGCCGCTTAAATCCAGCGAAATGGAGTCTGAAAAAATGCCGGTTTGGAAAGGGCTGCCGATCCTATCCTCGGATGCCTTATCGTCGGTCTCCTACGGGACAGAGCAGATTCTTTTAGAACTTGCGACTGTTGGGATTGCCGCTTTTGCGTTTTCTTTGCCCATTGCGGTATCCATTATTGCTCTGATTATGCTGCTAGTTTTGAGCTATAGGCAAGTGATAGAGGCCTACCCGCAGGGTGGCGGAGCGTATATGGTTTCCAAAGAAAACCTAGGTATGGTGTGGGGAAGGCTGACAGGGGTTTCGCTGCTCATTGACTATACCCTTACCGTTGCCGTTTCGATCTCTGCCGGCGTGCAGGCGATTACGTCAGCTTTTCCATCGGCGGTGCCGTATATTGTACCGATTACTCTAGTTCTTGTGTGGATCATGGTTTGGCTTAATTTAAGAGGAACTTCGGAATCAGGTACGATCTTCGCTATTCCAACATACTTTTTTATACTTTGTATTTTAGTGCTAGTGGTCAAAGGTATATACGATATGCTTACGGGATCCATCAATACACATCCCATAGCTTTTGCTCCGAGCTCAATGACGAGCTCATTAACGTTATTCGTCCTTTTAAAAGCATTTTCTTCCGGGTGTTCTGCCGTGACAGGGATCGAGGCCATCTCGGATGCCGTGCCGCATTTCCGCTCACCATCCGTGAAAAACGCGAAGCGTACGTTAGTTTCCTTAGGGTCACTTTTGGCTATCGTGTTTGGAGGCGTAACGGTGTTAGCATTGGGATATGGGATTGTACCTGATCCTAATGGCCATACATCCGTCTTATCGATGGTGACAGAGCAGGCTTTTGGTCGTGGAGCGATGTACTACGCAACTCAAATTGGTACCATGCTCATTCTGGTTTTGGCTGCTAATACTAGCTTCAACGGCTTTCCAATCTTAGCATCCATTATGGCACAGGATAAAAACTTCCCGCGTATGTTCGCATTCCGAGGAGACCGACTTTCGTTTCACTATGGGATTATCACACTTGGTGTGCTTGCAAGTATTCTTTTGATTGGTTTCAAAGGTAAGACAGATGCACTCATTCCTCTATATGCGATTGGCGTGTTTTTATCTTTTACACTTGCGCAAGGCGGCTTGGTTCGCAAATGGTTGAGAGAGCGAGTGAAAGGTTGGATCGGAAAACTGCTCATCAATGGTTTAGGAGGCATCGTTTCTCTTGCTGTTTTACTCATATTTTCCATAACAAAATTTACTGAAGGTGCATGGATTGTTATTATTATAACGCCGCTGCTGCTTTGGATAATTACGAAAATAAGTCATCACTACGATGATGTAGCGAAGCAGTTGCGTATTGATATAACGATTGAGCGGGTTTGCACGAAGGAACCGTTGATTATTGTGCCTGTGGCGGGCATTCATCGAGTTGTAGCACAGTCCTTGAACTATGCGAAATCATTGTCGCCAAACGTGATTGCCTTCTATGTATCGTTCTCGGATGAAGATGAAGAATTGATGCAGGAGAAGTGGGATAAATGGGATCCGGGCGTTCGATTGGTTATTTTTAAATCGCGTTATCGGACGATACTGAAGCCGCTTGCTGAATTTATTGAGAGAATTGACACACATGTTTCGGAAAAACAAAACATTATGGTCATTTTACCGCAATTTATGCCGAAAAAATGGTGGCATCGACTGCTCCATAACCAGTCCGCTGCACGCATTCGTTCGAAGCTGCAAGCAGATAAAGATATCGTCGTGGCGACGGTACCGTATCATTTGCACGAGTAGAAGTGTACAATAATAGGGAGAAACTGAACTGAGGTGAACCCGTTATGGCAAAGAAAAAATGGTCGTCTACTCCTGCTGTTACCAGCGTGCAAGATAAACCTGCAACACTTAAGGATTTGCTGCGCCCGGAAATACTTGAGGGACTCAAAGCGCAGGCTGATGCCATGAAAGCAGAGGAACAAGCGAAGAAAGATGCAGAGAGAGCAAAGGCGGAAGCTGCTCGTAAAGCAGAAGAAAAACGGTTAGATAATGATTTTGGACATCTGCTGTCTAAGAGCAGTCTAGACTGGCGAAAGCACAAATGAGGGAGCGCACAGTGTGCCTCCTTTTCTTTCTTTTCGTAATGATAACGTTGTCATCCTGTGAGGTGGGTAATAGAGAGGCAGCTCAAGGGACTGTAGAAGTAAGTGATGTACCGCTAGTGACGACGACACCAACATCGACACCACTATCGACACCAATAGTGCAAAAAGAGACCCCAACGCCGCCACCAGCGGCATCATCACCAGCCCCAACAGCACTGGATACATCTTCGATTCCATCGTCGACTCCAAGCGACCCAAGTTCAACGCCTAGTCAGGCTTTTACGTCTTTGGAAAAAACCTTGATCGACCGTTACCGAAACGCTAAACCAAAGAAATGGGGCGAAAATGTCCCTGGTGTTCGAACACATCTTGCTACGAAAGATCAAGTGATTGCACTGACTTTTGACGCATGTGGGGGGAAGGAGGGCAGTGGGTACGATGAGAAGCTGATCGACTATTTGATCAAGGAGAACATCCCGGCTACCTTATTTATCAATGCGAGATGGATAACGGCCAATAAGGACATATTTGCCAAATTAGCCGTAAACCCGCTGTTTGAGATTGAAAATCATGGGACCGAGCATCGGCCCTTGTCCGTAAATGGCAAGTTGGCGTATGGCATCGCGGGAACCAAGAATGTGAGCGATGTTATTCATGAAGTGAAAGACAATGCAGACCAGATCGAGAAGATGACAGGGCGGCGTCCTTTATTTTTTCGTTCGGGCACAGCCTATTATGATGATATTGCAGCAGGAGTCGTTCATGATTTGGGCTTTCAGTTGGCTGGTTACAATGTACTCGGCGATGCTGGGGCGACTTATAACACGGAGCAGGTATATAAAGCGCTGCTAAAAGCCCGAAGCGGTTCTATTGTACTAGCTCATATGAATCACCCGGAGAAAGATACGGCAGAAGGTATCATGAAAGCTATTCCTGAGCTTCAAAAAGCGGGCTACAGCTTCGTTCTACTAACTTCTTATACTTTAAACTAAGCGATAGCTGCAGCAGCTATCGTTTTTTCATTTCAAAAAATTCACAAGCCTCTCGATCGTAATACGTCAAATCACTAACACGAGTTTGTACCACAACTGTTTTTTCACTGAAACGCAATACAACCGCATTCGAATCCACAATGTGATCATCTTTGAAAACACGGACGACAGCCTGTCTTTCAACAGCATCTTGAAAGTCCGTATCCGTTACTAAGCGTTGATTTCTAGCCATCCTCGGCATTCCCCTAACTTGGTTAAAATAGTTCTTCTATTGTACCACAAGGTGTCGCTCAACCCGAATTCACTCGAACTCCTCCGCCCAGCCTAGCATACAATGTAGCACCAAATGCTGTATGGGCAGAGAGGATGCGTGATCTAGGGTGGTCATTCAATTATTGCCGATTCATTGGGTCTATTTAGTATTTATCGGTTTTATTCTTACCCTTTTAATCAAGCGTAGAGACACAACGATGATTTGTGTGGTTGGTATTTTCGCGCTTGGCTTGCTGGCAACTGAAACGTTGAGCGGGTCCGTTTCTGGTATTTTCAACAGCTTCATTTATGCAACCAAAGAGCTGATGGGAACCATTATGATTATCTCTATTATTGTAGCGATGAGCCGCGTGCTCATTCGAACAGGGATTAATGAAACCATGGTCGCTCCGCTAACCCGCTTTATGCGAACGCCTGCTTTAGCTTTCTGGGGTATCGGTATCATTATGATGGTGACGTCATGGTTTTTCTGGCCGTCTCCCAGTGTTGCGCTCATTGGTGCTGTTCTGTTGCCTGTGGCGGTCCGCGTTGGTCTGCCAGCGCTAGGTGCAGCTATGGCGATGAACTTATTCGGACATGGGATTGCGCTTTCGGGGGATTACATTATACAGGGAGCTCCTAAATTAACAGCAGATGCAGCTGGATTACCGGTGACTGCCGTCATGGAGGCAAGCATCCCGCTGGTTATTGTGATGGGGCTTGTCACGACGATCACCGCTTTTTGGATGATGCGGCGGGACATGAAGAACGGAACGTGGCGCAATGGCCTCGTGGCGAGTGGTCCAGGAGATAGTGGCTCCCTCATTTCAGCTGTCGGGCAGGCCAAAGTTAATTTAACACCGAATCTGAAGAAAACTCTGGCGATTATGATTCCTTTGCTCTTCGCCTTAGACGTAATTGCGATGTTCGTGCTTAACCTGCAAGGAGGAGATGCGACAGCGCTCGTTGGGGGCACCGCCGTATTCATTCTCATTGCGGTGACTCTCCTCGCGCATCGGAATCAAGGACTAGAACAAACGACCTCCTACCTCATCGAAGGTTTTGTATTCGGTTTCAAAGTATTCGGCCCCGTGATCCCGATCGCCGCCTTCTTCTATCTAGGCGACTCCGCCTTCACGGAGCTGTTTGGCAAAATACTTCCGCAAGGCTCGCACGGGATCGTGAACGATCTGGGTGTGGCACTCGCGGGGCAAGTGCCGCTGAACGGCGCGGTCGGTGCCGTGACGCTCACCGTCGTCGGCGCCATCACGGGCCTTGACGGCTCCGGCTTCTCCGGCATCTCCCTCGCGGGCTCAATTGCGCAGCTATTCGCAACCGCCATCGGCTCCGGCGCGGCTGTGCTCACAGCGCTCGGGCAAGTGGCCGCCATCTGGGTCGGCGGCGGCACGTTGATTCCATGGGCGCTGATTCCAGCAGCGGCCATCTGCGGCGTGAGTCCGTTCGAGCTGGCGCGACGTAATCTGCTGCCGGTGCTCATTGGCCTCGCGGTGACAACGGTCGTGGCGATGTTTTTGGTGTAGTAAGAGGCGGCATCATAACCGTCTTACTAGTTGTAACCAGTAAAATCTGCCACCCCGCACCAGTCATCCAGTCACACGCCAACAAACCAACAAACCAACAAACCAAAACCCCAACAGCTCAACAGCTCAACAGCTCAACAGCCCAACACCACCCCGTCACCCGCACCCCGTCATCCTGTGGGCCTCCTCCATAGGTGTGGCGGGTTTTTCTTACGCCAGTCAAATCCGGGAAATAAGAGTCTCCAAAGACTCTTATTTCCGTTTAAACATACCAAAAAGTAAAAATAGCAGTCCCTAGCACCTCTTATATGCCTAGATTCTCTCCAATCCCAACCCATTCCGCCAAATAAGAGTCCCTAGAGACTCTTATTTCCACATAAACTCCTCAAAATGCCCAAATAGGAGTCTCCAGCACCTCTTATTTGCACAGAGTCACCCCGATTTCTAATTCAGCGATATCGCAAGACAAGTGCAGGAAGTATCTCCAATTCCCCCTACAATGAGCGGAAAACGTACGGGATCGGAGTTGCCTAGTGCCCACTTTAAGCAGTAAGCTTACATACAGTGAACTCGAATGGAAGTTGGAACTCAAGACTATAGGAAGTTGGAGATGAAATAGATGGAAGCCAAGTTTTGTATGACCTGCGGAGCCGCAATGGAGTCGCGCGATGTGGATGGCACAATAAGAAGAGCTTGCACCGTGTGCAGCTTTGTTCATTGGGGGAATTATAGCATCGGTGTAGGCGCACTCGTGATGAAGGATGAGAAGATGCTGCTTGTTCGCAGGGCTCAGGAGCCAGGGAAGGGACGATGGACCAACCCAGGTGGTTACATTGAGCAGCATGAGCTGATCCAAGATACGATTGAGCGTGAAGTGTTGGAGGAAAGCGGAGTCACAGCAGTTGTCACTCGCCTAGTAGCTGTGCGCGATTTGCCTAGGAGCATACATAATGTATACATTGCTTTTGAAATGGATTACATCAGCGGTGAGCCTCAGCCAGACGGCGTGGAGGTCGACGCAGCAGGATTTTACAGCTTGGCCGAGATGGAATCGATGAATGTGGCGGATTTTACACGCTGGCTCATTGATGTTGCCCTGCATTCCAAATCGACGGGTCTAGTCGAAGATAAAGATCCAATCATCAAAATGGAAGGGTACGGATTGTACCGTGTCCCTAGAATATGACCAAGGCAATCCAGCTTCGCGGACATCACTTACTTTGTCTGTTGGGATACAGAGGAATGGGTTATTCGAAAGAGTTTTGCGAAAATATGACGACCGTCTATGAGGAATTGCGTCAAAAGCCCGAAACGATGATCCGCATTGTTCTCGGACCTGATGATCTTTGCGCAGCTTACCCGAAGGATCAAGAAGCGCATTGTGAAAATAGGACGGTCTATCAGCGCGATGCAGAAATCGTCACCAAGCTTGGCTTGCAAGTGGAGATGGAGCTGAGCTGGTCGGAGATTTGTAGGCAAGTGACCGACCGTGTGAACCCGGACGACATTGGTCACCTATGTGCCACATGCCGTTGGGAGCCTTACGGAGTTTGTGCGGAAGGTGTACAATTGATCGGAGAGGGTGGCGAGTTGCCGCCCGTCATTACCAAAAAAGAGGGCTAGCGTGTAGACGCAGCCCTCTTTTTTTCATACAAAAACACTTACATCCGAACCGCTTTCCAGCTTCTCCGCAGGAGAAGACAATACATTCGCAACCATGAGCAGATCATCTACTGGTCGAAGGATGGATCTGAGGAGTCTGCTATCTTTCATCTCTGGCTGTAGCCACATCTCGGCCTGATCTTGGTCGAGTATCGCAGGCATTCTGCGTTGATAAGGAGAGACGAGAGAGTTCGCTTCTGTCATGAGCATCATACACGTACGAAGCTCTTCTTCACCGGATGGAGCCCGCCAGACATCATACAGCCCCGCGATGCCGAAGGTGCCGCTGCGCATTTTGAACTTAATCCATTCTGTCTCTTTTCCCTCCGTCACGCTAATATAAAATCCACTGCAAGGAATGATACAGCGCTGTTTTCTGACGATACGCTCGAAGACGACATTGGTGAAGATCGAATCGCGGTCCCCGCATACGGCATCTTTTGCCCAGAATGGCATCAGACCCCAACGGAATTCATCAAGGGTGCGTTCTCCCTTTTTGTTCATCATCACAGCGGAAACAGACTCTGTCGGCCGCACCTCATAACGATTGGAGCTATACGATAGCAGCCGATCAATACGGAATTGTTTAACAAGCTCGTTGACATCAGCAAGAATAGATATGGATTGACACATTTGTTTACCACCTCATTTGGTTTTGGCTATTATTTGCCTAATCAACCAAATACATGTATGAGGCCTATCTTTTTATTAAGCTTTATTAATCCTGACCCTGCTTCCACGCTTACACAATCAGCAGTTTCAGCATCGTTTCCTTCATATTATGTTCCTGGAAAGGCTTAGAAACGAACTCTTTGGCACCCGCATGGATAGCCTCGATAATCATCGTCTTTTGCTCCAAGGCTGAGCACATCATAATGTTGGCGGCAGGGTCGAATTCTCTGATTTTTCGGATCACATCGATACCGGTCATGTCTGGCATATTCAGATCCATTGTGGTCAGAATCGGAAGGTTGGCTTGATACGTATGAATGGCCTCGGCACCGTTAGCTGCTTCAAGTACATCGTAGCCCATCGTAATGATAATTTTGCGCAAAATACCTCTAAGACTTTGAACCGGATCAACAACGAGAATCTTAGGCTTCATGGTGTCTACCTCCCTGTGTATAGATATGATTTCGGAAGAGGCGACTCCTTTCATGAGGGTTTGCGGCTGGTAAGTAATGACATGGTAATTGGAAGCCAAAAAAAGCTAGAAGCTTTAGGGCTCCTAGCTGAAGTACATCTATTCGGAAATATGCGAATGAATGCGGTTTTTCCCATTTCTCTTGGCGGTATACAAACATTCATCTACAAGCTGGAACCAGGCTTTTTTCATCGTGTTGCGATTATAGCTAGCGAGTCCGATACTCATCGTTAACGGTTGATCTGGCATCTCAGGAATTTCGGTACTCCGGATGGTTTCCATTAATTTTTCGCAAATATGTAAAACTTCCTCGTGTGATTTGCCTACAAACAGAACGGCGAATTCCTCGCCACCATATCGAAAAGACATATCGTCAGGGCCGAGCACTTCTTTCAGAATGGAGCCGATCGTTTTGAGAACCATGTCACCGACCCAATGCCCGTAGGTATCATTAATCCTTTTAAAATTATCGATATCGATAAGAGCAAGCTCAAGCGGCGTATCATGGGGCATATGTGAAATCAGATGATCGGTATGTTCTTGAAAAGAACGATGATTAAACAGCTCGGTTAGCGCATCCACTTTGGAAAGTCGATCAATCATCACATTTCGAATAAGGAGATCCTGTTCGCGAACGACCGAATCTTTTAACTCCGTAATAAGAACTAGTCCTTTGTTCATGATGACAAAGCACACAAGTGCGGTTAAGGTGATGACTGTAATGGACACGATCACATCAGAGGGCGTTAGGGCATACCCTTGATATACCTCGCAAACTAGTATTGAAGCTAAATATACGATGCCTAAACTATAAGCGAAAATAATATATTTCTTTTGGAAATAGATAGAGGCTAAAATAATAGGGATACTAATTAATTCATAGCTGCTCATCAGCTCGGGAATACAGATAATAAAGATGCTAACCATGGTCATGGTCCATGTAATCATGATAAAATCGCTGTATTGTTTCAGATAGTGAATAGCCAAATAACCGGCTCCCATTAGGGAGATTTGTAGGCAAGTCGTAATGATTTGAACATGCATGAAGCTGTTAAACCATTGCGGAGGCTGATCATACAAATTAAAGAAGGATCCAAGGATAGCAACTACTTCATAGATTAATAGGATCCACCATAAAATATGTATAAGTTTTCGGTTCCATATATGATCATTAGCCGGAAGTTGTTCCATGCAGTGGAGGCCACTTTCCTTTCAGGTTAGCAATTATTAGAAAAACATTTTGTGCCTTATCAGATCATTGTAAAGAATAACACCCCTTTTAGGCAAGCTGTTTACGAAGGGGGGAGATTGTGTTTTTTTGTAAATATAGATCTGGGTTATCAGGAGGGGCTATGGCAGTTCAAGGTTACGTACATGCATGGGAACATTATAAGGATGAGCTTACCTTGTTGGATAAAAAGCTTGAGCTTTTATATAAGCGTCGTCAAAAGCTAACACCCGACCCGCAAACGGATTCGTTTCGCGGGATGTTCGTGTCCGAAGATGAGTTCATCCGCCTCATAGGCAGACCAAGTGGAGATGAGGTGCTTGATGGGGAAGAACTCGAGCTGCTGGCTAGTATTCAGAATTCGGAGGCGTTCATTGCTCTGAGACGTGAAGAAAGCCGTAAGGCAGGCGTGTTCTTGCCTCTGTCGTATGTATCTTCTGTGTTTGGGCTATCGCTCGTAGAAGAGCGGTTCGTTATGCTAGGGCTCGCGGTAGAACTGGATCGCAAATATGAACGCATCTTCGGCTTCCTGCAAGATGATCTGACCAGCAAAACACCTAATATTAGTCTGGCGCTGCAAATTGCTTGCGGCAGCCCTGAGAACATGCGGGCAGCACGAACGACATTCATGGCGCCGGAGGGTAAACTGGCGCGCTACTTGCTTCACCGCGAGGCGCAGGAAATTAGCGGCCAGACGTTATTGTCCAGGCCACTGCTTCTGGATAAACGAATCATCTCATTCATGCTGGATTCCGGTGAAATGGACCCGAAGCTGAAGCCGGCAGTCCGGATGGTTTATCCGGATGACGAGCTTGCCCCTCTGCTCGTCCATGAGGATTTTCAGCAACGGCTGCAGGGCTTCATCCAAGCTGCATTCCAGGCTCCGGCGGCTGAGCGCAAACGGCTCGCCTTCCACCTGTGGGGGAATGCGGGCGCAGGCAAGAAGCTGCAGGTGGAGCATATCAGCAGCCACTTCAATAAGCCGCTGCTTCTGGTTGATCTTGCTGATGTGCTTTTGCACGCAGCGAGCTTTGAAGATCAGCTGAGCGCGATTGTCCGCGAAGCGATCCTGCACCAAGCCGTGCTGAGCTTCACACGGCTGGAGGTGCTCTATCCAGAGGAGCCGGATCTTGCGGCGCAGCGGCGGCTCGGGTGGTTTCACGAGCTGCTGGACGGCTACGGCGGCATGGTGTTTCTGCTGGCCGGGCGGTTCAACCGGCTAACGTGGAAGCCCAAGGAGCGCCTGCTCCTTGAGCACGAACTGCAAGTGCCGGACGAAGGCGGGCGTGAGCGCCTTTGGACGGCATTCGCGTGCGAACTCGGCGTGAGCGCGGACGTGGACTGGCGGGTGATGAGCGGCAAATTCCGCTTCACCCCGGGGCAGATTCGCCGCGCGCTGACGCTGGCGCGCGGGTACTCCGCCTGGCAGCGCGAGGCTGCGGGGGAGGGATTCGGCGACGTGGCTGCGCCGTACGCGCTGCGAGCTGATGCGCTCTATAAGGCGTGCTACCAGCAGGTGCAGCACAAGCTCGAGCGCAAGGCGACGCGCATTGAGCCTCGCTATGGGTGGGGGGATGTCATCCTCCCGCCTGAGCAGAAGGATCAGCTCCACAATGCGTGCAATCAAGTGAAATACCGTGGCGTTGTCTACGGCGACTGGGGGTTCGAGAAGAAGCTGGCCTACGGCAAGGGGCTGAGCATGCTGTTCGCCGGTCCACCTGGAACGGGGAAGACGATGTCTGCACAGGTTGTCGCCGGTGAGCTCCAGCTGGAGCTATACAAGGTCGACCTCTCGCAGGTGATCAGTAAATATATTGGCGAGACAGAGAAGAATTTGCATGAGATCTTCGAAGAAGCGCAGCTTAGCAACGCGGTGTTGTTCTTCGACGAAACCGATGCACTATTCGGAAAGCGTTCGGAAGTCAAAGATTCGCATGATAAATATGCGAACATCGAAACCGCCTATCTGCTTCAGAAAATGGAGGAGTATCAAGGAATCACGGTGCTGGC
Organism: Paenibacillus phytorum; assembly: GCF_013141715.1. Lineage (GTDB taxonomy): Bacteria > Bacillota > Bacilli > Paenibacillales > NBRC-103111 > Paenibacillus_E > Paenibacillus_E phytorum. Next base: position 69,590 of record NZ_WHOA01000041.1, on the reverse strand, counting down.
AACGAATCTATTAAATAATATTGATGAAGCCTTCCTGAGGCGAATCAATTACGTCATTAAATTTCCTTTTCCGGATAGTGAATATCGTGAAAAGATTTGGCACTCCATGTTTCCCCCTGCGGCGCCTCTTAGCGACGATGTCGATTTTAAGTATCTAGCGCAGCGCTATGAGATCGCCGGTGGGAATATCAAAAACGTCGTCCTTTCTTCGGCTTTCCTCGCTGCAGAGGCTGGCGAACCCATCCGGATGCAGCATATCATCAAGTCCATTCGGCATGAGCTGCAGAAATCAGGCAAAATCCTTGCCCGCCAGGAGTGGGAAGAGTACTAATATAAGGCAGGTTCGCGCGGTTGCGCGGAGCCTGTTTTTTGTTGTTTGTGCTGTAGCAGTGATTTATAGCGTTAAAGTAGCTGTCAGGACGGAGTTAGTGCAGCTCTGATTGCTGTAGCGGTGTTTTACATCACTACAGTGTGCGCCAATGAGTAAATTGCTTCTGTAGCGATGATTTATAGCTTTAAAGTGGCTGGTAGATTGGATTTTAGGTAACCGAGCAGCCGGCAAGCCAAATAAGAGGCTCTAGGGACCGCTAATGCAGCACTTTTCGCGTATTTTAAGTGAATAGAAGCCTCTAAAGGCTCTTAATAGGTGGTTTTGGCATGGATTTGGTAAGAAGTGGAGCAAATAAGAGTCCCTAGAGACTCCTAATTTTGCATTCTCGGCATTTCACACGAGATAAGAGTCTCAAAAGACTCTTATCTGGTCATAATGTCCGACTAGTTTCACCTGTATATCAAGTCACAAAACAAGAAATAAATAATTTAATCCCTATAGTCATCCTACTAAATTGCAATTATAATAGAAAAAGGTACACATTATGACATAATCCCCACCAATTCTATACATTACATAGGTATTTTGAGGCAGGAAGTGATTCCTATTGGCGATTATTCTGTTATTGCAGATGTAAGCGCATCTATAATCAAGTTGCTCAGAGAAAATATGACTCCTGATCCCATTCCGCAACCAGAGATGATTGGGCTTGCTTCGCCTGTCGATAAAGGGGATTTCTACTTATCTCTTTATTTGTACAACGTCCGCGAAAGCGGCGATAATCGTCGTACCCACATGATTGCCAGAGGGACGAATGAAATTCAATATCCGCCTATGGTTGTAGATCTTAGCTACATGCTGACGGTACAATCACCAGCAGAGCTGCAGTCGAGAGCGCTGGATGAGCATCGGATACTCGGAAGAGCGATGCAAGTGCTCTACGATCATTCTATACTTCGAGGTTCTATGACCCTCGGAACCCTAGCTGAGCAAGATGAAGAAGTTCGCATTGTCATGGATCCTCTTAAAGGAGAAAGCATGCTGAATATGTGGAACTTCGCTGATACTCCATACAGACTCTCTGTTAGCTATTCAGTTGGGCCTGTAAATATCGATTCAACCCGCATCAAGACAACCAAAAGAGTTTCGGAAACCGATTTTCGTATACAGGGTTAGGGGGCTTAGGTTGTGGACCACATTCGCGTATCGCAATTGAAAACCCGCGTATCCTTGGTTGTATGCGTCATCGATGCAATTACCTCAAAAACTCCTCTTGGCAACACGACCACCGTTTATCTGGAAGGCACCCGTTCGAAAGCAATTCATAAAACGAATGGTTCCTATATATTCAACGATTTACCGCCCGGTGATTACCGTCTTAAGGTAAGCAACGAGCACTATTTTCAGGAACAAACTCTCATCACAGTAGGAACCGACAATTTTATAGAGGTTGTTCAGTTAAAGCCGCTGCCTTCTTATCCTTTTTCGCAAGGAACAGGACTGATCCGAGTCATGCTGCAGGATGCTGCCGGAGCTCCTTTGAGGGATGCCCAGCTGCAGGCGATGATTTTATCGGAAGAGTGTGCCCGCGCTCGAATTATGGCAGATCAAGTCGACAAGGGAGCACGTGAAGTAACACTAGGTTCGTTTACAGGTGTTATCGCAGTTGGAGATTCTTACTTGCTTCGAGGACGAGGCCCTAAAGCTGCCGAAGAGCAAATTCGAATCGCCCAGGTACTGGAGCATCAAAAGCGTTTTCGACTAGTGAATAAGCTGACTAAAGCGTTTACTCGAGGAGCATTGCTGCTGCCCGTCCAAGAAACCCGTGTTACAGAACGAGGAGAGGCTGTTATTGCTTTTCGTGGCAATCGGATTCCATCCTTTCAGACAGAATTGGCTATTACATACGGCGAAGATCGGCGGCATATTATGAAGGAAGTAATAGTAGCAGAAGGAACAACGACGAACCTCGGCATCATACGGCTCACTTAACCCTAATTAGTAGAATGGACACGTCCATCTTCTATACAAAAATGACAAGCAGAAAGGAGAGAACTGGTTTCATGTCTGTGGCCGTATTGATTTGCAAGAAGTGCCATATGACTGAACTGGGGAACAATGGCTGACTATTTATCACCTGGAGTCTATGTGGAAGAGTTTGACAGCGGGGCGCAACCGCTTGAAGGTGCAAGCACAAGTACGGCCGGGTTTATAGGGCTTGCGCAAAGAGGGGGAATTGAAGGTGTCCCTCAACTGGTTACGAGCGTAGCTGATTTCCATCGTTTATTCGGCAGCTACTTGTCCGAGAATGAATTCGGTGAGTATCGTTTCCTTTCTTATGCGGTTGAGCATTTCTATTTAAACGGAGGTTCTCGCTGTTATGTCATGCGTGTAGCGCCAACTGACGCTAAAGTAGCAACGAACAAAGCAGCAACAAACAAAGAATCTGCGATTCTGGAGATTTCTTCCAAGAACCCAGGAACATGGGGTAACCAAGTTCGTATCGTGGTTGTTCCGTCGAGTAAAGCTAAGACGCAAATCTATGAAGTGCTAAGCGAGACCCAATATCGCGTGAAAAATAATGCTGGCTTCAATGTCGGCGATGTTGTTGCCTTCGAAGCCGCTGGCCAGAAGCAGTACAACAAAGTCGTTTCTTCCCAAGATAACATTATTGAGCTTGCTGAAGCGCTTGATGGGGATGTTGTGGATAGCGGTCTTCTTCCATCCAAAGTGTTAACAACTAGCGAATTCACGTTGCATGTATTCTACGGCGATGAAGCAGAGACTTATGAGAAAGTGTCCCTAAATATCTCTGCAGCGAACCACATTGAGAAAATTGTTTCCCGTTCGAACATCATTACGGTGAAAGATTTGACAGATGGTAAGGATCTGGGTGCTGTTGCTCCGTTCGAAGTGCTCTCTGGTGAGAGTGAAACGGTTGGCAAATTCCAAATCGCACTGTCTGGCGGAAGCAACGGTTCAATCGCGCAAGTGACACCTGATATCTTCATGGGTGTAGACCGTGGACCTGGTAAACGTACAGGTATCCAGTCTTTCATCGACAACGATGTTGTTAGCATCATCGCGATTCCGGGTGTAACTGAGCCTACGGTTCAATTATCTCTCGTAGCACATTGCGAAAACTTGGGCAGCCGTTTTGCTGTTCTTGATATTCCACGTGAGAAAACAAAAGTAGCCGATGTGATGACGCACCGTAACATCTTTGACAGCAGTTACGCAGCGATGTACAATCCGTGGCTTCAAGTGTTCGATCCATTAGACAAAAGAAATATATACATACCGCCATCTGGCTCTGTGATTGGTATCTACTCCCGTTCCGACCAAACGCGTGGTGTTCAAAAAGCGCCTGCTAATGAAGTCGTTCGCGGTGCAGTTGGTCTTGATTGCCAATATAACAAAGGCGAGCAAGATATCCTGAACCCACAAGGCGTAAACTTGATTCGTGCTTTTGCAGGACAAGGTATTCGTGTATGGGGTGCTCGCACAACATCGTCGAACGGCTTGTGGAAATATGTGAACGTGAGACGTTTGTTCATCTTCATTGAAGAGTCCATCAAGAACGGCACGAACTGGGTCGTATTCGAACCGAATGATGAACAGCTTTGGGCTCGTGTACAACGAACCATTGATGCGTTCTTAACTCGTGTCTGGAGAGACGGTGCCTTAATGGGCGGAAGTCCTTCCGAGGCGTTCTATATTAATATTGGACGCAGCACAATGACGCAGGATGATATCGACAATGGTCGATTGATCTGTGTGATCGGGGTTGCTCCGGTCAAACCTGCCGAGTTCGTAATCTTCCGCATTACTCAGAAAACAAGAGAAGAATAGTCGAAACGTTAGATATTTCTCATATTAGGAAAGGGGTATTATATGGCTGGCGAACGTAGGGATCCATACCGCAATTTTAGATTTAGAATTGAAGTAGAAGGTATTCAGCAAGCTGGTTTCAGCGAAATCTCTGGATTTGACGCATCCTTGTCGGTAATTGAATACCGCGAAGGAAACGAAACCATTACGCCTCGGAAGCTTCCGGGACTTGCGAAATATGGCAACATCTCATTAAAGTGGGGTGTTACTGACTCCATGGATATGTATAACTGGATGTCGGAGTCGATTCAGGGGAAAGTTTCCCGCAAAACGGTTACGATCATCGCAATCAACGAAGAAGGTGCAGACGTAGCGACTTGGCAGGTTATTGAAGCATGGCCGTCCAAGTACTCTGCTCCAAGCTTCAAAGGTACAGGCAATGAAATTGCCATTGAGAGCCTAGAGCTTGCCCACGAAGGCATGACACGCACGAAGTAAGCAGCGCTAGAGTAGGTGCCGGAGCACGAAGTCTCCGGTTCCTAACTCTTCTTTTTTTCATAATGCTAAGGGGGTAACATCATGGCTTTCAAAACGGAATATGAATTCGAGCTGCCTAGAGGATATGTGGATGACAACGGTACGCTGCACAAGAGAGGCGTTATGCGGTTAGCAACAGCTGCGGATGAAATCCTACCCATGCGTGACCAACGCGTTCAGCAAAATCCAGGCTATTTAACGATCATCTTACTTACGCGTGTGATTACCAACCTAGGCGATCTGCGTGCGATTGATACACGTGTGGTTGAGAAGTTCTTCACGGCTGATCTAGCTTTCTTGCAAAACTTTTATCGTCAAATTAATGAAATGGAAGTGCCGAGAGTACACACAAGCTGTCCGAAATGTGAGCATGAGTTTGATGTGGACGTGTCTTTTTTGGACGAGATGGCGGGGGCATAACGGGTTATCCCATTGACAAGATCTATGAGGAAGCGGGCTTTATTGCTTACTACTTTCATTGGACGCATGATGAAATCATGTCAATGGAGCACCGGGAGCGCCGAACGTGGTGTGAGGAAATATCCCGCATCAACCGCAATCTGAACGAAGATGGTAAAAAGCAGCCTGACAATCCGTTTGATGTGTTCGGTAAGAGGTGAGTAACAAGTGAAACAGTCCAAAAACGAGTCCAAATTGCATAACGTAGGTGGCGCATTCCGGTTCGAGGTAGAGCTTGACGGACTTATTGTCGGCGGTTTTTCTGAAGTAACAGGCATGAAGTCTGAAACGGAAGTTAAGCCCTTATGGGAAGGCGGCGTGAACACGCACCCCCACTACATGATCGAACATACGAAGTATCCTAATATTGTGCTAAAAAGAGGCATCACCACTTCCAGCGAGCTTTGGGAATGGTACAATGGTGTCGCCCAAGGCAAAATAAAGCGTAAAAATGGCTCCATTATTCTACACAATCAGGCAGGTACGGAGATGTGCCGATGGAATTTTTTCAGTGCTTTTCCGGTGAAATGGAACGGACCTGATTTGAATGCCAGCAGCGGTAATGTAGCTATCGAGTCGATCGAGCTGGTGCATGCCGGTTTGAAAACTATTTTCAAAAAATAAGTGTGCTCGAAAAACTCAGTAAATGCTTACGATGCTAGTTTTGCTAAAGCAAAACTCTTAGGGGGATTGTTTATGAAATCTCGACAATCGCATAAACCCCGAGGGAAGAGAACCAAGGGTATTTTGCAGATTTCTGCTGCTAGCAGTAGTTCAGCAGGACGTGCAGCCAGGGAATCCAAACAGTTTGCATCCGGCATTATGGGCAAATACGGATTTTGGCGTAATAACTATTTAGGTCTATTAGCTCTAATTTTTAAACAAAAAGGAATTCTCACGGATAAAGAATTATCGGCTTTAACGGATATTAATGATCAGTCGTGGGTTATCCAGCTGCAACTGCAGCTGCAAAGCTTGCAGCATCCCGAATCAGCACTCCTGATTACGAAAAAGCAAACGATTCGTCAGTTACAGCAGCTGATTGCGAATAGTGGTTACAGGCTTCCTTCACAGACGGCTGTTGATTATTTTTCAAGCCAATCGGATGTACAATCGTCTCACCAACAGATGCAAGTACTTACTGACGAGATGAGCAAGAAAAAAGGACGAAAAAGCAAAAAGAATGCGGAACTATCCGTAAATCAAATGAATCATCAAACTGCTGCTGCTCATGAGATGTTGGGTGAGAAGCAGTCGAAGCCGCCAAAGAAATCAAATTCAATTAACTACGTTAACAAAGGGAATTCACCGTTAATCCAACGATCTATTCGGCAGATTACCGCTTCAATTGGGATGCTTTCTCATGCCCAAAGCATTAACCCAAATCAACAATCGCAATCGGTGAATGGACCTCAACATACAAAACATACGAAGCGCTCAATCGTACACAGAGCTGCACCTATGGATAATCATGTACAAGTAGTCAAACATGTGGATGCTATTCGGCATACATCGCAATGGATAGAGCAGTTCCAAGAAGGGAAACCAAGCGCTGGTTTGCCTGATGCCAAGGTAGGTCACTCTGCTACTGCACCTTCTGTGGTATCTACAATTGGGATGCAGCCGTCTTACCTGCATGCTGCCAAGCTCTATTTAAATGGTGCGAACCAAACACCAACGCCACAAAAGGGAAGACTTCCGCAGTATAATCACTCATTGCCTAAGCTTGGTGAGGGGCCCTTTTCGAATGCAGAAGCACCTGCTTCTGTGCATTTTATTAGAAGCTTACTTGTCAGAAATATGGCTAATGCCACTGATAAGGAGGATGTTTCGCCAACTGCTCTATTGTCACCGATAGGTGAGCCGAAGAGCGATGGGAAACTAAATCGTAAGGAAGAAGCTTCAACTGCTAGAGGTTTTCTGGCTGATAGTCAACAACCATTAGCTATTAATGCAGCACGATTGACTTCAACTTTGCCTTTTGCTATGCATGCTTCGACATCAAGGGGAGCCCGGCAGAGTGTGCCGCATGTTTGGCGTAAGCCGAATGAGCAAGTAGAGGGACTTGGACAAGAGCGACTAACAGCTCAAGTGGTGCATCAAGATAATGCTTTGGCTTCGGTGAGAAGGCAAGTGCAAGAGGATCTAGTAGATCGAATGCGTGAGCTAGAGCAGGAAAAAGTGCAAGTGCATACGCAGGAAAGATCGCAGGAGCGGGATCAGGGTAAAGAGCAAAGGCAAGATCGAAAGCAGATTCAAGTACAGAATCAGGAGCAAGAACTGAATCAAGTAGAGAATCAAGTACCGGGTCAGGTAACGAAACAAAATCGAAACCAGGATCAAGTACGGAATCAAGTGCTGCAAGATGAACATACACGCCAATCAGTGCAGTTAGAGACAAATTCTTCTGCTGGTCAAAAGCTTGAGATGGGGAATGGACAGGAGCCGATTTCGGAAGCTATCTCAAATAATAATTGGGAAACTCGTTCAAGAACGCGTGAAGCTAACAAGAGAAATCAAGGCTCCTCCATGATGGAACGCCTTACTAAGCTCGTTACTAAACAAGTGAATGAGCAAGGTATTGAAGCATCTCGATTTGTAGAGGCTGCTTATCCTTCACAGATACATAGAAAAGCAAGTGTAATGGACAATGGACTAGAATCTGTTGTGAAAATTCAAAGCAACGAGAAATTGCTAAAGCAGCTGGTCCAACGACAAAAACAAAGACAAAACTCTTCTAATGATTCATTTGTTGGGAGTATACATAAAGTTCCACAAAAAAATTTTCAGGTGATCTCCGATCACCTAACAATGACTACTCACATTCCGCGGATTATGCGGAGGGAGAATATCGTACATAGTAACGCTGATAATTCCCTAGCCATCGCGAGATCGGCTGCGAATCCGAATTTGGAATCGAGAATGCAGTCACACTCTGAGGCAGTACAACCAAATAGGAGCACAAGTGCAGCTGTAAAAGCGCAAAGGAAAGCGGGTAGTACACAACTATCTTCCAATCCTAGTGCCAATAGAGTGACACTCCAAGCAGGGGGTCCCCGTGAGGGATATCTGGCCAGTCTGCAAGCCAGTTCTTTTTTACAGGATTCACAGCGTGTTCTCCGAGCGGCTTCGAAACCTGAAGAGCAAGATGAAACAAGCATGAAAATGGGGCGGATTTTCCCAATAGCTGCGAGGTCAGCGATACTTAGGGACCAAACATCAGATGCGCTGGGTGCTATTGCTATGAAGCCGCTTGAGGGATATCGAGCTAGCTTGCAAGCCAGCTCGCGAATACAGCTGCAAGAGGTTGGGCGTGTATTTCGCAAGGCAGCAGGAACCGAAGTAAATAGTGAGCTAAGGAAGCAACAATCTGCGACACAAGAGGAAGAAAAACCAGCTTCTGTGCGAAGCATACTTTCTACTCCAACTTTAGCTTCTGAACTAGCTGCAAAAATGACCGAATCCAGTGTCAGAAAAATAAAAACAAGTCTGAACTTGGCAGCAGAAGCTAAAAGGAACGCTGGTTCTGAGAATCGACTTGATGGTTTTCAAACTAGCCTACAAGCTAGAGCTGGTTCTCCTAAGCCGGAGGCTCGACGGATTTTTCGTACTTCTGTTGGGTCAGCAGGTTGGAGACTGTTGGAAGAGGGTAGACAACAACCTTCAAGGACGAACGTAGATAGATTAGGGACGAAGTCACGCGGTGACTTCCCCTCCTCTCAAAGTTTAGCTTCTGAGATAGCTACAAAAGTAGTTGAAAACAGTTTGAAGAAGATTGGTCCAAGTCTTTCAGTGAATGCAGATCAAATAGGATTACAGCGCAGCTTCTCCCGTAATACTGAGCTATCAGATCCAGCTTCCGTTCGTGCCATTTGGAGGCAAGCTGAAAAAGGGCTGATAGGTGAGACTGGGACGGACAATGAGGCTGTAAAGGGAACCGTTCGAGAAAGTGCCAGTGAAAAGTCAAGTAACAGAGCAATGGGGAGAGTAAGCAGTAACACAATAAGCAAAGACAGAACAAGTGATGAAATAACAAGCAAGACTTCACTGGAGCTTGTTAAAGGAACTATAAACCGGTCACCTGTGGACATGGTAAGAAGAACAGGCGGGCCGACGGGAATCGATCGAGTAAGAGAACAGCAAGCAGCGATACAAAGAAAGATCGATACCGAGGTAATGACGACAATTCGATCAGAGATTGGTGGGGCTAGACAGCCGATGACTCAAACTGGGACGGGTGAAGCAATGACCCGACAGTTGACGAGTCGAACAAGCCCAGGAGAAGCCGGGCGAACAGCGGATATTCGCACAGGTGCAAGAAGAACGAGTCAAACGATGGATTACCGAGCAGCAGGCGAAGGGGTTGCTGGGCAAACGACAAGTCAGACCGGCCGAGCCGTTTGGCGCAGGGCGCAAGTCGAGCATGTTCAGAGACAAGTCATTGTCGATGACAGCGAGCGCGAGCTGCAGGCAGGGAATGGTTCGGAGAATCGACTGGAAGCCAGCGGCTTCCAGTCAGATTCAGCGGAACGAACCATTCGGGCTAGAGTGAGCGCGCTGGAAGAGGAGCGCACTCAGGGGGTTGAGCCAGCTGCTGCTTCGCTGGCAGCAAGTAGTGCAGGCGGTGCGCGTGCTGCGCATGCGCCGATCGCTCGCCAGCCCGTGAGCATGACACCGCGTGTCATGCCGCTGCTGGCGAGCAGCGCAGGAGCGCTTCGCGCTGCTCCTGCGGGTCTCACCCAGGCGGCTGCCATCGGCAGCGCCGCCGCAGCAACTACAGCTGGCGCTCAGCGCAGCGCCAGCATGACCCACAGCAGCAGCGGGAGCTTGGCTGCTGCAGCCATCAAGCCGCTGCCCACGCAGGTGCAGCGGCAAACACTAGCCGGCGGCGTGCTAAACGCCAGCCAACGCAGCACGCCAACCGCGAGGAAAGATTACTTAGCCTCGCAGAGCCAGCAACCCACGCTGGAGCACAAACAAACTCCAGCCGCAGAGATCAGCAGCGCGCTAGCCGAAGCGCCGCTGGAGATGGACTGGCTGCGCACCAAAGCAAGCGCAGACGAAGCACCAACCCCAGCAGCGCCGGTTCAGCAGGCGGCGCCGGAGCTAAGTGCGGAGCAGCTGCAGGAGCTGATGAAACAGCTCCCGCAGCTGGACATAGCAAAAATTGCGGACAAAGTTTACCGCGAAATTGAGAAAAAGATGAAGTTCGAGCGGCAGCGTCGAGGCATCTAATTATTTTCGTCATAAATCGTTAATAACGTTAAGTATAGATAATAGCAGAAAGGACAGACACCTATGGCGCTCAAGAAAGCAATGATTATCGTTCATAAGGGAAGCAAAACAGAAAATGTACAAGTGATGTTCAATCCGGGTGAGTATACCCTAGACACGAATAACAGCTATTCTTGGAAAACAGTGCCGGGTCTGTCCATGCCCATCGCTCAATTCGTGAGTGGAGGGACAACGACGCTGTCCATGGATTTTTATTTTGACACCTACGAAAGAGGGACGGACGTTCGCCTGCTTACGAAGAAAATCTCAGGTCTCCTGGATGTTGAGAAGGAGATCCATGCACCGCCGCTTTGCCGATTTGTTTGGGGTTCTCTGGATTTCAAAGGGGTAGTTGTGGCGGTAAATCAGCACTTCACGATGTTTCTGGAAACCGGAGTTCCGGTTCGTGCCAAGCTGAAAGTGACCTTTAAATCCACGCTGAGCAAAAAAGACCAGCTTAAGCAAATCCCCCGCCATTCGGCCGATCGGACGAAGCTGAAGATGCTGAATCAAGGGGAACAGCTTTGGATGATTGCTGCAACGGAATACGAGGATCCAACTTTATGGCGGGAAATCGCCAAAGCCAACCAGATTGATAATCCTATGAAAGTCGCAACGGGACGCCGCATTTCAGTTCCGAGGCTGGATTAAGCCGATGCCCTTAGAATTAGAAACGAGCTCCTTTCCCTATGACGACTTGGCCAAAAAGTACAAAGATTTTTATGCGCCATCCTATTTAATTAGCGTAGATGGAACGAAAATATCGGACACGATAGCCATTGATATTCTTCGCGTTGAAACGTCCATAGATGGAACGGCAGACTCCTTTTCGTTTCGGATTGCGAATGCGTACGATATTACGAATAATGAGTTCCAGTGGCTGTCTACGTTCTCTTTAGGCAAAGCCATTGAGATCAGTTTAGGTTATGTAGACAAAATGACCGCTGTATTTTCGGGACATATTACATCCGTTGTTGTTGATTTCCCGGAAGAGGGTGCTCCTGGCCTCGTTGTGCGGGGGATGGACATTTCTTATCTCATGATGAAAGGGACCAAGTCTCGTTCTTGGAATAAGAAGAAATATAGTGATGTTGTTGAGGAAATCGCCAAAACGTATGGCTTCAAAACACATATTGATGCAACGACGACGGAATTTCCTGCGCTTTCGCAGAGTCAGATTAATGACTATCACTTTATTCAAAATTTAGCTAATTTGGTTAACTATGATTTCTTTGTTGTGGGGAAGAACTTATATTTCCGTAAGCCGCTCACGGCGATGACGTCATTGATGACGCTAGAAATGGGGAAAACCCTCCGTAGTTTAATGATTGATATGAATTTAGCCGAGCAAATTACGGGTGTAACCGTAAGAGCCTGGGACAATAAAGAACTGAAAGTGATCGAAGGTAAATCGGCTAGCATTACGAAGCTGGGTTCGAATAGCAAGACGGGCAAGGATATCTTGGCATCTAAAGGTGATTTCGTCGAGCATATGTATACGAATGTGACCTCCGTGGAAGAAGCCAAAAGCTACGCGAATGCGATCCTGAATCGCCGAGCGATGAAGCTGATAAGCGGTAACGGGGAATGCATTGGGATTCCTGAGATTCGTGCCGGTCGATATATCAAACTCAGTGGTGTTGGGAAATCGTTCGACCAGACATACTATATTACTGGAGCAACACACATTTATGACGACGAAGGCTATACAACTCGGTTTCAGTTGGGAGGAAATGCGGTCTAATGTTCAAAACTCCCGATATTACGATAGGTGGCGTGTCCGATTTTGCCAGTCAGAAATTAGGTGGCGTCATGGTTGCCATTGTAACAAATAATACCGATCCTGATAAAATGGGGCGAGTGAAGCTCAAGCTTCCCATGCAGGAAACAGAGACCGAAACGGATTGGTGCCGCATCGCGACGTTAATGGGCGGTAAGGAAATGGGCAGCCTTTTTATACCGGAGGTAGGGGATGAAGTCTTAGTCGCTTTCCATCTGGGAGAGCTGCGAATGCCTTTCGTCATTGGCATGCTGTGGAATCCGAAGAATAAGCCGCCTGCGCCCGCAGATAAAAATGATTTGCGTATGATTAAATCACGCTCCGGTCATGAGCTTTCTTTCAACGATAAAAGTGGTGACGAGAGCATAAAGATTAAGACGAAAAAAGGCCAAATGATTGAATTGAAGGATAAGGATGAGAGTATTTCGATCGCAGATTCAAGCGGGAATAATAAGATTACGATCAAGGGCGGCTCAGCGAATGAAATTTCGGTTGTGAGCCAAACCTCGAAGATCACCTTGAACGCTAAAGGCGAGGTCAGCATTGAGAGCACGAAGGAAATCAAAATCAAATCCACTCAAATTAGCATAGAAGCTTCTGCCACGATGGCTCTGAAGGCTGGGGCAACACTGGATCTGAAGTCCGACGGAATCATTAATATTAAAGGCAGTATGGTCAAAATCAATTAACGAGAGGAGCGTGACGAGGTGTCGGAAGCATTTTTGGGACGAGGCTGGAAATTCCCTATTCAGGTCGATCCTGCAACAGGGCGAATCCGAATGTCTGAGTATGAGGAAGACATCGCCGAAGCGATCCGCGTTATTCTGGGGACCACACAAGGGGAGCGGGTAATGCGCCCGAGTTTTGGGTGTGGTGTTCAGGAATTTATTTTCGGATTAACGGACGATACAACGCTTCATTTGCTCCAAAGTAATATCGAGGAAGCAATACGGAACTGGGAACCTAGGGTTCATGAAGTCGATGTACAAGCCATACCGGAAGCAGATGACCCTGCTAAGGTGATGATTCATATTTCTTATTTGGTACGTACGACCAATAACTTATTTAACCAAGTCTATCCGTTTTATTTATTTGAAGGATCGAAATAGAGAGGCTGGCTGCGGAAGCGATGACGACACGTACAGAGAGGAGGTGGAGCTGTGCAACCTCCCAAAATTGATTCCAGAGATTTACCCGATTTGATCGCGCAAATGAAGGAAATGGCGCCATACTATACGCCGGAGTGGCGGTTCACGCCTGAAAATCCGGACCCGGGTTCCGCGCTGTTCTTGATGTTTGCTGATATGTTTCATGACAATATCAAACGGTTGAACCGAGTGCCTACGAAAAATTTGATATCGTTCCTCAACATGTTCGATGTGACGCTGCTTCCGGCACGTCCTGCCCGAAGCTACTTAACGTTTGCGCTGAACGAGGGTACGAAGGAGTCCGTGTTCATCTCGGCAGGCACACAAGTTGCCGCTGCAGCAGAGGAAGGCAGCATTCTGTATGAGACAGCACGGAGCAGCTTATTGACGCCCGCGTTGCTTACAGATGTGTACATGACGAGCCGCAAACAGGATATGATCATTCGCATTCCTGATGAGTTCGTTACGGCATCCCGGCAAGGATATGCAGCGCCGACAGCGCTTTTCCGTTTACAGGATGGCGACAATTTGCAGGAGCATGCCATTTATTTGGAGCACAGCTCTCTTTTCACCGTGTATAATACGGCACGAATCGAAATCGAATTCCGTAACTCGAAGCGACGTTTTGATGAACTTTCGATGTCCAGCCAACTGGCGAATCCCGAGCTAACCGAGTGGCTGTATGCCACGGAGGAAGGTTGGAAGACTTTTGACCACGTAGAGGCTAAGGGGAATCGGGTTACTCTATTGAAAGCGGTGGCAGGCGAGATTGCTCTGCGAGAAGTGAACGGGGCATCCGGACGCTGGATACAATGCCGTTTAAAGCCGCTCATAAGCGGTGGTAAAACGCTGGCAGACAGCAGGCTGTCCATGGACCATATTTCATTTAAAACGGATTATGTCGATACACTGGAAACAGGTGGCGTTCGGCCTGATCAGATGTTTTACAATGATATTGGTGCGGACCCATCGGGGTTTTATCCGTTTGGTGATCAGTTTGCGCTTTATGGTTCTTTTTACATCGGGAGTCAGGAAGTTTTTACGAAAAAAGACGGCGATATTAAGCTAAGCTTTGGGCTGCAAGCGATTCAGAATCGGTTTCAGCCGGAGCTGACGGAGCAAGTCGATTGGAAAATGGTGATGAAAAAATCCAAGTTCGATAAGCCGCCAGTAACTCACGTCACCGTTCTGGAGGTTGCTTGGGAGTATTGGAACGGGGCAACTTGGTTGCGGCTGGATGTGGGGAAGGAAGCAGGGAAGCTGTTTTATTATCCGCAGGAGCAGAAGGTGCGCAAAGAAATTCACTTCCGCTGTCCAGCTGATCTTGAAGCGACTTATGTGAACGGCAATGAAAACTGCTGGATCAGAGCACGAATTTTACATATCGAGAATGCGTATGTGGCACAAGCGATCTATCTTTCACCTTGGGTGGATGATGTGTCTCTAACCTATAAGTATGATGATCGACTATACCCAGCCGAACGTTGTTTAGCGCTGAATAATACGGTGTTTGAGGATCGGACTCGGCATAGCCGTCAGTTGGAGGGCGGGTTTGAGCCCTTTCAACCTTTGGAGGGCAGTCATCCTGCCTTGCATCTTTCTTTTGATACACCGCCTGTAAAAGGTCCGATATCGATGTTCGTTTCGGTGAAACAGCAGCGTTTCTCGGAGCAGGACATGCCATTACTCGAATGGGAGTATTTGCGAGCTGGTCTGATGCCGGGAAGCCATCCCGAATGGGTAGCGCTCAAGGTTATTGATGATACGAACGGTTTGACCCAGAGCGGTACCGTCCAATTCGTAGGTCCATCTGATTTTGCAGGAGCGTCGTTGTTTGGTAAAGAGGGCTACTGGATTCGTGCTGTTAATCGTGATGATAAATATGATGATAGTTCCGGTCGGGTACAAATCCCCACAATTCAGGGCATGTATATGAATACAGTTCAAGTACTTCAGCAGGAGACGATTATCGGGGAAATTCCCGATTCCAAAGGGCTGGAAGAAACGGAATACCAGCTCAGCAGAAGCGGGATTGTCTCCGAAGAGGTATGGGTGGATGAGACGGAGTTTGTGACAGAAGAGGAAATCGCTGAGTACGAGCGTGTAGGGACTCCTCTTATGGAGGTTTCTCGTGATTCTGAGGGGAACTTACTTCAACTTTGGGTTCGTTGGACAGCGGTTCGCCAGATGGCAGATTCCAGCAATAGGGTTCGTCATTATATGATCGATCGTACGTTTGGTCGTATTCGTGTAGGCGACGGTATCCATGGCATGCGTCCGCCAAAGGGTGGGCTGGAGCAGCTGAAGGTAACCTACCAAGTAACGTCCGGACAAATCGGAAACGTAGGGGCTCGTCAAATTAATCAGATGCAGGACTCTATTGCGTTTGTCGGTGAGATTTATAACCCAGAACCAGCGTCAGGCGGCTGCCAAGCTGAAAAGCTGGAGTCGGCCTTGCAGCGCGGACCAGAAATGCTGAAGCATCGTGATCGGGCTGTATCGTCCAAAGACTACGAGTGGCTTGCGCGTGAGGCATATCCGAACATTGCAAAAGTCACATGCATCCCGAATCGGAACGCCTATATGCACAAAGAAATCGGGGCTATGACTTTAGTGGTGCTACCAAAAGAAGGGCAGAAGGGAAGCTCCGCGTTTCCAGAACTGAAGAAGCAGGTTGAGAGGTATATTCTACAGCGGGCTTCCAGCCTTGTTGCTTTCCCGGAACGGCTTCAAGTGATTGAGCCGGTCTATATGGAAATTTCCATTTCGGCGATCGTTGCAGTTGAGGGCATGGACGCTGTAGTAGCTACCGAAATTCAGGCGTTAGAGAAGTTGAATCGTTTCCTTGATCCGCTAACCGGCAATTTCGACGGCAAAGGCTGGCAAATCGGTCAACAAATCCACCCCTCCGTTTTCTACGCGTTGTTGAAATCAATTCGAGTGATCAGTCATGTAGAGAAGCTTTACATGACGGTATACAAGATTGAGGACGGCGAGCGTACGGAACTCGATGTGAACCGCCTTCCGGCGCTCCCGCACGGGATCATTGTGAGCGGCAAGCACAAGGTGGTTGTGAACGCGTTGTAGGGAGGGTGTCGATGGTGGGGGAGTCTCAACCCCCAGAACCCTTTCGTCAGAAACATGGGAAGTCCGTCTTCCTGGTGAAAGGATTCGGGTTCCGGCAAATAAGAGTCTTTAAAGACTGCTATTTTCTGTTTTTTGCCTAGATTTGCTGTAATAGAAGCCTCTAGAGACTCTTATTTCAGCAATATCATATAAAAAGATGGGATTTATCAGAAATAAGAGTCCTTAGAGACTGCTAATCAGCAGCTCCAACGGAAAATAGCGATAATAGGAGCCTTAAGAGACTTCTATTTGGTTGAATAGGGATGTTTTTCATCGCTAAAGTAGGAATAAATTAGCTAGTTGGCGGGTTAGCGATGTTTTATATCGTTAAAGTAGCTGAATAGTGGTTGCGAGTGAGAGTCGAGCAACTTTAGGGATGTTTTGCATCGTTAAAGTTGGAGTAAATGAGCTAGTTGGTGGGTTAGCGATGTTTTATATCGTTAGAGTAGCTGAATAGTGGTTGCGAGGGAGAGAAGAGCGACTATAACGATGTATTATTTCGCTAAAGTAGGAATAAATGAGCTAGTTGGCGGGTTAGCGATGTTTTATTTCGTTAAAGTAGCTGATTAGTGGTTGAGAGTGTGTTGGTGGGAGTTAGTAATAATCGAAGGAGGTGAGCACAAGTGCTGCCAATACCTAATTTGGATGATCGTATGTTTGAACAGATGGTGCAGGAGGCTCGAAAGTCGATACCTAAGCTTTTTCCGGAGTGGACGGATGAGAATGAACATGACCCAGGGATTACGCTGCTGGAATTGATGTCATGGATGACGGAGATGCAGCAGTATTACTTAAACCGGGTGACGGAGCGCAGTGTGCGGAAGTTTCTGAAGCTGCTGGGGATTAGCCCTCATGAAGCTGTATCCGCTGTTTGTGATGTGGCGTTTGCTGGTTTACAGCAGCAGCTTGTGCTCCCCAAGGGGACACCGCTGCAAGCGATGGACCAGCGGTTTGAGACACTAGATACGGTGAATCTTGTTCCTTCCGAGCTTGAGAAAGTGCTGGTCCGTACGGAGACGGCGGCTGGTGATTTTACATCCAATAATCACGCTAAGATTGCTTATTATGCTTTTGGACCTGAAGCGCGTAAGGGCGCGCATTTGTATCTCGGTTTCGATAGAGCGCTGCCTGCGCAAACGGAGATTTCAATCGCCTTTAAGCTATTTGACCGCTATCCGGTAAGGGTGGGTCACCGTGAAGATGGGACAACGCCGATGATTTCGTCTGCTAAGGTGGCGTGGACATTTGCGGGTGCCGGGCAGCAGGGGCAAAGCGAAAGCTGGCTGCCTATCGAGCAGATAAGTGATGCAACGGTTCATCTGTCGCAAAGCGGTGAGCTCCGGTTTCGGATCACGTCGGAGATGAAGCCGATTGCGCTTTACCCTGCGGATGATCGCAGCCGATTCTGGATTTGCTGTACACTCGAGGAGGACGGCTATGAGCTGTCTCCGAAGATTGAGAAGGTTAGTCTCAATGCGGTGAAAGCGGCTGAGCAGGAAACCTTCAGCGAAGTTACTGCTTTTGACAGCTCGGGAGAGCCTGATCAGAGCTTCGAGGTAAGCTCGTATCTCGCTTACAACGGCATGCACACTGTGCAGGTTCAGGACGAGCAAGGGCACTGGCGCGACTGGCACATCGTCGCGGAGCTCGAGGACTGTGAGCCGGATGATCTCTGCTGCCAGCTGCAGCAGGACTCGGCTCTGCGCACCACCCGTCTGCGTTTCGGCGACGGGGTGAACGGGCGTATCCCGCCGCAGGGTTCGCAGCGGGTACGGCTCATTGCTTACACGGCCGAGTTTGACTATGGCCGTTTTGTCGGGGGCAGCAGAGGTCTGCCCGGGCAGACCTTTGAAATCAGCCGTGGCCGGATGTATAAGCCCAGCAGCATGCTGCTGCAGGTTGGCTACCGGCCACGCGGAGAGAGTGACGTCGTTTGGGACGACTGGCAGTCCGTGGACGACTTCGATAATTCGAAGTCCACGGACAGGCATTACGTCTACGACGATGCAGCAGGAACGATCCGCTTCGGCAATAACGAAGCGGGTCTCACTCCGCCCAAGTCCGTGGAACCGAACATTCGGTTCCTGGCGCTGCAAGCGGGCGGGGGTGTGCGAGGCAACGTGAAGGATGGCCTCGTGACCGGCTTCACGAATACCAAAGGCGTGCGTGTGACGAATCCGTTCCCCGCGCGAGGCGGCCTCGAAGCGGAGACGCTCACGCAGGCGAAACTTCGCGTGCGGCGCGAACTCGAGAAGCCGACGCGGGCCGTGACTGGCGAGGACTACGAGGCGATCGCGAAGGCGACGCCCGGTCTGCGTGTCGCGCGCGTAAAGGCAATCCCGCTGTACAAGCTGGGCATGCGGGATTATCCGAAGGTCAAAGCGCCCGCACAGATGACCGTCGTGGTCGTCCCTTATAGCGAGAGCGATAAGCCGAAAGCTGGCAAGGGCTTCTTGCAGACGATCAAGCAGCATCTAGATCGGCATCGTCTTTTGACCACAGAACTACACGTGATTCCCGCCGAATATATTAAAATAACGGTTCACGCTGTCGTGGTGATGGAGCCCAAGCACAAAGATGAACAGCGCCGAATTATGCAAGAGCTCAGACTGTTACTACAGCCGATGGATCATGGACAAGGCTCAGAAGGCTGGCGTTTTGGACGGACCGTGTATAAGGGAGATATTTATGGCGTTATTTCCCGGATTAAAGGTGTTGTCTATGTGCAGGACATTTGGATAGATGCCGAGGGCACAGGCTTCCACAAGGATGGCGCTGGCGACATTCATATCCCGCCTTATGCCTTGGTCTATTCCGGTGATCATGAAGTGGAAACCATTAGTCAGACGGATTTATAAGTCCTTATTTAGGAAAAGAGGTGTCGAACGATGCAGGATGGACAAACGTTTTTCTCACTTAATAAACCGCTTGACTGGGAACAAGGATATGAAGCCAATATTCATATGCAGAACGAAGGATTTTCGATTCAGCAGACAGAAAAATACAGCATCCATCGCATCGTTCGCACAGACGAGCTGGAAGGCATTCATCCTATTCAAGAGATGACGGTCGGTCCAGGTCGGAAGCTATTTTTGCTAGACGAGGCTTCAAATGTGTGGATTTATGATGATGAAAGTCGTCATCGGGAGTCGTTATTTCGCCAGGGTCATCAGTTGTTTAGCCATCAAGCGATGCTAGCTTCTATGTCAGATCTTTTGGTGATAGCTGATGCCCACACGGAGAGCGAAAGAAGACTTGCGGTGTATTCGATTTCCAATGGACAGACGATGTGGGCTATCCATGATTGGGAAGGTCTTGAATTATTTCCTCTCTCGGTTAATACGAGAATTACAACGGCGAATTTGCTTTACGCGGCGGTCCCTTTGGACATTGCGATTGGTATGAATGGAAGTCCCGAAGTTCCTAAGGGCGGCCGGATTGGCATTATACAGTGGAACGCGGCAGGTGAAGTGGTACATGTGTATGAGCATGAAGCACACCGTCTGGAAGAAACGGCTGAAATTGCTGCACTTCGAGGGCGTTATTACACCGCTGCTGCGGGTGGTAAATTAGTTCTATTGGATGCACAGCTCAGAACGGTAACGGTGTTCCATGAAGATGGTCGGGAGCCGTTTCATTTTAAGCTGGAGCAGGAAGGGCGCTTTGCCGGTATTTCCATTGATACGAATCATAATATCTACATAGGGGACAGCGGATACGCACAGCAAGAAGGAGTAACGGAGCGGTTTATTCTAAAGTTTCGCGAAAATGGGGAGCAGTTTGATAAAGTTACTAGCTTCCGAGGACGAACGGATACATTGCTGCATGATGGGCGCAACCGGTTGTATGTCTTTGATCGGATAAGTGGTCAGATTAGCCTGCTTGATCTTCGTGCGCGTACGATGCTGCTTGAGGGGACTCAGCTTCCGGAGGCCATCTATTTCTCGGCTGAGCTGGATACGACGGAAACGGAGACACAGTGGCATAAGATTCGTTTAGAAGCCGATATTCCGGAGGAAACGCAGGTTCGCTTTTCCTATTTTACATCGGATGAAAGCGAAGGATTCATTGATGGCGAATACGTAAATTATACGGGCTATTTGACGGATCCAGGCATTTCGATTCGAGATAAGCTGGCTGCGACGCGTGACTTATGGTCGGAGCCCATCCTGAATCCGAAGGATGCTCTTCTGATGAATGCCAGAGGCCGTTATCTATGGTTCAAAATCGAGCTGATTGGCAGCGAGCAAAAATCACCTTACATCCGAAAGCTTCGGGTCTACTTCCCGAGAACGTCACTGATTGCCTATTTGCCGCCGATTTATCAACAGGACGAGGAGCATAGCCCTTTCCTGGAGCGGTTTCTGGCGATGTTCAGCACCTTCTTTGACGATATGGAGGATAAAATAGACCGTATTTCCTCTCATTTCGATCCGGATGCGGTATCCGGCACTTATCTGGAATGGTTAGGCCGCTGGTTGGCTATCACGGATCATGAGGCATGGGGCGAGACGAAGCTAAGACTACTGATCAAACAGGCCCCTGAGCTTTACAAATTGCGGGGAACTCGCGAGGGCATGATGAACATGCTTAAGATTTACACAGGGTCAGAACCGTTTTTGCTGGAATATTTTCAGTTTAAACAAATGCAGGAGACGTCGGAGCTGCGGCAGCTTTTTGCCCAGTTATATGGGGATAATCCTTATTGCTTCTGCATCATGTTAAAGCCTGAATTCGTACAGACAGATGCACAACGGCTAACCATCGAGCAAATCATCGAAGACCAAAAACCAGCCTATACCGAAGGCAAATTAATCGTTCTACAACCGTGGATGTACGCGGACATGCATACATATCTGGGCATTAATACTTACTTATCTGAGCCTACCTTGTTAACACTAGATCAGCGTTCGTCGATGCCTTACAATACGGTGCTGATTGACGTAGATCGCGATAAACGAATGGACATACATACTCGCTTGGAATTGGATTCCGAAATCGAATAAACGAAATGAGCCTTGGAAGGTGAGGGGATACTTATGAAAAAAACACGCTATTACCCGTTTGAGCGCAATCGGTATTTCTATGGAAAGCTGCTGACAGTAAGGGATTTCGAGTCTGAGCAAAAGTATTTCAACGATAAGCGAAGAATGATGAACCGTTTGCTGCATGGTTCGGGCGTACTTACGGGTCTGCAGGTTGTCGCGGTCGATGAAAAGTCAGTTTCTGTAGAGATGGGAGCTGCGATCGACGCGCTTGGCCGGGAAATTGTCGTGCCTTCTCCGATGACATTGAAGCTATCGATGATGGACGGTTTCAGCAATAATCAGTACGCCAAGAACGTATACCTATGTATTGCCTATGACGAAAAGGAAAAAGAACCCGTTCACGCGGTCGCTAATTCTTCTATTCGTTCCGACGAAATTAATGACTATAATCGTGTGCTGGAAAGCTACCGCTTGTTTATCCGAGAGGATGCGCCTGATCCGGCAGCACTACCTTTGGCTAATTTGTCGGATCAGACAGTCGTTCTTTATCAAGATTCTCAAGTGCGGGTGCTTCAAACAACACCTCGTTATGTGAACCCAGGTCAACTGTTCGAAATGAAGCTGCGCTTCGAGAAGACTCTAAAGGCCGGCAGACTGTCCTTTCAATATGAGCTGGCTGCTGAACGCGTAGAGGCGATTGAAGGAGCAACGATTGTGTTCCAAGAGCCTCAGGACGGGCAAGAGAGCGAGTATGAAATGAAGGTGCTTTTGCGAGCGGATAGTACGACTTCCGTGAAGGGGACGATTGGTGTACAGGTGAGTACGGCCGTTCTGAAGCTGGATGACAGACAGTTGGAGCTGCAGACTCATGCTGTTGGCGAACTGCAGATTATTGGCGAATCCGTGCGGGAACGGTTGATGTCCGACTTCGTGAAACAATCTTTGGAGGCTTCTTTAGAAGCTCCGTCCGAGCCTTGTATTTATTTGGCTAAAATATGCCTTGTTCAAGTGGGACCAACCTATGTCATTGAAAGTGTCGAGCAAGTGCCATTTGGCGAATACGTGTACAATTCCTCGGTTATGTACAGGCTTGCTCAAGCGAACGAATACCGCGAGGAAACATCCGGTCAGTTCGTAACGAAGTCCAAAGTGAAAACCTTGGCGCCAGGACAGCCTCCGGAATTCAAGGTTAACTTCAATAAAGCGATTAGCGAGCTTTCATTCGATTTAAGTATTCCAGCAGGCGGCGGCAGCGGCAGCGGCATTGCGGGGATGCTGAGCGGTGTCGTGGACATTCCGATCGAGCCTTTTACGAAGATTGCTGTGTCCCCATTTGGGAGAGCGACCAAAAGCTTCTTCTCCGGCGAAATCGCACACGGACTTGGCGAGGGCAACGTGCTCATCATCACTAGCTTGGAAGAGAGCAGCGGTGAGGCCTTCTCCGAAATGCTATCCAGCGATGACCGCGTATACGGCGGAGTCTCCGATGTGTTCAAAGGCAGCGAGTTTGAACCCGATGCGCCAGAAGTGAAGATCGGTACGATTGCCTATCCACAAAAAGGCACGTTCCGCATTGGGGTGAAGGTGCAGCAAACTTCGGAGCCGGGGAATGTACGTGTGCGCTGGTGGGCGTATAGCGCGGAAATGGCCAGTACTGCGCGTAGCGGCGCAAGCGGTGGCGTTGATTCACTAGACGAAGCACTGTCGGCTATGAGAGAAGCGGCATCTGCGGGCAGCGGGGCTGAGTAGTAAGGATCCACAAAAAAACAAAATTTATACACGCCAAGTGAGGCGTGTTTTTTTGTCTTTGGTGGAGTCCCCGTAGGAGGGGACCCCCGGAGTTTTCCAAAGGCTTTAGATCAATACGCTTAGATTCGTTGCAGTTCCTCTTTTACATATTGCATTAAAAGATTTTTGGATGATGAAGTATACTCCGTGTTACGTAATTGCAACAGGCCGACCGGGATGGATGAATCCTTCAGTTCGACGTGTATTTTCACGACATTCGGGGGTAACGCCGTGGAATCGAGAACGGCTCCAACGGAAGGAATTCGCTGAACGAACCCGGGAATAGCCGAGATTTGACTCACCGTATATAGAAAAGGAGTTTCGGTGTAATGGGAATATTGCTTAGATAGCCTCAGATAATACAAGCAGGTATTTCCTCCAACGATCATCGGATAGTTAAGCAGTTCTTCAAAGGGTATTATTCCGTTTCTTTCGGCCAAGGGATGGCTGTTCGTTACAATAAAGGAGATGTTCTCGTTATACAGCGGTTCGAAGTGAAAAGAAGAAAGATCGGTAGGCTCTCCGCATATGGCAAAGTCCAATTGATTCTGGAGTACCGCGCGTGACAGGGAGTCGGTGTTCCCATTGACAAAGTGACACGATACTTTGGGTTTATGTTCCCGGAATCGCCGCAGTGAGTTGGGTAGCACATGCTCTATCAACGATTCTAGCCCTCCGACATGCAGGGAGCCGATCTCCTCTCTTTGCAAAGCTTTCGCTTGCTCAGTTACATGGTTCCAGTGCCCAATGAGCTTGTCAATTTCCGCGGCAAAAATTTGTCCAGAAGTTGTTAACTCCGCATCCCATCCTCGCTTGAATAGCTGGATGCCCAATTCCTTCTCCAGTCGCTGGACTTGATTTGTAATCGTAGACTGCGCGTAATTCAATTTCACTGCCGCTCTGGTGAAGTTTCCTTCTTGAATAATGGTTTGAAACGTAGTTAGTTCTTTTAAGTCCATGGTATATATCTCCATCTAATTAATTGAATTAAAATATCATTTTATTCAATTATACAAATAAAGAAGCGGGAAGTACAATTAGGGTATCTCGCTGAAGGAGTGATATAAAAATGCCATTCATCAGAGTAAGCTACATGGAAAATCAATATGGGACACAGCAACTGCCCATGATAAGCCGTGCGATTATGAGCGCTCTAATTCAGCATTTCAATGTGCCGGAAGACGATTACTTTCAAGTGTTCCATTCACACAAAGCAAGCGAGTTTTATTATAGTCGGAATTATTTAGACATAGAGCGAAGTGACGGGCTGCTTTATATTCAAATCACGCTCAAATCCGGAAGAAGCACCGAGCAGAAAATAAGCTTTTACGGAAAGTTAGCCGACCTATTATCAAATACGCTTAACATGAGGAAAGAAGACGTATTCGTCGTACTGGTCGACACGGAATTCGAGGACTGGACATTCGGTAACGGCGTTGCGCAAATGATCGAACGTCCAGACAACAAGGGGGAGGTATAAGAATGAAGCATCGAAAAATTGTATCAAACGCCCGTGAATCGTTTGGGAATATTGCCCCTACTTTCGTGCGCTATTCGGAAGAAGTGCTCTTCGAGGACGTTTGGAGAAGAGAACAATTATCGCTTCGGGAACGCAGTCTCCTTACGATATCAGTGCTAGTCACCGGAGGACTTACAGGGCAGCTTCCTTATCATCTCCGCTTAGCAAAAGAGAACGGTTTGACCGAAGAAGAACTGATCGAAGCGTTGACCCATCTCGCGTTTTATGCCGGATGGCCGCGCGCCGCATCTGCGATTCAAGTTGCGAAGGATGTATTCGAGGAGAACACAGAAAGACGGGATAAAGGGCAGTGTAACTAACCACTGCGGGAGCGCGCATTACTGGCTGTGACGAAATGTATTTTTCATTTGGTATGATGTTATGCAAAAAAAGCACTCATCTACAAGACAAGGTCTTGGTAAATGGTGCTTCATTTTGAACTGCAAATTTTGATTTATATTATTTATAGTAAGAAGTAGTTAAAGGTACAAAAATACCTGATTTATCGTTATTTTCATATGAATAAATGACAGTAACTTCATTTAGTCCAGCCACATTAACTTCGATTGTTTTTAATCCATCATCTATCTTCACTGTGTCTTGTTTAAGTAAAACGCTATTTTTGTCTTGAATTTTTATTTCAACCTCTGAACCTATAGCAGCAACTTGTAAATAAAGTTTTTGATACTTCCCTTTCGGCTCTAATGTGAAATTGGATCCGGAAGATTCTGTATTCTTAATGACTTCCCCATAATCCTTATTTTTATATTTAGTTAAATTCGGGTCTTTAATAGCTTGATAAAAAGTTTGGATAGCATTAACAGGAGTACCCTCGACTTTTTCTCCAAACAAAACACTATTTGATGCAGCATCATAATCTACAGCTACGTTCAGTGAGCTTGCAATAGCTCTTGCAGGTAAATAAGTACTTCCATCGTATGTAATAGGAGTCACTACATTCCCTTGAGCGTCAAGTAACTGAACAGTATTTCCGTTAACCTTTACTTTAATATCGTTGTTCAGATAAGCTTTAATTTCTTGCAAATTAGCTCCTGCGTAAACTCCACCTGCTGCACCAAAAATCATAGAAATCCCTACAATCGAAACTATCATTTTTTTCATAAATATCTCTCCCTGTATCCTTTTTTCCATACATTTCCTTTCTTAATATATATGACAAATAAAGTAAACACAAGTCATGCCCTGGGTAAACGTCAAATAGCCCCCATCTTTCAAATTGGGGGCTATTTGACGTTTACAGAGGAGCATGGCATTTATATCTACCGTTAAAAGTCCCCGGCGAGTATGAATTGTCAGTCAGCATTAGATCAAAATTCGCTCATCCCCTAGGGGATCCCCCTTTAGATGATATGATCTGGCAACAATGATCTGGCAATTAAAGACAACGTTTGCTTGTATACCGCATGGGCCGATTGTACATCTCCCAAGTGTCCTCCCATGTAAAGATGAATAACGCCGTGGAGAGAGGACCAGACTATACGTACAATGGATTCCGTGTCATACTGGGCGGGAATTAGTCCTTGCTCTTGCGCATTGCTGATCACGGTTATTAATTGCCGCATGGCTGTTACGGTGCCATGTACACTTTCCTCGTCCGGTTTGAAATCTGCAAAGGCTCCTCCGAACATCAGCTTATAATAGCTGGAGTAACGCTGCCCGAATTGCCAAAAGGTTTCGCCTAAATTAATCATATGCTGTACTGGATCAGCAGCTTGCGGCGTCGCCTCGAATTCGTTTGCGAGAAGCTTACAACCATCCAGATACAACTGCTGAGCCAAGCCCTCTTTATTAACAAACAAGCTATAAATAATTTTTGTCGAGCAACCCATTTTCTGCGATACTTTACGCACCGTTACGGCTTCCGGCCCCTCTTCTTGCAAGAGCGTTGCCGCAGCATCAACAACGAGCTTGCGGAGATTTTCGGTATTTTGCAAGCGAGCCTCTTGGTAGGTTTTCAACACTCGTGAGTTCGCATTGGAGGAGATATCTTGACCGCTCATAATCATCACCTTCGGTTATCGTGTTTGCATCAGGGAACAAATTTCCTGACTCTCTTGCAAGGAATTTTATACAGTTGTTAAGCAGTTGTCAATGAGACGTTTGATGTTCAAAGAGCATATTGACTTTCTAGAAAAGGCGGGTTACAATCAAACCAATCGGAAACACTGTTACCAAACGGTGCAATGATTCTTATCTTTTTTGGGTAATAGGAGTTACTTATACTCAATAGGTAACAGTGTTTCTATATTATAACATAGTATTTAAAAGGAGACTAACACTATGAAGATTCAAGGAAAATGGACGCTTGTCACTGGAGCTTCTTCCGGTATTGGAGAACAATTCGCGAGACAACTAGCCAAACAAGGCAGCCACTTGGTACTCGTGGCTCGATCAACGAATAAGCTTGAGAGCCTGGCAGAAGAGCTTAGAAAGAAGTATGGCATCAAAGCTGAGGTTATCTCAATGGATCTTGCGAAAGAGGGCGCACCCAGCGAGTTATATCGGCAATGTGAACTTTTGAAAGTGGATATCGAACTGCTAATCAATAATGCAGGCTTTGCTACACATGGTTTGTTCGAGCAAGTGTCAGGTGAGCGTCAACATGAAGAAGTGATGCTCAATGTCGCTGCTGTTGTAGATATGACGCACTTGTTCCTGCCAAACATGTTGCGAAAAAACTCAGGAGCAGTTATTAATGTGGCTTCAACCGCTGGATTTCAACCGCTTCCCTTTATGGCAGTATATGGGGCGACGAAAGCTTTCGTCTTATCGTTTACTCAAGCGTTATGGTGGGAAAACCGCGACCGAGGTATCAAATTCTTCGCACTTTGTCCCGGTTCGACGGACACCAGCTTCTTTAATGTTGTAGGAACGGAAGAAGCCTCTGTCGGAAAGAAAGATACGCCGGAAAGAGTCGTAGAGGTTGCACTTCGTGCTTTGAAGGAAGGGAAAATATATGTTGTTCCGGGTGTGCAGAATTATATCGGGGCGCAGTTATCGCGATTCATAACACGCAAGCAAGGTCTTCGACTTGTTGGAGGCATGCTTCGTCCACGCGGAGGATCCGGCAATACTAATAATTATAAGAATACAGGTAATCAATCTGATCTTGCAGGGAGGACAATTCGATGAAAGCTATACAACTGACAAACGGCTTCGGCTTTGAGGAATTAAACTTAACGGAACTCGACATACCAACGCCAGGCCCCCATGAGGTACTAATCCGCATGAAGGCAGCTTCTCTCAATTACCGGGATCTAGTGATCCTCAGCGGATTAATGCCGATTGAAATCAAATTCCCCTTCATTCCATTATCAGACGGAGCGGGAGAAATTGTAGCCGTTGGCCAAGGAGTAACAAGGTTTCAGGTCGGACACCGAGTAGCGGGTAATTTGCAACAACGATTTTTTGCCGGCAACCCAAGACCGGGTGTATTAGAAGACAGTCTGGGAGGTCCGTTGAACGGAGTAGCGGCTGAATATGTCGTTCTACATGAAGACGGAATTGTCCATATTCCCGATCACCTCACTTGGGAGGAGGCTGCAACCTTGCCGATCGCGGCATTAACCGCATGGAGCATGCTAATCGAATACGGTGGTTTGCAAGCGGGGGATACCGTGCTGCTGCAAGGAACAGGCGGGGTTTCTATCTTCGGGCTTCAATTCGCTCTTATGGCTGGAGCACGAGCGATCATCACATCGAGCAGCAACGACAAGCTGGAACGAGCAAAAGCTCTCGGTGCATGGCAAACGATCAATTATTCGGAAGTTCCCGATTGGGATAAAGCAGTGTTAGAACTGACTGGCGGCGTCGATCATGTTCTAGATGTTGGAGGAGCGGCAACGATGGCCAAATCCATAAATGCGCTTCGAATTGGAGGAACCGTGAGTATGGTCGGGTTCTTATCGGGCTTGACCATTCCGGAATATGATGTCACGGGCATCTTGCAGAAAGCCGCGACTGTTCGTGGCAGTCAAGTCGGCAACCGGGATCACTTTGAAAAGATGAATCGAGCGATTGCCCATCATCGTTTACATCCCTTCGTTGACCGTGTATTCCCTCTGGAGCGAATTGGAGAAGCATTCGCGCTCTTGGCTGAAGGAAAGCAATATTTCGGTAAAATCGTAGTCCAAATTTAATTCTCACATAAAAGACACAGGAGGCACTCTAATGCCAAATACACAAGTTCGCTCCGTTAAATCTACTGAAGGCGTGAATCGTCCGAAAGGCTCACCGCGTAAAATAGTACGCAGATTTTTGTTATCACTACTTACGTTGCTCGTTCTCGGAATGATCGTTTTCTTGCTTATTCCTTCACCGATCGAACCGGCAAAATGGTCCGCGCCGACGGCCCCCTCTTTTGAGGAATCGGGCCCTTGGAAACAGAACAACAAACTCAGCTCTGCTCAGCTTGTTACTGATGCCCCTAAATCCCCGGAATTCATTACCTTCGATAAGGAAGGCCAGCTATACACAGGAGATTCTGACGGGAAAATTTACAAGGTTGCTTTCGATGCAGAGGGCAATCCACAAAAGGCCCAAGTGTTTGCAGACACCAAAGGAACGCCTAATGGGCTTATATTCGATGCCAATGGCAATTTGATCGTTACTGATGTCAAGAAGGGACTGCTATCTATAAACCCATCCGGGAGCATAGAGGTATTGGCCGATCAAGTGGACGGCAAGCCGATCTATTTAGCTAACGAGCTTGATATTGCCAAGGACGGCGCAATTTATTTCTCCGATACCTCGAACTATGGCAGCGTGACCTTCAAGGAAATTGCCGAGAACAAGCCGCATGGACGTTTGCTGAAGTATGATCCAAAGACCAAGCAGACGACTATCCTGTTAGAGGGGCTCTATTTTGCAAACGGGGTTGCCTTGTCTGTGGATGAAGATTTTGTGCTTGTGGCGGAATCCTATCATTATCAGTTGACCAGATACTGGCTCAAGGGTCCAAAGAAAGGGACATCTGATATTTTTGCGGACAATCTCGCAGGCTTTCCAGACAACATTACGCGTGATGAGCAAGGTCATTTCTGGGTCGGTATCTTCACGACTCGCCTTTCCTTTGTAGATCAGATGCATAGCAACCCTTGGTTGGCCAGTACCATGGCCAAAATACCGCAGTCGCTGCTAAGCGGTGCAAGCGCACCGGTGAAGCATGGGCTTGCTGTGGAGCTCAGCCCGCAGGGAGAGCTTATCGGAAGCTGGCACGATCCAGAAGGCACACTGTACGGCATAACTACAGCAATAAAACATAACGGATATTTATATATAGGAACGGCACCTGGAGGTAGCCTGGGCCTTCATCGCGTGCTTTTAACAAAATAATGTTGGAATCCGGGAGGGTGCGAAATGAAACTGGATGATTTAGCGTTATCATGGAATGCGAAGGAGAGTCTGGCCGGCAAAGTAGCCTTGGTGACAGGCGCCAGCAGCGGCATTGGAGCATCGATTGCTAGGAAGCTGGCAAAGCGCGGCGCACATGTGACCGTAGTGGCACGCCGGCGGGAACGATTGGATGAGCTGGTTCATGAATTGCATAAAGAGGAATTGTACGAGGTTATGGCGGTAACTGCTGATATTCAAAATGCTGAAGAAGTACAGCATGTGGTCAATGCAATTATTAATCGCTGGGGGCGTCTTGACATTGTAGTCGCCAATGCCGGATTCGGATATCGAAGTACTTTGGTAGATGTGGATCTGGAAAGGTGGGAGGAGATGTACAGGACCAATGTGCACGGTCTTATGCTGACACTGCGGTATGGGCTCCACCCGATGCTGGGTCAGGGTAAGGGAGATGTCATTATCATCTCCTCGATTGCCGGCAAGGAAGTGATTGCCGGAGGAGGCCCATACAGCGCGACTAAATACGGCGTTAACGCCATAGCGTCTGCATTGCGTTTGGAGACACTTTCTCAGGGGATTCGCATTACTACGATTCAGCCGGGGGCGGTGGCAACGGAATTTTCTCAGGTGGCCGGGTATTCCGAGGATGAAATCCGCGCGTTTGCTTCGAACGTCTTGCCGTTACATCCCGATGATGTTGCCGAGGCAGCACTCTATGCACTAGAGCAGCCTGAGCATGTCAACATTTCGGAACTTACCATTATGCCTTCAAGGCAAGCGCAGCGGTTCAAATAAAGCGACGTCCATCACATGTACCATTGCCCAACCTATAAGAGCTCAAGCGAGTTAACGCTTGGGCTTTTGTTTTTCGAAAGAAATCAATGATTTTATTAAGAATTTCCATGAAGATTTTGCAACGATTCGAAGGGAATTTATTATGCACCAATTCATGTTTAGGGAAAACCAAATATACGAATTAAACCCACAAGAGATGTGGGCAAGGTGGGAGATTCTGTCGTGACGAATATAGTCATCCTAGGGGTGGTTCACGGCTCTTGGACAAGTAATCCGTGTTGATGAAATTAAGGGGCGAACCTAAAAATGCTAAACCCCAGTTAGAACATCTACTCGGCTAATCATCTTGTGAATCAAATCCCAAAGGATTCCTAGTTGTGTACGTTTAGGTCGGCAAATCATTTTCATTTGTAAATATGCCCTGTGCCACTGAAAGGAACGCTTGAACTGCTGGGGAAACACATTGAATCGATGGATAAGCTAATGCCACACGACGCCAATTCAATTGCTTAAGATTACCAATTTTAATTTTTGGCTGGTTTTTGAGAAACAATTCAGGCCCGATTGTAATGCCAAGTCCTTCTTGTAGGTCTTGTACGTCAATTGTTTTTTCTTCTTGAAATCGATGTCCTTCGGGAAAGGTGATCCAATGACCAAACAGACGACAGTCCTATTAGAAGGTCTCTATTTTGCGAACGGGGTTGCCTTGTCTGCGGATGAAGATTACGTGCTTGTGGCGGAATCGTATCATTATCGGAAGCTGGCATGATCCGGAAGGCTCATTATTTGGCGTAACTACGGCTGCAAGCCATAACGGATATTTATATATTGGAACGGCACCTGGAGGGGACGAATCATTTTATATACTTAGCTACAAATTTAGTGATTAATAGGGATGGCAGAAATAAAGCTACCATAAAAATAAGCAGCAATACATTAATAAAGGGTGATATCCCTTCATCGAAAAAGAAAGTATACGTCCACTTAAAACCGGTGAACAACAGCAAATATGTGAATATAAAGAAAATGGTTAATAGGATATTCCTCATGTTTCTTAAGACCATCCTTTTGTTTACTGCTTAATTTAAGGCTGTTCCATTTGATAATCAACGGGTTTCTCATTTAAGTACATTTCAATTTTTTCGGGTGGGGAATCTAAAGTAATTATGAAAAGTGACTCTGATTTCATGTACTGCTCGTCAGATGCTATTTTATCTTTCAAATAGATAGATAGAGTCCCATCTTTCTGATCTAATTTAATTGTTCTGTAGTCGTAGTTAAGGTCTTTTTTGGAGAAAATGAGGTAGCGTATCTTCTCTGTTGGATCCTTATGTTCATTCATTTTTCTAATATAAATACCATTTTCTTGTGATTTAGTTTGCACCCATGTTTGTAGACTTGTATCAAGATCAGATCGTTCAACATTCTTAGAAGTTATTTGTTCATTTGAGCATCCAATCAATAGAAAGAAACAAATGGAACTGAAAATTCTGATCAAAAAAGTCATATTTTCTCCCGTATGTTAGTCATAACTTAACAGTTTGTGCTTTGTGTTCTAGCATATTGTCATACCCAAAATTTGTCAACGCAATCAAAAAGGCCCATGCAACTGCGCATGGGCCTTTTTGATTCTGTCGTTTAGTTATAACTATTCAATAAAGCAGCTGCCTCAGACTCCTTCAAGACCAAAGCTTTCTTTTGCATCTTTCTGCCAAAAGAAAGATAGTAAATTGCTAGAATAACCAGTTGCAATGCGGCTATAACCAAACAGATATTGCTGAAAATAAAGCCAGATGAATAGCTGTAAAAGGGGTTCCAGTTTGTAATGCCTTGGGATCCAAGATCAACAATTTTACTGTATACGCCAATAGCGATCCCTTGCGAAATAAAGTTGACCATCGCCAGCATGCCCATCCCAACGCCAACTTGTTCCTTAGGCAGGGTTCTTGAAACCGAGTTGGATAACGCAATGACAATGAAAGATTGCCCGACGTTGCCGAGAATCAGAAAAACAGCAATGAGCAGGGGAGAACCTCCGGTAAAAGTGGAGAGTAAAATAAAACAAGCCAGCAGTAGGCTTGAAGCCACATATACGACGAACGAGTTGCCTTTTAGATCCGCGAGTCTACCGCCTCTACGTCCAAATACAGCAGAAGCAACAGCTGCAGGGACCATCGCGAAACCGATCCAAACGGATGGCAACTTCTGAATATTTGCTAATAGCAGAGGACTGAGTACATAGAGTGAGCAGCAAGTGCCGCTGATGAGGAATGAAATGGTTAGTCCGAGTGTGTACTTTTTATTTCGAAAGAGTTTTGGGGCAATAAAGGGCTCCCCAGCCGTGCAAATTCGAGCAATGAATAACCCTAAAGCGAGTAAGCCACCTAACAAAAGCCAGATTCCCTTCGTAACACTCAGTAGAAATAAGGCTATGGTGATGGCCAACAGACTACCGCCAATCCAGTCAAATTTCCCTGTTGTCCCAGGCTGTTCATTTCCTAAATATTTGCGGTAAAAAGGGAGTGTCGCCAAAATAAGCAAAGGTACAGCGAATAACCAGCGCCAGTGTACCGTGCTAACGATTAATGCAGCGACAACAGGCCCGAGTGCATTGCCAAAAGCCAATCCTACCGCGGTCATACCAAGAGCTGCGCCTCTACGCTCCGGAGCGAAATAACGCAAGGGTATGATCATCGCAATTGCGGGAATAACTGCAGCTCCGGATGCTTGCAGACATCGGCCGACTAGCGCCATTCCGAATGTTTGTGAGGTCAGCCCGATAAGAGACCCGGCCGTAAATAATAGGAGTCCGAAGGTTACCAAACTTTTCAGCTTATAGCTGTCTGCCAGCTTTCCGTAGGTGACTGCGCCGATCGCGTAGATCAGAATGTAGGCAGAAGAAAGCCAGCTAACCTGGGAAATCGTAAGGGAGAAATCTTCACTAATCTTAGGTAAAACGATGTTGAACATGATGCCGCTCATCATGGATATAATCAAGGTGAACATCAAAATGCGCATTAATTTGTCGCCGACTTGCTGAGGTTTTTGAGTTTGGGTAGTCATGCGTTACCACATCCTTATTAAAATTTGACTGTCAGTACTGACTGACATTTGGTCTATAAAAAAACTAGGGTTGTAAGGCCCTAGCAAAAATCTTTACGCTCTCTTGAATAAATGGCTCCAACGAAATGGTTGAGTAATTTTTATGACTATCGAGATCGTTCATGAACGCACCGAAATTCATCATCATAAAGGAGAAGGCGTGCATCTCCGGATTCGCGGGATTCATTTTGCCTTTCTCGGACATCGTGATGAAATAATTCGTTAAGATTTCCAGCAATTGCAGAGGATGCTTATGCGTACGCTCGCGGAATCCGGGCAGTTGGCCTTCTTCTTTGAGACTGATCTGGATCAATTTGCGATTACGGTTCATAATCTCATGGTAGGTTTTACTGACCAGAAGCAGATCCTTCTCCAGATCCCACACGAGCTTTTCACTAAACAGCTTCTTCATCTCTTCGGCATAATGATAGCGGTCAAATGCGGCTTCGAGAAGCTTCTGTTTACTGCCGAATTGGCGAAACAATGTCTTCTCACTAAGACCTGCTTCCGTGGCAATTTCAAGGGTGGTTACCCCATTGTAGCCTTTAGCCGCGATCAAATTGAGTGCCGCTAAGAGAAGTCTATCGCTGCTTCCAAGCTTGCTGCTGTCCATATGATCCCTCTTCCACAACAATGTCAGTACTCACTGACATCATAATATGCTGGATAAGGAATAAAGTCAATACATGTATATCCTGTTGTAAGATCTTTCTGTATAATTATGCATTTTCACAGGCAGCTTGCATGCCTCTTCCGGCCTGTAACGATAAGACGAAGCATAGAATGAGAACGAAGGCTGCGGCTGCGTACGGATAATTAATGTTCATATCGAACAGAAAGCCTGCGATGACAGGTCCGGCGATATTCCCGAGACTTGTGAAAGCCGAGTTCAGGCCTGCCACATACCCTTGCTGCTCATGTGCCATTTTGGACATCTGAGTGCCGATTGCCGGTCGTAAAATGTCGATGGACAAAAACACGATGAAAGTAACCGTGATAATCAAAAAGTAGCTGTTCACAAAAAGCGTTAACAATACGAACAGACCTGCAATGATCAAACAGAAGGAGATGACTCGCTTCTCTCCAAACCGATTTAATATCCATCCGAAAATGGTTACTTGCACCACAGCGCCAGCTATGGATCCGAACGTGATGATAATAGCGATGTCTTTCGGTGTGAAGCCGAATTTATGATCGACGAAAAGTCCGAATATCTGTTCATAGTTCGACAGACCGAAGGACATGACAAACACAATGATCAAGCTCAAGAAGTAAGGCTCTCGGTAGGAATGTACCAGCTGCGTAATAAGACTTTGTTTCTTCATTAGGACAGGCGTGGAGCTTGTGAGTTTCTCTGCTGTTCTTGATTCAGGCAGAACAAGAAATGTAAGGACAGCAGCAATAGCGCCGGCGACCGCAGCCGAGTAGAAGGGGACACGAATCCCATATTCAGCTAGAAACCCACCTATGCCGGGACCAATAATAAACCCCGTTGTGATTGCAGCATTAATGAATCCCATACCTTTACCTCTCTCTTCGACAGAGGTAACATCTGCTGCATAGGCCATCACCGCAGGCATAATGAGCGCCGCGCCGATTCCTCCAAGCATTCGAGAAACGAACATGAGTAGAGGAGTGCTAGCGGCACCGAAGAGCCACTCTGAGAGGGCGAACAGAATCATGCCAGCCACAATAATCCTTTTCCGACCAAGAGAATCGGATAACCTGCCGGCTAAAGGTGAAAAGATAAGCTGGGTGAGTGAGAAAGAGGCAACTAGCAATCCCATCAGACTTCCGCTTACATGAAGCTCCGTCATATAGGTGGGCATAATGGGAACGACAAGACCGACGCCTGTAAAGACGAGAAATATATTAAATATGAGGAGCAGGACAGCCCCTCTGTTTCTTAGTAGTAAAGGCATTCGAAGGCCCTCCAAAGTTTTGTAATGGGTTTAAAACAAACAATACTGAACGTTCGTTTTGTATTAATCCGAAGGGGACTATCTCTTTTCTTGAGCAATCCCATAAAGAAAGACATGAATTGTTGTTTTATATAAAGCGAGCGCATCCTCCAAATTGGTTCTTCGAGACATCTGACTAAGCCCAATAATCAAGCTTTCTAGAATAATAGCCAGACTTTCCACATCATTTTGCTTAAATTCACCGTTATCAATTCCTTGTTGGAACAACTTTTCGTTGAACTTAAGATGTCCAGTGATCATCGCCGTAATTCGTTCTTCGACTTCAGTAGCATTTTCCTGATTGCTGAAAAATTCATCAGCTGCTTTGGTAAGAGGATGGTTTAAGTCTTCACGAACAAGCTGCTCTGCAAGCCCGTACAGTTTATCTGTTGTTGTTGGGTAGAGCGCCTCTTTTAGGCTCCATTTATGCTCCCAATCCCGTTCCCATTCATCAAGTAAATAGAGAAACAAGCCTTCCTTGCTCTTAAAATGATAATAAATGTTCCCCTTGCTGCTCGCGGTTGCCTCCACAATATCTTCAATGGAAGTGGCTTTGTACCCTTTTTGAACAAACAGGGCTCTTGCAGCGTCGGCAACACGTTTTTTGGTCTGCTCGCTTTGCAACTGCTTTTTGTTCATATGTCTCGACTCCGATTCAATTGAGTATTAGAACGCCTTATTGAATTGAATACATTAATAATACTGAACGTTCGTTCTGTATCTTAACAAAAAAAGTGGCGTGAAGCAAGGGGAGTACCCCTTGTTTAGCCAAAAAAGCTAATGATCAGAATGCCGATCAAGATAAGAACCGAGCAAATAATTCTTAGTGTGCCTTGCTTTTCTTTGAGTACAACAATGCCCAGAATTGTAGCAAAGACAGTGCCAATCTCACGAATTGGTGAGATATGGGCGACAGGGGCATATTTCATGGCGATCAAAAATAACAAATAAGATCCTGGATTGAGGATAGCACCCAGTAAAATGATCTTGGCGTTCAGCTTCCACTCGACGCGAAGTTGTTTAGAAGCGAGTACTATTGGCGTCAGTGCAGCCATGAAACCGATATTCGTAACCTCTAATAAAGAGATAGCTGAGACATGCTGAAGATTGATGCGATCAACAAAAACGTAGCATGTCGTACATAGGCCGACACTAAGGGCCATAAGGAATGGTTTGACAGTTCCGGCGGATGCCTTTTTACGGGTGAAAATACCGCTAAGCCAAATGAAACCGAAGACCATGCAGAGCAGACCTATCCAACCGTATATCGATAAGGATTCACGAAGGAACAAGACGCTGCCAATGGGAATGAAGAGCGTGCTGGTGCCTCGCATAATCGGATACACCTGGGAGAGGTCGCCCATATTGTAAGTGCGTGCCAACAACAGGGAGTAGACGCTTTGCAAACACGCAGATAAAAGTAAGAATCCGTAGGCTTGTAGGGATAAAGGGTTAAGCCATAGTTCTCTGATTAAATAAGGAAGAAGTCCGATTGTGGTTACCATCATGATGGACCATAGGAAGACGCTTTTATTCTGGCTTCTTTTGGTGAATAAGCTCCAGACCGCGTGCGTAAGACCTGAAGCTACGACTAGCAAAATTGAAACAATAAACAAACGATCATCTCCAAACCTTGAGAGAAGTTAAACGTTGGGGTTGTGTTCGGGTTGATCGATGATTACCGTGCCGTCAGCCAGTCGCAGCCAGGATTCGAAAGAACGCTCGCCTTCGCGGAGTCGAATCATTCTGGCACCACGAGGGAAGTCTTCTTTGCCATAGGTATTGTAACCTGTTGCTCTTCCATAGCAGAGACGTACTCCGTGAAGCTCGCCCCAATAATCGTTGACGTGGTCATGGCCGCAGAAGGTTCCCATGACATCGCCCATTTCTACCATGGCTGTAAATAGTCCTGAATTGACGGGAGAGCAGCAGACATTTTCAAACTTGTTGCCGTAGCAGGTCTCATTGTCCCAAACTTGTTTATACTCTGGAAGCGGGATGTGAAAGAAAGCCAAGGCAGGGTATGCCTGCTCCCCGATGCTCGATTGGAGCTTACGGGATTCCTCCCTGTACCAGTCGATCTGATTGCTGCGAATCCAATCATAACCTTGGATATGCGGCAGCACAGAGCGATCCCCGGAATCAAAGAAGTACAGAGCAGCAGCGGTTTGACCATCTGGACCGGAAATGGATAATGTATAATTGCCAACACCGTTAATTTCTTCTGGTCCACGCTGGGTAACGGTATGGGAATGCTCCAGCACTGTATTCATAAGTTCTTCTCTAGTGATGGTAGCTTCTGTATCGTGGTTGCCGAACACAACGGCCCATGGAATACCGCGAGATTCGGCCGTGTGAACGGCATCGCGAAACGCTTGGTGCGGATGCTTGCAAACAGGTTCACCGGATGCCCCTGTATAAATGACGTCGCCAGTAAATACGACAAGGTCAGGATGCTCAGTGTCTAGCACTTCTTCCATTAGACGACGTGTTTGCTGATCTTCATCCTCACCATTTTCCCAATGTAAATCGGTGAACTGGACGATGGTAAAAGTTCGATCTTCGCGAAAGGCAAGCGGATGCTGCACGATAAATGTCCCCCTATAAGTTGTATTTTTGTAGTATTCATGTTGTTTCTTTATGATATAATGTTGTTTGTTGGCTATTGTATCGCTGGTTTGCACTGCTGTCAATGAAGAAATTTTTTGATAAAATGATTGAAAGCAAGAATGAAACCGTTTTCGACTGTAGTGCTCGGGGGGACGGTTTTTTTCACAAAAAAGAGCGATTAAGCAAGAAATGCCGATATACGGTACGGAGTAACAACCTTATCTTTATAATCAAACAACATATTAAATGTAAGTAAGAGGAGACTACATCATGTCTGATAAAAAGATTGAATTACGATGTTTGAATTCTTTGGCTAAAGTAATCGCTCATAGTGAACTGGATTCCCGTTATTTCCTTGAACGAGCAACAACATTCAGCAATGAGATTTTCTCTTTTCAGGTAGCCTATCGATCGGAGCAGCTTGTCAAAGGGATACGAGTCACAATCGAGTCACTACTTTCCGATTCAATTACGGTTAGAAAAGTAGGGTTGGTGCCAAGTGAATTAGCATGTTATGGCGATCATGATGATTATGTCATCAGTGATCAACCGGGACTGTATCCTGATCCGTTGATGCCTTTGGATGTCCATGGTGAGGTGGCTTTACCTGGGAGCTGGAGCTCTCTATGGATAACGGTGGATCTCAAAAATCAACATTGTGAGGGTGTGTATCCAATTGATGTGATTTTGCTATCTGCTGATGGCAATCGGATGGGTTCAGAACGCATCGATTTGCAAGTACTAAGCGGTTCTTTGCCCAAGCAAAGGTTGATTCGAACCGAATGGTTTCATACGGATTGTTTGGCCAACCATTACAATGTGAATGTCTTCAGCGAAGAGCATTGGACACTTATTGAGCAATATGTTCAAACTGCTGTCAAACAAGGAATCAATATGATTTTAACACCATTATTCACGCCTCCATTGGATACAGAAGTTGGTGGTGAGCGGACTACTGTGCAGTTGGTTGAAGTAGAGCGGGATGAGAATGGGTACCGATTTGATTTTCGCTTACTGGAGAGATGGATAGCACTTGGAGAACGCTGCGGGGTTGAATATTATGAGTTTTCTCATTTATTTACGCAATGGGGGGCACAGTTTGCTCCCAAAATCATGGCAACGGATAAGGGGCAGCTGAAGCGAATATTTGGATGGGAAACAGATGCAACTGGAGAAGAATATGGCCAGTTCCTAGAGGCGTTTTTACCTGAATTGGATCAGTTTATCAAAAAGCAGGGCATTCAGGCTCGCGTATTTTTCCACGTTTCGGACGAACCGACCTTGGACAATTTGGAATCGTATCGAGCAGCAAGTAGCCGGTTGAGCCAGTTCCTTCAAGGCTATCCTACGTTCGATGCACTTTCGGACTATGAATTTTACGGGCATGGCCTTGTGAACACGCCAGTGGTGGCCAACAATCATATCGATTCCTTTATTAGCCGCGGCGTGGATAACCTCTGGACTTATTATTGCTGTGCGCAGTACAAAAAAGTGTCGAATCGATTCTTTGCCTTTCCTTCGGAGAGAAATCGGATCATTGGATTCCAGTTATATAAATTTGATATACGAGGATTTTTACATTGGGGGTATAACTTCTGGTACTCGCAATATGCGCGTAAAATGGTGAATCCATTTGTCCAAACGGATGCAGATCGAGCTTTTCCATCTGGGGATGCCTTTCTTGTATATCCAGGAGAAACGGGACCCGTCGAATCTATTCGAATGGTTGTATTTTATGAAGCTTTGCAAGATGTAAGGGCGCTTGAAATGTTAGAAGGTTTGATTGGTCGCGAGAAAACGATTGCTATGATGGAAGAAGATCTTGCTGTGCCATTAACATTCGGCGATTATCCGCATGAACCCGACTGGATTATCAAGAAGCGTGAGCAGATCAATCAACTTATTGCTTCGCTAGCTTAAGGATGAAGCCGTTCCGTTGACATCGTAAGCGCCACCTTATAAACTGGATGAAAACAACAGGAAACATCACCATGTGGATATCATCGGTCAATAGCTGATGCTTACGATGCCAGTTTTCCTTACGGAAAACTCTTAGGAGGCCATTATGTCATTAAC
Source organism: Paenibacillus phytorum (assembly GCF_013141715.1). Taxonomy (GTDB): domain Bacteria; phylum Bacillota; class Bacilli; order Paenibacillales; family NBRC-103111; genus Paenibacillus_E; species Paenibacillus_E phytorum. The sequence continues at coordinate 28,892 of NZ_WHOA01000041.1, read as the reverse complement.
ATACGAAGATCGCAGGATGACCATCCTGAACCATTTGGAGATGGAAGGGAAAGTGCAGGTGCATCACCTGTCTGAGATGCTTAACGTCTCTACGGAAACGGTGCGGCGGGACTTAGATCGGCTAGAGAAGGAAGGCAAGCTTCGCAAAGTGTACGGAGGCGCTGTCAAAATGCGCATGGAGCTTGTTGAGCCTCCCTTTCTCAAGCGGACCCAAATGATGAAGTCAGAGAAAACAGCGATCGGCAAGCTGGCTGCCTCTTTGGTCCAAGACGGTGAAACGATCATGCTGGATAACGGCACCACGACGATTGAAATTTTGCCATACCTGAAGGATCGTCTGAGTGTAACCTTGATTACCCATTCGGTCCCGATTCTCAATCTGGCCATGGAAACGTTCCGGGGAAGAATTATCTTCGCAGGCGGGGAAGTGAACGTCGAGTATCAAGCTGCAACAGGCTCATTGACGGATCAGATGCTGGATCAATTTAAAGTGAACAAAGCGTTTATCTCGGTTGGAGGCATCTCACTCGTGGACGGGATTACCGACTTCCATTTGGCTGAAGCCATCATTTCGCGAAAAATGATGCAGCGAGCCGAGGAATCCATTCTGGTAGCGGATCATTCCAAATTCGGTATGTCTACGTTCGCCAAAGTATCCAAGCTCGAGGAAATCTCGATGCTCATTACCGATCCGGGCTGCTCGAAGGAATGGATCGATAAGATTGAGGCGCTCGGCATTGAAGTGCTGATCAGCGACAAATAGGAAAATCGCCACCAACCGGCTCTCATAGCGGCGAAAGGGCGATTTTTTCTTTGCAAATAAGGGCATTCTCAAAAAAAGAGGATGGTACAAAAAGAAGCGACGTCTATTCCTAAGAAAACAATACGATTGAATAATCGACGATATACGACATGAGCAAGCGTGAGATATGCTTCTTTCACAGGGCGAATCCGCTTCACGGCGTTAGCGCCGGACTACGAGATAAGGGGAGTGTTTCCATGAAAAGAAGACCTCAATTAAAAGTACTGCCAATCGCGGCAACCATTCTTGCTCTAACGCTTGCAACCGCTTGTGGAAATGCTGGATCTACAAAAGATGCTGCTAAGGGCAGCACAGTGCCAGCCGCAACTGCTTCTAATGAACCCGTGAAGGTGACATTATGGACACCGATGAATCCGAATGCCAAAGCAGTCGTCAAAAGCTTGAACGAGCTGCCTATGGTGAAAGAGTGGGCCAAGAAGACAAACGTAACGTTTGACTTCCAACATTCTTCTGGAAACACACCGCAAGATGATGTTCAGCAATACGGTGTCATGGTTGCTTCTAATAATCTGCCGGATTCGATGCTGTGGAATTGGAACAGTGTGCAGGGCGGAACATCCAAAATGTTCAAAGACGGCACAATTATTAAACTGAATGATTTAATTGAAAAAAATGCGCCGAATTTGAAGAAAATCATGGACGCTAACCCTCAGATCGCCAAACAGATCAAGGCGGATAACGGTGATATTTACGCGATGCCTCACTTGAAGGTAGGTCAATATGGCCAGTACAAAACATTCAGCGGCATGGTCATTCGTCAGGATTGGCTGGATGAGCTTGGACTGAAATCGCCGGAAACGATGGATGAGTGGGAAACAGTGCTCAAAGCGTTCAAAGAGAAGAAAGGCGCTATTCCTTTCACATTGAACAAATCCTATCCGATGTCATTTGCTGACTTCGCAGGCGCATACGGTGTTACGGGCATGTCGACGATTGCCAATGCGAGCAGCTTCTATATCGATAACGGCAAAGTGAAATTCGGACCTGCTCAGCCAGAGTTCAAGCAATATTTGACGACGATGCAAAAATGGTACAAGGAAGGTCTGATCGATCCGGATTTCGCTTCCAATGATTCCAAAACGATGGATGCAAAAGTGACTTCCGGCAAAGCGGGAGCGTTCTACGGTTTCATCGGCGGAAGCATCGGTACGTATACACCGGCGCTGCAGAAGACAGACCCGAAAGCGAAGCTTTCTGCTGTCCAATATCCCGTTTTGAAAAAGGGCGACGAGCCTAAATTTGTGCAAGCGTCATGGGAATACGACAACATCGGAACGGTTATTACGAGTGCGAACAAGCATGCTGCAGAAACGGTAAAAGCCTTGGATTATCTGTATAGCGAAGAGGGCGCAATGCTCAAAAACTTCGGTATCGAAGGTCAAACGTACACGAAAGTAGACGGTCAACCGAAGTACACGGACCTGATTTTGAAAAATCCGGACAATCTGCCAATCAGTCAAGCGATGGCTAAATATTTTATCGCCAATTACGGCTTCTCCGGTTTGGATGATGACCGTTACAACGATCAGTACTATCAATTGCCGGCACAAAAAGATGCTGTAAAACTATACGCGAAATATGCGAATAATGCCTACAAAGTGATGCTGCCGCCTGTGGTTCTGTCTACGGATGAAGCGAAAGAATCTGCAAAAATCTTGAACGATGTGAGCACGCTGTTGACAGAGCAAATCACCAAAATTGTGATGGGTGCCGCAAAAGTTGAAGATTATGACAAAACAGTAGAGCAAGTGAAAAAGATGAATATGGACCGTGCTGTGGAGATCTACCAAGCGGCAACGGATCGTTACAACAAACGTTAAAAAAGTTCGAGGGGAGCCAGCCTCCCCTTTTTTATCAAACAGGTAAGGAAGTGAGAACATGGCCCATTCCATTCGGGTTTTACTAGATGACATAAGAAAAAATCGCGCGATCTACCTGATGGTACTGCCGGTTGTGCTGTACTTCTTCATTTTTAAATATTTCCCGATGTATGGCGCCGTTATCGCCTTCAAGGATTTTAGTCCTGCGAAAGGCATTTGGGGCAGCGATTGGGTAGGCTTTCAACATTTTAAAGATTTCTTTCAAAGCTATTATTTTATCCGCGTGCTGCGCAATACGTTTCTGATCAGCTTTTATAACTTGATATTCGGCTTCCCAGCACCGATTATTCTTGCGATCCTTTTGAATGAGCTTCGCCAGAAGTTTTTTAAATCGATTGTGCAGACGGTGTCCTATTTGCCGCATTTCATCTCAATTGTCGTCATTTCAGGGTTAATTATTGACTTCACGAACCGTGGAGGGATTGTAAACTCCATCATTATGTTCTTCGGCGGGCAAGATTCTGCCCTTATGAATAATGCAGAGAATTTCCGTACCATTTTCGTCAGTACATCTGTTTGGCAAGAACTTGGTTGGTCATCCATCATTTATTTGGCCGCGCTTAGCGGGATCAACCCGGAGTTGTACGAAGCTGTTCGCGTTGATGGGGCAGGAAGGTTCCGTCAAATCTGGAGTGTAACGCTTCCCGGACTTATTCCAACGATTATGATTTTGCTCATTCTTCGAATTGGCGGATTGATGGAGGTCGGCTTCGAGAAGATCGTCCTGTTGTATAATCCGAATACGTATGAAACGGCGGATGTGATTTCGTCCTTTGTTTATCGTGAAGGGCTGGCACAAGGGAATGATTACAGCTATACTACGGCCGTGGGGCTATTTCAATCCATGATCAACTTTATTTTACTTATTAGCGCTAACAGCATATCCCGCCGATTCTCGGGCAGCCGATTGTGGTAGCCTACGCTTACGATGTCAGCTTTTCTTATGAAAAGCTCTCAGGAGGAACTAACAATGAAATTAAGCGCAACTGAGCGTCTATTCGATATCGGTAATGCGATTCTGATGATATTGCTTATCGTCTGTACGTTGTACCCGTTCTACTATGTTTTCATGGCTTCCATCAGTGATTCCAATTTGCTAATCCAGCATACGGGCTTATTGTTGAAACCGCTGGGGTTTAACCTCGACGCTTTTCAGAAAGTGATTGCGAATCCCAACATTTTGACGGGATATGGGAATACCTTGCTCATCTTGATTGTGGGTACGGCGGTTAATCTGTTTTTTACTACGCTTGGGGCTTATGCGCTGTCCAGAAAGTTCGTGATGCGGAAGTTCTTGATGATCTGCATCGTGTTCACGATGTATTTCAGTGGCGGATTGATTCCGACCTATTTGTTAATCAACAACTATCTGCACATGGGGAATAGCTACCTTGCACTCATCTTACCGGTGGCGATCAGCACGTGGAACTTGATTATTATGCGAACTTCGTTCGAAGCGATCCCTGAGGGCTTGATGGAATCCGCTAAGATTGATGGCGCAGGCGAATGGCGCATTTTGTTCCAGATTGTAGTGCCGCTGTCCATGCCTGTTATTGCCGTTATGGTGCTCTACTATGGCGTAGCCCACTGGAATTCCTGGTTTAATGCCATGCTGTTCCTTCACGATCGAGAGAAGTTCCCACTGCAGTTGATTCTTCGAGAAATTCTTGTGCAGAACAGCACAGATTCGATGACCACTGGCACGGGTAACGCGAACGATACGCAAGCGATTGGGGAAAGCATTAAATACGCAACGATCATGGTGGCTACACTGCCGATTCTGATTGCCTATCCTTTCTTGCAGAAATACTTTGTGAAAGGCGTAATGGTAGGAGCGCTCAAAGAATAACGACCAGACCTGTTCTCTTTTTGGATCTTCAAAAAGAGGGCGGGTTATTTGGTTTTTCCATTTTCTGTGAGGGAATCAATAAAAATGATGATGATACAAAAATCGTAGATGTACTTGAGCGGATGAAGATGGGATAATACTGCTTACAGCATGAGTAAGGGAGGACATCTTTGTGAAGCGGAGCGTATTTTTATTTTGGCTTTACTCGAACTTAACCATTCTATGTATTCCTATCGTCATCACGATGTTGGTTCTTTTTCAGTCACAACATTTATTGAGCTCCGAGGTCATTCGATCCAACAAAGCACTGCTTAACCAGGTGAAGCAATCGCTAGACAATCAGTTCAAAGATATTAAGCGGATGGGACTCCAGCTTTCCCTGGATCCTAAAGTCATTAAGTATGTTAATCAAGCTGATTTCAACAGTTCGCAAGTCAAGATCGATACACTGGATCTGATCACTTCGCTTCGTTCTTATGCCGCCTCGAATGGGGATATTAACGATTTATATGTATATATGAAAAAAGGGCATTTCGGGGTTACGACATCGACAATGAATCAAGATGAGCTCCTGTTCCAATTGCTCCATGCAGGAAATAAAGGCATCACCATGAAGCAGTGGAGCGACAGTATGGAGAAAATCTACTATGGAAATTTCCTTCAATTCGCTGACGATGACATGGTGTATATGCAGTCACTGCCGATTCAGAATGCGAGCGAAGCGCCCGCGACTCTTGTTGTTATGCTGAACGCAGAACGCTTGAAAGCAGCTATCTCAAATATCCAGATTGCCCAAGCGGGCAGTGTTTTGATACTCGATTCTACCAATAAGCTGCTGATGACGGCAGGCGATTCGGAGCATGTATCCGATATTGATTTCGAGCAGATCCACTCAGCGGAAGGGTCATTTAGTCAAAAATGGGGCAAGGAAGAGGTAACGGTTTCTTACGTTTCTTCGGTTGAAAACGAATGGAAGTATGTCTCCATCGTTCCAACGAAAATTTATTCAGCGAAAGTTAGTCAATTGCGCAGCTGGATTTATGCGGGCTTATTTATGTGTATTTTTGTCGGAGGTCCGATGTCCATTTGGCTGACGCGAAGACATTATATGCCGATCCGCCGCATGGTGGATTTGGTTTCTCCGAAGGTGAAGTCCAATCTCGAAGGTATTGGGAATGAATTCTCACTGCTGCAGTCCTTCATGTCGGAAAATGAAGCTTTGCAGGTTACGGCGAACCGAACCATCCAGAAGCAGCAAGACGTGCTGCGCAGCCATTTCCTGGCACGACTGCTCAAAGGCAGAGTCGAGAGCGGTTCTGCACTCGCGCAATCGATGGAGTCGTTTGACCTGCGGTTTGAATCGAACCGTTTTGCGGTATTGCTGTTTCACATTGGCGACTACGACGCTTTATTCAATGATAACGGGTCCCGCGATGCGGAGTCCAAGCTGCAGTATGTCTATTATATTGTGACGAACATTACCGAAGAGCTGATTGGCCGTAAGCATACCGTGTTCACGACCGAGGTGGATGGTATGATTGCTTTTCTGGTTAATATTCAGAATGATGATGAAGCTCGGACGAAGCAGGATTTGATTGATATTGCGCAAGAGGCGCAGACGATTATTCAGGGGAAATTTTATATTCAACTGACAATAGGAATCAGTGATATCCATCCTCTTTTGACCGGAATACCCCAAGGATTTGACGAGGCGCTGGAGGCGCTTGAATATAAATTCGTCATTGGTCCGAGCCAAATCATACCTTTTGATCGGATCAAACGACCGAAGAACGAGCTGTATTATCCGCTGGATATGGAGCGGCAGCTGATCAATCATATTAGAACCGGGCAGTACGAGGAAGCCATGGAGGCCGTCAGTGAACTGATCGTAACGAATGTGTCGGACGGCACGTTGTCACTGCAGCTCGGCAAGCTTCTCATGTTTGAACTGATCGGCACGATCTTGAAGGCCATCGAGCATCTTGATCAAGGTCCTAATGAACTGGCGGTAGAGAAGCACGCACTCATTAAACAATTGACCCAGTGCGAGTCCTTCGTGGAAATTGAAGATGAAATTTATAAGTTTTTGAAAACCGTCTGTGACTACGTCGATTCCAAGAAGAAAAGTCACAATACGAATCTGAAAGATCAAGTGCTGAGCTATATTGATGAGCATTTGGCGGATATGGATTTAAGCCTGACCTCACTGTCTTTGAAGTTTGAAGTCAATGCGCCTTATTTGTCACGCTTCATCAAAGAGCAATCTGGTGAAACGTTTATTGATTACGTTAATAAACAGCGTGTCCAGTTGGCTAAGCAGTTGATGACGGAGACCGATGATACGATTACGGATATTACGCAAAAGGTTGGCTTCTCGAACAGTAATACCTTCATCAGGGTATTTAAACGCTATGAGGGCATTACACCAGGGCAGTTTAGGAAAGGGGAATAAGGAAAGGTTGAAAAATACCCTCTTACACAGATGAAGAGGAACGTAGAAGCGCTATTTCGTGGAAATCACATTGGAAATGGGATTGGCGGAACATGGAACCGTTATTTGGTGAAAAAAGTAAGATCCGGAGGCAAAAATAACGAAATAACGTCCTCTGGTTCCGCGTCCCATGGCATTCAAGTGGTTTTCGCCAAAATAGCGACTCCTAGTTCCGCTAAAGTACGGGCGGCTGCTGTGTGGCATGATGCTTCGGTTTGAATTCACTTGGCGACAGGCCGGTCCAGCGCCGGAATTGTCGCGAGAAGTGGCTGGCTGAATGGAAGCCGAGTTTCTCCGCAATGTCGGTCATCGGCAAATTGGTTGTGACGAGCAGCTCTTTGGCTAGGTTCAGTTTTTGCCGGCTGACATACTGCCGCGGCGATAGTCCGTACACTTTGGAGAAGAGCTTGCTGCACTGACTGCGGCTCAGATTCAGCTCTTTCGCAACCCCCGCGACGGACGCCTCCTCGCAGAGGCCTAGCGATAGCTTTTCTTCAATCGCATGGGCGACATCGGCGGTGAACAAGGAGGCGTCTTTGTCCACCATTGGCGCATGGTTTTGTTTGTGCGGTGAATCGTGTTCGCGCAGCAAATGAAGTACATCATGGATGATAAGCAGGGTGTAAGACTGCAGCAGCAGTTTATCCTCGAATCGCAGATGCTGCTGTTCTTGCTCTGCATCCTCCGTCCGATTGCGATGCATGAAAGCCTCTAGTTCGCTTACGTAGAACCGAAGCTTGCTTCGCTCTGCATCCTTATGACGGATGTGCCGGTAAGGAGTAGTCGATAGCAAGCTGCGTATTTCGGTATCATCGAGATCGAAATGCACATTAAAGTAGCCATAATCTACGGATGCTAAATTCGAAGATTGATGTCTGACGCCGGATTTGATCAACAGCCAGTCCCCTTGCCGCATGGTGATGGAATCGCGGTTCATTTCTTGCACAACTTCACCTTCCGAGCAGTAAAGCAGTTCAAACAAATGATGATGATGCCGAGGGTAGTGCCATCCCGGTGGCTGCAAGCCAAAATGGCATCCTACTACTTGTAAGGTATTGATCATGTTCGGAAAACGGTACAAATCTTCCATGAAGGGCTCCTTCCGTACGTCATCGCTGTACGTTCAATTATATCATTGGACTGGCACATTTGGTATAGAAAATGCTCCATTTGGAGATTGAGGATTGACCGGCTTTTCAGCGATGATTAGATCATTAGAACACTATCGCATTCATCAGTCGGAGGGATAAACGTGGCCAATTTACAAGCACAAAATAAGCAGTTTCTTTTAGATGGGAAGCCTATTCAACTCATATCTGGAGCCATCCATTATTTTCGCGTCGTGCCTGATTATTGGGAGGATCGTTTATTGAAGCTCAAAGCCTGCGGGTTTAATACCGTGGAGACGTATATGCCTTGGAATTTGCATGAACCGGAGGAGAATGTTTTTAATTTCGCTGGCATTGCGGACGTGGAGCGTTTCATTCGGAAGGCTGGCGAGCTAGGGCTGCATGTGATCTTGCGACCGAGCCCTTATATCTGTGCAGAGTGGGAATTTGGTGGATTACCGGCATGGCTATTGAAATATCCGGATATGCGGCTTCGCTGTATGGATCAGGCTTATCTGGAGAAAGTCGACCGTTACTACGACACGCTAATCCCTCTATTGGTCCCGCTGCTTAGCACAAATGGTGGACCCATCATTGCGATGCAGATTGAAAATGAATATGGCAGCTACGGCAATGACACAGCGTATTTAACATACTTACGGGATGGGCTCATCAACCGCGGCGTAGATGTTATGCTATTTACGTCTGACGGTCCAGAGGACGGCATGCTGCAGGGCGGGACGGTTCCAGGCACGCTTGCCACGGTGAACTTCGGTTCTAAACCGGAGGAGGCTTTTGATAAGTTTCGCGAGTATCGTGTTGATGAGCCGCTCGTTTGCATGGAGTACTGGAACGGTTGGTTTGATCACTGGTTGAAGCCTCACCACACGCGTGATGCGGGCGATGTTGCGGACGTATTCGACCGAATGCTTCGCGCTGGCGCCTCAGTGAATTTCTACATGTTCCACGGCGGGACGAACTTTGGCTTCTACAACGGAGCGAACTATGGTGATAAGTATGAAGCGACCATCACCAGCTACGACTATGATTCTCCTTTGTCCGAATGCGGAGATGAGACGGAGAAATATAAAGCTGTCCGCAGCGTGATTGCTAACTATCTAGGAAAAGATGTTAAGGATTTCCCGGAATTACCTGCACCTATTAAGAAGAAAAGCTACGGTCGTATCACGTTGGCTGAAAAAGCAGATATGCTTGACCATTTGCCAATTCTCTCAGAGTCCGTGAAGTGCGTTTACCCGGAACCAATGGAGAAGCTTGGTCAAAGCTACGGTTTCATCGTCTATTCGACGCATGTCTCCGGGCCGCGTTCCGGTGAAAAGCTGCACCTGCAGGAGGTACATGACCGTGCGCAAGTCTTTTTGGACGGTGTCTATCAAGGCACGGTGGAAAGATGGGATTCGCGTCCACTCCCGATGGACATTCCCGCTGAAGGCGCGAAGCTGGACATTGTGGTCGAGAACATGGGGCGCGTCAACTATGGTCCGAAGTTAAAGGACTATAAAGGAATTACAGAGGGCGTACGGATGAACAATCAGTTCTTGTTTGATTGGACAATATATCCACTCCCACTGGATAATCTGACGGCGATTCCGTTTGAACGTTCCGCGGAGGTAAGTGAGAGGAATGATCGTCCTGCCTTTTATCGAGGGGAATTCACCGTGGAAGAAGCGGGGGACACGTTCATTCGTTTGGACAGCTGGACGAAAGGTGTAGTCTGGATTAACGGGTTTAACTTGGGACGTTATTGGGAGAAAGGGCCGCAGCAAACGTTGTATCTGCCGGCGCCATTACTGCGAATTGGACGCAATGAAATTATCGTATTTGAATTACATCATACGGATACGCCGGTCATTGAACTGACGGATACGCCGGATTTGGGATAACTTGAAATCGGAGGGATTGACAATGGCATCAACCATGGCAGTCAAAAGAGTCATCATTCTTGGTATAGATGGAGCGGGGGCATTCGTCAGCGAAGCGGATACGCCGTATATCGATGTACTCCTCCTGGGCGGAGCCAAAACGGATCATGCCCAAACCGTATTTCCCTCCATTAGCGGGGAATGCTGGGGTTCTCTGCTGCATGGCGTAACGCCGGAGAGACATGAGTCCCATGTGAATATCAAAATGGAACGGAACTACCCAGTAGTCTCGGCAACGCCCTCCTTATTTCAAATCATTAGTGAAGCCAAACCTAACAGCAAGATGGCTTCCTTCGTTTCGTGGAAACCGATACAGACCGGAGTCATTGAAGAGAACGATGCGGTTTATAAATACGCTGCACCGGATGAAGATTTGGTTCCTGCCATTGCCGCGTATATCCATAACAATCCGGATTTTGAGCTGCTGTTCGTTCAGTTGGATGATGTGGATGCTGCCGGCCATCGGCATGGGTATGGCTCGGAGGAGTACTTAAAGGCGATCTCGCGTGCAGATAGTCAAATCGGTGAGATCAGTAAAGCCATTCTAGATGCAGGAATGCTGGAAGACAGTCTGATTATTGTAACGACGGATCATGGCGGCGGGGGCTTGGATTCCTTCAATCATGGCAGCGATCATCCGAAAGATATGACGATTTTCTGGGGCTGCCGTGGCCCTGGCATTCAAACAGAGGCTGATTTGGCTGGCCTGACTATCATGGACACGGCTGCCGTCGCGCTATCTGCGCTAGGCCTACCATTCCCGGATGATTGGGATGCCAAGCTTCCGAGCGGGTTGCTGGTGAAAACGGGGCAACGCTAAAGGATTACGTGTGGCGACTGGAGCTAGCAAGACGCCGTATGGACTCGGCGCGAATGAGTCAGTCTCAAATTTTTCGTAAAGGAACCTCCAAATCCACCTGAAGTGGGAATGGAGGTTCTTCTTATTATAAAGGGGCTCGGAATTCAATTCGGCTTTTGGACAGTCACATTTAACATTGGGATACTAATATTTCTAGTTGCGGGTAAAGGGTATGTTTTATTGAGGTGAATTTGTAATGTGACGCCGGAGCTGGCAACGCAGGTTGGGTGTAGGATTTTCGCTCCTTAAGGATGTTTTTCATCACTAAAGTTTGAACACGATCAAAGTATGTTTCGTTAACGATATAAAACAACTTTAAATGATTTGGAATCAGCTAATTAGTCCGATTTCCGCTCCATAGTGATGTTTTTCATTGCTAAAGTGTGTGCCAGAGGGGGATCTCCATATTTAGCGATGATTAACATCGCTAAATACCTCACAACGGAGGGGGACAGCTACCGGGTCCAGTATTAAGAATTAACACCAGCACCAAGCACCCAGTATCATGCCCCATCATCAGCTCCCGCCCCAGCCCCCAGCACCGCTTTCTCCCAACCTGCCTGAACTCTAAAGCCCAGCCTATTTTACAATCAACAACTCCTCTCATCGAATAATGTGCTCATGAGAGGAGTGAAAGCGTTGGTGCAAATAACGATCGCCGCTGTTGGAGATTTGTTGATGAAAAGTGAAATCATTGACTCAGCTAAACAAGAAGATGGATATTCGTTCGATCCTATTTTTGAACCCATTAAACCTTACCTAATGAACCATGATCTAACGATTGGCAATCTGGAAACGACCTTCTCTGGGAAAAGGCAATTGGGCAGGATGGGAATCCGTCCCAAATGCAATTGTCCAATGGAACGAAGGAATCCGAGAACCGGGTACCCCGTGTTCAATTGCCCGGATGCATTGGCAGCAACGCTGAAAAACACAGGGTTTCATGTATTAACAACTTCCAATAACCATTGTATGGATGGTGGTGTAGCTGGCTTAAAGCGAACGTTGAAGGTCCTCGATCAACACGGGCTCAAGCATACGGGTACCTCTCGTACCCTTGATGAAGCTAATCAGCATCTGATTATGCGTGTAAAAGGGGTGAATATTGGCATTTTGGCCTATACCAAAGGGACGAATGCCATATCTGTTCCTCGTCGATGGATGGTGAATCCATTCGATCGAAAAAAGATGGCTGCAGATATCCGCCAATTGAAAAACAAAACTGATTTCATCATAGTATGCTTACATTTTGGGAAAGAGTATCAGACGTACCCGAGCAGAGATCAGAAGCAATTGATGCAGTTCCTCTTTAAACAAGGCGTTAACGTAGTCTTAGGCTCACATCCTCATGTGCTGCACCCGGTAACTCAGACTGTAGTGAAAGACAACGATGGTAAGGTGCGCAATCGAGTCGCTGCTTCCTCCTTAGGTAACTTCGTATCGTCGAAGCTGACAAAAAGTGAGAATACGATTCGGGGCATGATTTTGTCATTGACTCTAACTAAAACTGAAAGTGGCATCATAGATGTCCTCGAAACTGACCAAATTCCAACGATAGTGGAGAAGAAGAAAGCGGACAAGACTACGTTTACAGTTGTTCCGGTGAGATAGACTTCGGACATGAAAAGTGCCTCGCTCCATGTAATCACATGGGAGGGGCACTTTTGTTGCATCTGTTGTTGATGAATTGATTATTATTCATATTGTGAAAGGGGAAGGAATTGTTCGACTAGTTTTTCGGCCCAACGTTGATTTGCTTGTACCGTTCGTCCAGCGTTATGTGGGGTGTGAACGACATTGTGCCTTCCCAACAATGAATCCTGCAATGGTAAGGGCTCGATATCAAATACATCTGCTGCAAGGCTAATCTCATCTTTAAGAACACGCTCACGAATCGCCTGCATATCGCAAATTTCTGCTCTCGTTACCAGTACCACTAAACATCCTTTAGGCAGTGAATGAATATGCTCTGCTGTAATTAGTCCTATTGTCTTCTCTGTTAGGGGTACCATGGGTACGAAAATCTCTGCATCTTGGATGAGCTGGCTCAAGTGCCATTCCTTCCTAGCTCCTGCGCGGTGAAAGGAAGGTTCAGTAGCGAAGGGATCCCACGCCGCAACGTCTGCCCCAAGCATGCTGACAAAGCTTGCATAACGAGAAGCGATATTGCCTGCCCCAACAATACGGACTCGTTTACCTTCAACGGTTCCATTCGTAAAGTTGGGATCGTCACCAAACTGTTGTCCTCTTTTTTTCGGCATGCCTACACCATTATCAGGTTCATAATACCAAGGCTGCAAGCTTGTCATGATGTCATGATGCGTTTGAGGAATTCTACGTAAACCACATAGGGTTAGCGCCAGACCGAACTCGGATACGGATTGTCCCCAGAAACCTTCGCTAGGATGCGTGTACACGGTCACTCCTGCATCTTTCAAAATACCCATTTGTTCTTCCGCTAAAGGACTCCCATAGGAGCTGGTTGTAATAACGGCTTCTTTTAAACTACTGAAAGCGTGTAAGCAATCGGATGTGACAGCTACATTTAAGGAAATCAAACGGGTAACGCTGCTGGGTTCGGGAACAAGCTCCCCAAGCGTTTTTAACTCATCAGGAGCCAATCGAATAAAATCAGTTGTTCCTTGAGCTTTCCAAAGTGTGTGAAAGTGGTCCGCGGTCCACGGCCAGATCGCATCGAAACTAGGATGGACGATAATAACACTTCTCATAATAGGTTTCACTCCTTGTTCATTGCTATCTTTGATGCGAAATTTCGCCAGTTTTCATTCACAGAGGATGGATCCATATTGTCACAAAATACGAGTATCCGATACTTGCTCATTTGTGTTTCTCCTTGATCCAGCTCCCACTGACCTGCAATGCAACGGCTAGGAGAAATACCTAATTGTCCATCAACACGCCATGGCACAGGATGCTCCGTATTCTTCGGATGGTCCATAAACACAAAGCCAGCGTTGTCAGATCGGCCTTCAATTGGCATTCTGCAGGATACCCAACGGGCACGTTTTCCCTCTGCTTCACCATTCATTTGACCTTCACTATTGAGCGCTTCGCCTCCTAGTTCATGACGATAAGGCATACGAAGAAAAAGACCGCCATAATCGTAACGTCCGAAGGTTAGTTTGATTTCTGCTCGTAAAGACCATTGGAAATCAAGCTCATATGTACTCCCCAGATCATGCAGACTCCATTGCTGCAATTCTGTAATCATGTGGTTTCCTTGGGGATCGCGCCAATACGTTTCAATCTCCCATGAAGCATGGTGTAGGTTAATGACTGTAGGCTTAAGCGGCTGAGGGTGAAAGCTGCCATCCTTTGGATGATGTTTAATGCCTTCCTCCCAAAATCCAATGCCATTTACATCATTCAAGCCGATACAAATGCCATGCTGCCAGGAGTGATGAGGCGGAGCATTTTCAGTTAACACACCTTTTCCATCCGGAGCAAGGATTGGGTGAATAAAGGGACGTTGATTCGTTTGTGCATTCTGTACAAGAATCGGATCTGGATGATTGCCTCGATAAATACGTATGCTTTGTTCATCGGTTTCAGCTCTTAAATAAGGGATATTCATGGTGATGGCCTCCTGATATGAAGTGTTTTACCGGAATATTGGCAACTTCACTTGCTCACCATTGTTCATGGCGGATTCATGTGCGCATATGCCAGCACAAGTCCAATTGGCAGACGTATAGACGTTGGGGAAAGACTCACGTTTCTCAACGATGCTCATGATAAATTCATGTGCCAAATGCGGATGGGAGCCACCATGCCCGTTCCCTTGTTTGAAGGATAAATGTACATTATCTGCCGAATCATAGACACCCTCCAGCGTATATTTACGTATGCCTTCTGGAAGCAAATTTGCATAATCTGGAATTTCAACCCGCTTAGCGTTCTCACCTATGAAGATAACAGGTTCTTCACCCTCTAACTGCTGCCATTCAAAGCTCATTTGATCCGCATAAACGTCAAAGCTTTCAACATATTCGCGTGAGGTTTCAAATAGAGAACGCGTAACCTCCATGGCAAGGTTGGAGTCACGAAGTCGGAATAACGCGGATTCGACTGCAAACGGTGACCCGTATTTTGCAGCAAGATTGTCAGCTATTTGGCCAGAACCCAAGCATGAGACGAATTCTGCTTCCTTGCCGGCAAGAGCGAGCAATGGACTAACCGCGTGCGTCGCATAATGCATGGGTGGAAGTCCTTCCCAGTAGCCAGGCCAGCCTGACATCTCTTGTTGATGAGCTCCGCGTAGAAACTGAATCCGCCCAAGTTGGCCGCTGTCTCGCAAAGCTTTCACATATAGAAATTCGCGGGTGTAAACGCAGGTTTCCATCATCATATAATTTTTCCCAGACAGCTGCCCAGCCTCAACAATTCGCCTGCAATCTTCAACAGTCGTTGCCATAGGGACCGTACAAGCAACATGCTTGCCTGCCATCAATGCTGCAATGCTTTGCTCGGCATGGTTAGGGATTGGAGAATTAATATGCACGGCATCAATGTTGTCATCCTTCAACATTTCATCAAAACTGGAATACCTAACTTCAATACCGAAATGGTCACCTATCTGATTCAATTTATCCGTTGTTCTTTGACAGATGGCGTACATTTCCGCATAGGGATGATTTTGATAGATTGGAATAAATTCTGACCCAAAGCCTAAACCGACAATAGCGACTCGTATTTTTGAAGACACAGTTGGATCCTCCTGTCATATTCCGTTTATAGCTTGACTTTAGACCAAAAAACAAAAGAAGTCGATGAGATTATTTGCTTTTTAAAATGAGATTTTTCACCTATCTTTCATAGTTGTAAATAGTGAAATATAACCATATATTAATAAGTAGTGTGAAAAAGGGGTTGTTTACTAATGAGTTTATTCACATCAGGATTCAACGAAAATGTATCGATAACGAATCCACAGCAAAAACAGGTCGCTCTATTAATTGAAACCTCGAATGGGTACGCTCGTGGACTTCTCAGTGGGATAAACACCTATTTGCGTGAAAATCGTCCTTGGTCGATATTTCTCAGTGAATATAGCCGAAATAACACCGATTTGACTTGGCTGCGTGAGTGGCAGGGAGATGGCATTATCGCCCGTATCGAGAACGAGCAAACCGCTCGGTTTATTAAGGACGCGGGTCTTCCAACCGTAGATCTCAGTGCCTCAAGAATGATTCCGAGCCTTCCTTATGTAGAGACGAATGATCAATCCATTGCCCAATTGGCTGCAGAGCATTTTCTCGAACGTGGATTTAAACATATAGGGTTTTATGGGGACTCTCGTTTTCGATGGTCTAACTTACGATGCACCTATTTGGCGGCATGTCTTGCGGAGAGAGGTCATTATTGCCATATTTATGAAGCCTCTGAAAATCTATTAGTTGAAAAATCATGGAAGACAGAAAGAGACAAGCTGGTCCAATGGTTGTATGACCTACCCAAGCCGATAGGGATAATGGCGTGCTATGACATTTGCGGCCAACAGCTTCTCGAGGCTTGCCGGATTGCTCAGATTGCCGTTCCTGATGAAGTGGCTGTCCTAGGTGTGGATGACGACGAGCTCTTGTGCGAATTATCTAATCCTCCCTTATCCAGCATCAAAACGAATGCCGTCAAAACAGGCTACCAAGCAGCGGAGTTACTCGAGCGTATGATGTCAGGCGAAGTAATAGGGGCGCAAATGCACTTGATTGAACCCTTAAATGTTCATGTTCGATTGTCAACAGATGTTCTTGCTATAGAGGACAAAATGGTATCCGATGCCGTACGTTTTATTCGCAATCATGCCTATGATGATATTCAAGTTCAAGATATTCTCGAACAACTTAAGGTATCGCGCCGTATATTGGAAAGCCGATTTCAGAAAGCATTGGGTCGCACACCACATGATGAAATCATAAATGTAAAACTAAAGCTTGTAAAAAAACTACTCCTAGATACTAAACTTTCCTTAGCTGTCATCGCCGAACGCATCGGCTTTAAACATACAGAATATATGAGTGTAGTCTTTAAGAGAGCGACTGGGATCAGGCCTGGGCAGTTTCGGCAGCAGAATAAACATCGGATTCAAGATTTGTAGTCCAATCCAAAGTGGCGAGATCAGCAAGCAATTGTTGCCCGGCTCTGGTCAAAAAATAAAAGATCGCATCTTCACTTTTTGCTTTTTTTTTGCAAAAGTGGAGAACGATCTTTTTAATATTTCACGAAGTTACGAGCGTTTCATGATATTCCTTCATAAGGAATTCGATTCCACAATTAACGGTATATGTACTTCGACGATCAAGCCATCTCCGGTGAACTGAAAAACTGCAATCCGAATGTTTCACCATAGTATAATTTAATTCGTTCCTGAACGTTACGGATCCCGTAGCCGCTGCCGGAGGGGTTAATGATCTTGTTGCCGGATCGAAGTGTTTCCAGATGCTTTTCATCCATTCCAACCCCATCGTCAATGACTGACAGGACAATCCGATCTTCCTGGCGTTCGCAGGTTACCGTAATGCTTCCCTCACGATTTTCGCTCCTTAAAATTCCGTGTAGAATGGCGTTCTCGATGATTGGCTGAAGGGTTAGCTTTGGAATGAGTCCCTGTTGAAATTCCTCATCGACCTGTAAGTTAAGCTCGATTCTTTGTTCGAAGCGAATATTTTGGATTTCAACATAATAGGCGACCAGCTTCAGCTCGTGCCCAATGGTGATGATATCCTGTCCGTTGCTCAGAGTGAGCTTATAGTATCCGGCTAGCGAGTGTACAAGGGCGGCGATTTGGTCGTTCATCCCGAATTGAGCCATCCAATTGATTTGATCCAGTGTATTGTATAAGAAGTGGGGATTGATCTGGGATTGAAGAGCCTTCAATTCCGATTTGATTGCCTTTACTTCGACATCCTTTAACAAAGCCAGCTGTTGCGACATATAATTATAACTTTGGATCAATTCTCCAACCTCATCATCCCCCGACGGTTTTATGATAGGTTCAAGGAATCCAGCCTCCATGGCTTTCATCTTTTGGCTCAAGTGAGTAATTCGCCTTGTCATATGAAGTGAGATAAAATGGGCAAGTCCAATGGCCAGCAGTCCGACGATAAGCAAACTAACTAGGAGCTCTTGTTGGAGGCGCGTGCTTTTGGACACAATTTCTTGATGTGGAATAACCGTAACCATGGTCAGGTCAGTTTGCGGAATTTGCATTTGGTGGAATTCTAGCCTTTTGCCATTCATAATCTGCGTATTACTGCTGTTGGTATTCTGAAATACTGGAGATACGGAGCCTTCAGATGGAAGATGTTGCTTCAGGAGCGCATCGTCCGAGGCGATCAGAACCAGACCATCACTGCTCTGCAAATAAGTTAGACTATTCTTAACCGTGTTGGCACGGGAAACGATCTCTTTTAGCATTTGTTCATCCATATCCAATCGCAGAATGCCGATCGTATCGTTATAGTGGTCGGGATGGCGGATGAGACGGACTAGGGATATGACTGGAGTAGAATCGGTGGCTTGGGTTGGATAATCATGTGAGGAGAACCACATGAGCTTAACCCTCGAAGTGATCAATTTAGCATACCATGTCGTGTTTAGAGCATCTTCTAATCGGAACATGCTGCTGCCTTCATTAGCAAACAGGAAACCGTCCGGCAGAAAGAGTCGAATAGTACTTACATCCGTGCCGTCACGGAAAGAAGAAAGAAACTGACTTAGCTTATTTCCGTCCTGCAGCTGATCGTGAAGGCTGTAATCGGCCACGTTTCGTGTCAGTATACGGGTCATCTGATTCTCGTCTAAAGCGATTAGATCCGAAACGTCGGTAATGCGTTTCAATTTATAAGTAAGAAAAGAATGAGTCTGGCTAAAGCTTTGATTTAACGAAAAGCTCACCATTTCCTGAATAATGCCCGCCACCTTGCCGGATGCATAGAATTGAAGATAGAGAATCGGGAGCAGGATGAGCAGCAGGTAAGACAGCAGCAGCTTCTGCTTCAATCTCATCTTAAGAAGAATACGATTGAGGGCATTAAACATCGGCGATCCTTTTCCTGTATTCGGAAGGCTGCAGGTTGGTTATTTTTTTAAATATTTTGCTGAAATATTCTCCGTCCCCATAGCCCACCTGCAAGGCAATATCAAACAGCTTGAGCTCCTTGTTAGCCAAAAGCTCTTTAGCCCGATCGATCCGATATTCGGAAAGGAAATGTTTGATTGTCATACCGGTACCTTCCTTAAAAACGGAACACAAGTGGGGTATTGTAACGCCCACATACTCACTGATTTCGGTCAAGGAGAGTTGGCGATTCCGATAATTTCGCTCGATGTAATTCGACGGATAATCGAGTTGCCTCGGCGTGACTCCAGATAATCAAAAAGAATTTCGAGCTCACCACTTAGCAGTAGTTGTAACTCCTCCAGTGTCTGACAAGCATATAAACGCTCTACGTATGTCCCCAACGCCATTTCCTGTTTGAATGCGGGAATACCGCTTTCTTTACCGATTTGTTGAACAGTTTGGTAGAGCTGCAAATAGATCCCTTTCGTATAACTAACAAGTGTGTCCGGGCGCTTTCGGATGTCAGACGTCAAATCCGCCAACCAAATTTTTGCCTGATGTGATCCTTCTTGTTGAAGCGAAAGGGTGAAGGACCCAGAACGGTCATCGTCCATGAAGAAGCCATCCGTGTGGGAATGGGAGGTCTCCCATATAATGGAATTCGACGGCTGATAAAAGCCTCTCTGAAGACGGACTACAGCAGATAAGTAGGAGGAATATAGCTGATCCATACCATTGACTTGCGGGCCAACTGCCAGGTGGTAACCAGGGAGCTTGGGTAAACGAAATGATGCATCTTCGATCCATCGTTGGAGTTTAACTTTAAATGGTACTGGCCGGATTATCGGGTAGTTTCCTATGTAACCATTACTTAGCGACTGTATGCCCTCCTTCCACGTAATAACAAAAGTGCCACTCTCATTGCAATCGCGTGGGAGGGGCACTTTTTTACATTGTAGAAAAGAATTAATTAATTTCCGCCAGCTCCGGAATAACGACGACTTTCTTCAATTGCTGGGATTCCATACCCGCAAGTATGGTCTGAAGCGCTCTATACCCATCCACTCCGGTAATTTCATGGCCGCTTCCAGACAGAATACCATCGACAAAATGATGAATAACGCCCGAATTATGCTGTTCCCCAGTCTTATTGGTTTGCAATGCCCCGACTTCATGGTAATCCTTCGTACCGTCTGAGTATTCAATGATTACCCCGAAACGGTCATCGGTTCCGATTTTCAATGTACCTTTTTCGCAGTATAACGTAGTGGCGTTAATTTCATTTGCATAATTGGTCCAGCTGGCTGTTAACGAGCCTACGGTTCCGCTTGCTGTTTTCAATAATATGATCGAGTGATCATCCACGTTCGTAGGCTTATGCAGCGTTGAGCAAAATGCTGAGACTTCCGTGATACTGTCTTCCAACAGCCAGTGGATCAAATCCGCTTTATGGATGCCTAAATCACCCAATGCTCCGGAAAAGGCATGCTCCTGGTTGAAAAACCAGCTGTTTTTGCCGTCTATGCTCCAATGTTCGGGTCCCGAGTGAGCAAATATCGTACTAAAGCTTAACACCTTGCCTAATTTTCCGGATTGTAAAATGTCTTTCGCTTTGCGGTGTGCTGGCATAAACCTTTGATTGTGGCCGACCATCAAAAATACATTCTGCTCTTTGGCCGTGCGAATCATAGCTTCCGCTTCTTTCAGAGAGGTGGCCATCGGCTTTTCGACCAGTACGTGAATGCCCAATTCCATAGCTTCTATGGACACGGAGCTGTGAAGATGATTCAGCGTACATACGGAAACAGCGTCAATCCCGCCACTATGCAGCAGTTGTTGATGTGTTTCGTAGGCATTCGGTATACCAAACTGCCTAGCGACTTCTTGTGCGCGTTCCAAATTTGGATCACATACAGCTACAATGACTACATCCTTATGTGCTAGGTACTCAGGCAAATGGCGGCGCTGTAAAATGGCCCCGCATCCAATTAGTCCTACCCTCAACTGTGATTTCACATTTCGCTTCCTCCCATTAATTTCGTCCAATCAAACAGAACGCCCATGGCAGAACTACGATTTTGCACCAATGAATCGTACACCTGCGGGGCTTCTGATGGTGAATAATGATGGGTAATCAAAGGTAACACGTCCATTCGTCCCTGCGCGATATAACTTAAAAATAAAGCGGCAATTTCGGGATGATTCCAACCGTTGTAATTCATTTGGGCGTGGATGCCCAGAATGGAAACGGAATTGGACACAACATTTCGGCCCATTTCCTGCTCAGAAGGCGTTGCTGTATCTCCCAGCAAAATAACTCGTCCCAAAGGTTTAACGAGCCGAGTGGCTTGGGCTAGAACGGCCGGATGTCCGGTAATATCGAAGATAACATCCAGCATTCTGCCATCCGTTTTATGGTTGATTTCTTCAAGTGCTTTTCCTGCATCCATGGGCAGCAAATGAATGCCTGGTCGTTGCCCAACCAGTTGCAAACGGCTCTCTGCAGGATCGATGGCGAAAATCTCTTTGACCCCAGATAGATATAAATATTGGGTAACCAACTGTCCAAGAAGTCCAAGACCGATGACGCCTACAGTTTCCCCTAGCTGGAGCTCTGCTCTTCTTACACCAAGCTGTGTTGTTTTGGAAAGATTGATCCATACGCCTTGCTCGGCGCTGATATTCTGCGGAAGAAGATAGGCATGCTTGGCATCTGTTTTAAAATATTGCGAATGCGAATTCTCGACAAATACGCGATCCCCTTTTTGTATCCCCTTAACTTTAGGGCCAATTTCTAGCACTTCAGCCACCATACAATAACCGGGATAGAAAGGATACTTAACCCAGTCCGACCAGTTGGTATCGGGGTCAAAAACACCTCTAAGGCATTGTAGCTCTGTCCCTGTACTAATCAGGGAGCATAGAGCGGCACATAAAATTTCGGTCTGACCGAGTGCAGGATCGAACGTTTCTTTTCGGACCTCAACCTTTTGTTTTTCTGTGAAAACGATACGCAGTGTTTCCATTTTCCTACCTCCTCGAACAGGTTTATTTACCCTCGAGATTAGTGTATAGGTATCGGATTTACAAAAATAGAGCACAACTTTGCTGAAGTTTAACACTTATACAGGTAGTGCAGCTGGAAACATGTTTAAATATTTTTATCAAACAAACGCTTGTATTGAATGGGAGAAATGCCCGTGTATTTCTTGAAAAGGCGGGTAAAGGTTTGGAGGTCGTTAAATCCAAGGGTGCTGCTGATTTCGGTAATGTTCATTTCTTGCATTTCCAAAAGCGATTTTGCTTTGACGATTTTAATTTCCCGATGCAGCAGGATGGGCGATTTGCCGAACATCTCTTTGAAGTGGTTGCTTACGTAGGTGGGATTCATATGTAAATCCTTGGCTAAATCCGATAATGAAAGAGAAGCTTCGGGCTGAGTGACAATCTTCAATAAGATGGACAAAAAGCTTCGAGACTGCTGTCTCAAATCGGTGGTATTCGCACTTCCCAAAGCATTATCCAATAACAAATAAAGCAATTCAAGAGATTTTGCTTTTTGCAAAATGATGTTAGGGATATGGCCTTCCCTTGTGGTGGAGAGTATGAATTCGTCGAAGACGGCTTCGAATTTTTTGTGATTTTTCAGCGGATAGATATAAGGGATCTGTAAAAACGGCAGCACATCGATCACATTCTGAATCTTGTAAGTAAAATGCCACCAGAGAAACTCGGTTTCCTCATCACTATCTTTATATTGGTCGTGTTCCAGAAAAGTAGGGATAAAAATGACGGATCCCGGTTCAATGACATAGATGTTGTCCTGAACCCTGAGTTTGGCCGAGCCTTTTCTCACATAGGTCATCATGTAATACTCTTGAAATACACGGTTCCGGTAGTTCATCTCGCGACGGCGATGGATATCAAACTTTAACACTTTTAACTCGGCTGTTTCCAGCAGAGAAGAGAGCATATCATTCTTCATGCTAGTCAACCCCTATCTTAAAGTTAATTATATCATAATCATTGGTTCTTATTTGATACTTATCTAAATCTATTTGCAGAAAAAAAAGGACGAAATGCTTATGAAAAAAGGTTTGACAGTCCTTTTACTATCGCTTAACATGAATAATATGATCCAGATAAATACCAATAATGAAAGGAGGGAAGAGATGAAAGCAGTTATTTCTTTGAAAGGCAAGGTTGAAGTCTTAGACATTGAAGAGCCTACGGTTGAAACGAACCATGTGCGTGTTGAAACCTGCTATTCCGCAATTAGTTCAGGCACAGAGCTGCTGCTGAAAAACATGATGACCGATACTCCCATTCAACTTGGTTACAGTGCAATGGGAATTGTGCGGGAAATTGGGGAAGGCGTCTCCCATGTGAAGGTAGGGCAGAGAGTTGCTTGTTACGGCTCTCCTTATGTTAAGCATGCGGAATTCTTAGTGGTTCCTAAGCATTTAGTTGTTCCGCTTCCAGATGAATGCAGCTCGAAAGAAGCGTCCTTCGTCGGACTCGGTGCCATCGCCATTCATGCGCTGCGGCAAGCGGATTTGCGTTTTGGAGAATCGGTTGTCGTGGTTGGACTAGGTATACTGGGACAAATCGTATGTCGGATTGCAGACGTTTCCGGCAGCAGGGTAATCGGGCTTGATTTGTTGGCGGAACGCTGCGCCAAGCTTTCGGAAGCCTGTGCCGTTCAAGTATGTGACAATGTACAGGATGTTAACCGTACCATCGATTCGTTACATCAGCATGAAGGTGTTGATGCGGTCATCATCTGCGCCAATGGTGCCAATTCCGGCATCATTGATCAGGCCCTTCGCTGGATTCGCGACAGGGGGAAAATCGTCATTGTTGGCGATGTGAAGATGGACTTCGATCGGGAGTTGATGTTTGCCAAAGAGGCGCAGGTGCTCATTTCACGCGCTGGTGGTCCTGGGCGGTACCATGATAGCTACGAAAGCAAGGGCGTCGATTATCCGATCGGTTACGTACGTTGGACGGAAGGTCGCAACATGGCGGAATTTATCCGTTTACTTGCGGAACGACGGATTTCCATCCAAACACTTATCACGCATGAGATGGTTTTACCCTCTATGACAGTTGCTTACGAATTGCTTCGCGAAACTCCGCGAGACGTATTAGGCGTTCTCATTGATTACGGGAAAGAGCTAGGAGGGGAAGCTGAGAAACAAGTAAGTGCTGTACCTGTATCTTTTGAAATTTTGTAATCACTGCTGTTCGTATACGATCCCCAAAGAAACGCTCAAAGCCAATATTGTGCAAGTTGTTCAATGCCATTCATTGTTGATGCGTACCTCGGTTTCCTTCATCAAATCCTACCAGTCCATGAGAGTGTTATAGATACTTCCAGCCATTTTCCATTTAAAAATAGGGTTATCATGCTCCATGACTGGTCAGGTTACTAACTTTTTTTTATTAGTTCGTTTATATACAAAATGTAAGCGATTTCACACGGGTGATACATCAATCTCGCCTATCACCACACCCACTACCGAATCGGGTAGAATTTTGAAGAAGGATGATGAAAATGGCTATATCCATGGTTGGTAGAAGTACGTTTTCGAAATGGTTGTTGGGATTGTTAGCTTTGCTATGCTTAGCTTTTTACTTGCCCTCCAACGTACGAGCCGCTGAGGCGGCGGAGATCATTCCGGTGCCCAACTCCGGATTTGAGCAAGATTTGGTATCAGGTAAGATTCCGAGTTGGGGTTATTTTTCTGGCGGTATACAAACAGGTCTTTCGATGTCTGAAACGACCAAATTCGCAGGCAATAGAAGCATGAAGATTGATAAAACACAGACAGGGGCGCTTGGAGCGGAAAGTGTAAAGCTGGCCGTCACGCCCGGTAAATCATACGAAGCTGTAGTTAAATTGTATGTTGAAAGTTTTACGGGAGCTCCCACGCTTTGGATTCGCTGGTACAACACTGCGGGGCAACCCTTGAACAAACAGGCGACTTCTACCATCTCCGCACCTCCGTTAAACAAGTGGCTGGATATTCGGGTACAGGGTATTGCACCATCAGATGCCGCCTTTGCAACGGTCTTCGTGTATGGTTCGACAGGAGTTTTAATGACGGCCTATGTAGACGAGACCCAGTTTTACCGCGTGGCCGATACAATTGCCGTGATCAATCCCGGATTTGAAGATCCTACTTCCGGAGCAACTATTCCTGGTTGGGGGTTGTTCTCAGGTACGCCCGCAAGCTCAGTGTCGATAAGTAAGGCGGAGCAGAACAGCGGGTTGTCCAGTCTACTGATTGATGACACTTATACGGACAAAGCTGTTGGGCTGGGCACCCAAGCGATCAGTGTGAAGCCGGACGGCATATATGAAGCGAATGCCAGTATTTACTTAGTATCCGGAGGAGCCGTGAATCTTTATTTGAAATTTTATAATTCATCAGGCAGCGAAATTGGAACATCCTCCGTTTCATATGGTACACCGCTGAATACATGGAGCCAACTCAAAATAGAGGGTATAGCTCCAGATAACGCGACCACAGCGAAGGTTTTGTTGTATTCCGGTGTAGCGACTCTTAGCAAAGCCTATTTTGATGATGTTTCATTTTCTTATAAAGGTGACGCGCTTAAATTACCGTTTAAGTATGGCGCCCCCGTCGATTTAGGCAAAGCGACGCTCACGGCGACAACCTTAGGGGGAGCGATAGGGAACGGCGAGCTCTATTTCGTAGCCAACGGCAATCCGGGGACGTTCTATGCCGTTGATGCTGCGACGGGAGTCATCAATCACTCGGAACCGGTCCCCGGTACGACGGAAACTTGGGCGGTTACGGTTGGGGCGGATCATAAGGTCTATTTTGGTGCCACCAACAATCGAATGTTTTGGAAGTACGACCCAGTCTCCCAAAAGGTCACATTAATAGGGAACAATCCCTCCAATAATTTCTTATGGGATTTGGACGCAAGTTCTAATGGTCTCATATACGGCTCTACTTATCCGAACGCCAAGGTCTTTACTTATGATACCAATACGAGTTTGTTTGCCGATCTGGGCAGCATGCATCCAACCGAGCAATATGCTCGGGGAGCCGGGGTTACTGACCAGTACTTGTATGTCGGAATCGGTTCAAAAAAGCATTTGATGCGAATGGACCGGAATAGCGGAGAAAAAATTGAGATCCAATTGCCATTCACGGGCATGGATGATTTCGTGCACAACATTTCTCCTTACAACGGACTGCTTTACATTGCACATGGTACATCTCTCGCCGTCGTAAACGAACTGACGTTCGAAGTGAAGAAGCAAATTGCCTATACGGCTCCAGAGGCATTTGACGGCAAAATCTCACCTCCGTCACCTTATGACGCCAATCTGCTTTATTACCGCAATAAATTTTCGAACAATTTGTGGGCGTATAATGTCTCAACGAATACGGTAGGGCCTGTGACAGCGCAGGATACACTTCCCGTAGCTGGGAGCAAAGCTATCGATTGGATCACTTTACCTGGCGTCGGCCAAGTGTTGGCTACGCTGTACGATAACGGCAAATACACGCTCTATAATCCGAACGATAATTCTATACAAACCTTCCAAGTGGCTATGGCAAGAGACGGTGTCAATATTCAAAGTATGGCGGAAGGCCCTGATCATAAGCTCTATCTCGGCGGTTACATTGATGGGATGAGCGTGTTCAATGAATCCACTCAAAGCTACGATGTGCAAGCCTCATCCCCTAAATCTCCCCATCAAGTGGAGGAGATCGGCTTTTTGAATGGCAAGACCTATTTCGGCGCTTATGGTGGAGCGCGCGTTTACCGTTACGATGCAAGCCTGCCTTATAACTATGGGGAAACAAAAGCGAACAATCCAGGGCTTGTTTACACAATTCCGCAGAGTCAAGATCGGCCTTATGCGTTTGCTTCTGGCGATAACAAGCTGTTTATCGGAACGGTACCGGTCTACGGCAATATGGGCGGCAGCTTGACCATCTACAATGAAACGACGGATAAGTGGACGTCAACTCGTAACGTTGTAGAAGATCAAAGTATCATTGCGCTTGCCTATAAAGACGGCGTTGTCTACGGTGGCACCTCCATCGAAGGGGGGCTCGGCACAACGACGCCAACCACAGCGGTGGCCAAACTGTTCAAATGGGATGTAGCAACAAGTACCAAGCTGGATGAGTTTGTACCCGTCATCCCTGGCTTGACGTCCCCAAGATTACTCGGCGGTTTGTCTTTCGGTCCTGACGGACTGTTATGGGGCGGCGCATGGGGGAAGGACGATCAAGGGGGGCAGATTTCTGCTATCTATGCGATGAATCCCGGCACCAATGCGGTTATGAAAAGTAAGCTGCTTTACCCGAATGCAAGCGGTGGCAGCACATGGCGATCCTTTTATTTACGTTGGGGGCAAGACGGACTGCTGTATACAACAATTGCTCGTTATGTGACTGCAATCGATCCCG
Source organism: Paenibacillus phytorum (assembly GCF_013141715.1). GTDB lineage: Bacteria > Bacillota > Bacilli > Paenibacillales > NBRC-103111 > Paenibacillus_E > Paenibacillus_E phytorum. The sequence continues at coordinate 1,396 of NZ_WHOA01000041.1, read as the reverse complement.
TCACCATGAAAGCGCGTAAACTTGTAGATACCCAGACGAATTTGATGGACTTGGGTGTGGACGGCAGCATCTACTATACATCGGGGCCAATCTTATTCAAACTGCCCGTTCCGCTAGCTCAAGCATCCATTTCGATGGCAAAGGTTACGCTGGAACAGGAGCAAAGTGAGCCGGTCATCAGTTCCGGCACTCTGGTGAATGGACTGCCGGCCATCTTGGCAGGGGGCACCACTTCCTTCACAAGCAGCGACCCGACTGTTCTGTCCGTTGTGTATGGGCAGGCTAAAGCGCTCAAGGCGGGAACAGCGAACGTTTTTGCCGATATCACTTTAGGTGGAACGACGATCAGAACGAACACTATTGGAGTTACAGTGACTCGCCCACTGGTTATTGATCCTACCTTTACTGCAGATAAGACAACACCGACCAACACGGACGTTATCGTAACGATCGGCTATCCAACTAACGCAGCAGTCAAAGAATATAAACTGGGCGCAAGCGGTGCATGGACAGCATATACAAGTCCTATCGCCGTTTCGGACAACAACACCTTGTATGCAAAAGCAACGGATGCCGCAGGCAACGTTTCCGATGAAACCAGTTATGTGGTAAGCAATATCGATAAAATAGCTCCAGTTACTACAGCAAGCTTATCGCCTTTGCAACCGGATGGACCGAATGGGACGTACGCAAGTCCGGTCACGGTTACATTGAATAGCAGCGATAGCTCATCGACTGTAACCAATACCGTGTACAGTCTGGATAACGGGACTACATGGCAGCTGTATACATCGCCGATTACATTTGATAAGCAAGGCCAAGTCAAAGTGAGTTATAAGTCAATTGATCTAGCAGGGAATGTTGAGTCTCCTCAAATGGTTAGTTTTACGCTGTCGTCGACAGCTGTTAAGGTTCAACTCAAAGACAGCAGCGGAAATCCACTCAGTGGAGGGGTAGTCAGTTACTACGACGGAGGATGGAAAGATTTTGGCACAACGGATGCCTCCGGATCTGTAAGTAAAACATTGCCGAATAAGAGCTACACCTTTTCGATGAAATATGAAGGTACAATCAAGGAGAAGGTGCAGAATACGGGGGCTGACGCGGTGATTGCGTTCCAGACGGTTAAAGTCAAGCTGCAATTGAAGGATAGTCAAGGGAATCCGCTGGATGTCGGCAGTGCGAGCTACTATGCTGGAAACTGGCGGACTATCGGAACTACAAGCGGCGGTGAGATTAGCAAGGAATTGTTGCCTGGCTCCTATACGTTTGACATGACTTATGAAGGAACGCACAAGGAAAAGGAACAGAATACCGAAACTGACGCCGTAATTGCGTTCCAGACGGTTAAAGTCAAGCTGCAATTGAAGGATAGTCAAGGGAATCCGCTGGATGT
>NZ_WHOA01000040.1 GCF_013141715.1 Paenibacillus phytorum | reverse complement strand
GACATGTAACCAATTGTACTATTAGACCTCTTTCTGTTGTAAAAGAACTCAAGATACCGATAGAGCTTTTGCTGCGCTTCTTGCTTCGTCTTGAATTTTGGTTTGCTGTAGATGAACTCACGCTTTAAAACGCTATGAAAAGCCTCGATACAGGCATTGTCATAGCAGTTTCCTTTTCGGCTCATGCTGGGCTTTATTTCATAGCTCTCTAGCTGCTCTCGGTAATCGCTGGAGGTATACTGAGAGCCTCGGTCAGAATGGTGAATCAAGTCTTTTCCGGGCTTCTTTGATACATAAGCTTGTTTCAGTGCATCCATGACAAGATCTGTTGTCATTCGGTCGCTTAGCTTCCATCCAACGATTTGTTTCGTGTACAGGTCCAAGATACTGGCGAGGTAGAGCTTGCCTTGTCGACATGGAATATAAGTAATGTCGGCTACCCATTTTTCATTTGGCTTCGTTGCTGAGAAGTCTTGTTCAAGGACATTTGGGGCAATTGAGTTATCGTGATCGGAGTCGGTTGTAGTGACTCTGAATTTTCGCGCCATGCACGAGCGGAGCCCCTTTTCGCGCATGATGAGACCAACAGTGCGTTTCGATACGGTCCAGCCTTCCTTGACCAGATCATTATGGATTCTTGGACTGCCATAGATTTCGTCAGAGTCATAGAAGTGCCATTTAATACGCTCTGTAAGCTTCTCTTTGTGTAATTCCTTCTGAGAAGGCGCTGAGGATTTCCACTTATAAAAGCCGCTCCGGGACACCTTGAATACGCTGCACATCTTCTCTAATCGAAACTCAGAGCGATGATCTTCGATGAATTGGAACCTTAATTCTTTTCTTTGCTGAAGATGTGCATGGCCTTTTTTAGGATGGCTATTTCTTCTTTCAGGTCATCAATTTCGCGCTTTTGTTCATCAAGGAGGTGGGATTGTTGGCGAAGAGTCTCCCACTGATTAACAGGTTCGTGTTCAAACTCTCGATATTTTCCCACCCAGTTTCTCAGCGTAGCCGGATTAACATTCAGATCGTCAGCGATCTGCTCCAGGGACTTTGTTTGTTCCTGCACATACTTTACCGCCTCACGTTTAAACGTCTCATTGTAATGTTGTCTCTTCACACTCATGGCGCCGGCACCTCTTCGATTTATTAGATTTATTATCTGTCTGAATCTAAGAGGTGT